>CALRPR020000147.1:0-3006 GCA_943370125.1 Allobosea thiooxidans | reverse complement strand
GCGGACCCGGCCATCCTTCAGATGCACGCGAATGCCACAGCGACAGGCGCACATATAGCAGGTGGTGGTCTTCACCTCATCGCCGATCGGCGCCGAATAGGCGATCCGATCCGTTGTGCTGCCGTCTGGCATACGCCGTTCCTCCACTTTTCAAGTGAAGAGTAGCGCATGGCGGGGTGGCCCTGCAAAGGGGGTTCACCGCTTTGACGGAGCCCTGCCGCGGCCTTAGCGTCCCGCGCAGCAAGCGGAGACCAGCCATGAAACTGCCAACCCATGGGCGCTATCAGCATAGCGCCATCCCCCAGCGCCCAACCTATGAATGGCCCAATGGGGCGCGGCTAGCGGTGGTGCTGTGCAATAACATTGAAGCCTTCGCTTTCCGCGCTGGGCTTGGCAGTGACAGCACCGGCGCCGCCGCGCCGCAATCCCAGCGCAATTACGCCTGGCGGGATTACGGCAATCGCGTCGGGCTTTGGAACATGCTGGCCATGTTCGATGAATACGGGCTGCCATGTGCGCATAATGTGAATGGGCTGGTGCTGGATACCTGTCCGGAAATTGCGCCAGCGCTCATGAAGCGCGGGGATGAATTCATCGGCCATGGCCGCACCAATGCGGAACGGCAGGATATTCTTTTTGAGGATGATGAGCGCCGGCTGATTGCCGAAAGCCGGGAGGCGATCATTCGTCATACCGGCAAGGCGCCCGATGGCTGGCTTGGCCCCTACATCACGCAATCGGCGACCACGCTTGATCTGCTAAAGGAAGAAGGCTTCAGCTATGTCATGGATTGGCCGGCAGATGACCAGCCTTTCTGGATGACCACCCGCGCCGGGCCGATGCTTTCCGTGCCCTATTCGGTCGAAGTGAATGACAGCCCTGTTGCTATTTTCCGCCAGCAAGCAGCGCGGGATTTCGCCGATATGGTAGTGGATCAGTTTGATGAAATGCTGGATCGGTCGCGCGATATGCCGCTGGTGTGTTCCATCGTGCTGCACCCTTTCATCATCGGCCAACCCTTTCGGCTTCGCCCCTTCCGCCGCGCCATGCAGCATATCCTGACGCAGCGCGATAAGATTTGGTTGGCGCGGCCTGGAGAGATCGCGCGTCACGCGGCTAGCCTGCCCAAGGGCATTGTGCCGGGGTCGGAGATTTTGCCATGAGCCGCGATCTGCCGCAGTGGCGTTCGCTGCTTTATGTGCCGGCCAGCGAAGAACGCTTTGTCGCCAAGGCGCATGAACGCGGCGCGGATGCCATTATTCTTGATTTGGAAGATGGTGTGGCGCCGGATTCCAAGGCGCGCGCGCGGGCCGGGCTTGCGGCATCGGCGGCCAGCGCGCGGCGCAATGGCGCGGATATTGTGGTGCGTATCAATCGCCCGCTGCGCATGGCGGCGGAGGATATTGCGGCAGCCGCTGCGGCGGGTGCGGATGGCGTGATCTGCACCAAGATGATGGGCGCGGATCATGTTCGGCTGCTATCCGAACTCGCGGCCGAATCGGAAGTGGCGGCGGGGCGCGTGGTGGGCTCGCTGCGCTTCATTGTGCTGATCGAAGATGCCGCTGCGTTGCGCCACGCGGATGCGATTGCGGGCGCTGATCCGCGCATCGTGGCGCTTGGCGTGGGGGGGGAAGATTTGGCGACCGATCTGGGCGCTGAACCCACGCCCGATGCGCTGGATTTGCCTAAGCGCATGGGTCTGATTGCCGCACGTGGCGCGGGGATCTTGCCGCTTGGCTTTATTGGTACCGTGGCGGGGTTGAAGGATCTGGATGGCTATCGCGCCATGCTGCGCCGGTCTCGTGCCCTTGGCTTTGCCTGTGCGTCCTGCGTGCATCCATCGCAGGTGGCGATCATCAATGAGGAATACGGCGCGCGACCTGAGGAGGTTGCGCGCGCCAGGCGGCTGGTCGCGGCTTTCGATGCCGCGCTGGCGGAAGGCAAGGGTGCGGTCGCGTTTGAAGGCGATATGATTGACAAGCCAATTGTCGAGCGCGCGAAAAAGTTGATCGCGCGCGTGGGTTAAACGACAGCCGTCATGCCGCCATCCACATAAAGCAGATGGCCATGGACGAAGTCTGAGGCTGGGGCAGCGAGGAAGACGGTGGCGCCCACCAATTCTTCCACCTTGCCCCAGCGTCCGGCGGGGACGCGTTTGCAGAGCCAATCGCTGAAGTCGGCATTTTGCACCAACGCGCTGGTGAGTTCGGTCGCGTAATAACCAGGTGCCACGCCGTTCACATTGACGCCGTGTTTCGCCCATTCGGCGCAGAGGGTGCGGGTCAGCATCCGCAGCGCCCCTTTGCTCGCGGCGTAGGGCGCGATGGTGGGGCGGCCCAATTCGCTTTGCACGGAGCATATGGTGATAATTTTGCCGGCACCGCGTGGGACCATGCGTTTGCCGGCGGCCTGGCAGCAGTACCAGACGCCGTCGAGGTTGGTGCCGAGCACTTCGCGCCAGGTTTCGGGTGGCATTTCGGTGGCAGGGGCGCGGCGCATGATGCCGGCATTGGCGACGAGGATATCGATTGGCCCGATCGTGCTTTCCATGTCCACGAAGGCGTCCTCAACGCTTTTGGGATCGGTCACGTCGAAGGCGCGGGTGATGGTTTCGATGCCTGAGTCCTTGAGTTTCTTATGCGCGGTTTGGAGCCGTTCCGGATCGCGCCCATTGATGATCACGCGCGCCCCCGCTTCCGCGAGCCCCTTTGCGAGTGCAAACCCAATCCCCTGACTGGACCCTGTCACGAGCGCTGTTTTTCCATTTAGGTCAAAGAGTTTCATCTGTGGTTCCCTTAAGTTCTGGCGGGGTCCGGGGTAACACTGTTGCCCCGGCGGGGGTTAGGGGGCAGCGCCCCCTGTTGTCCTGAGCTTATTGTATTTTTCCACCCCTAGCAGCGGCAGCAATATTTCTTCGTTATGCTCACCAAGTTTCGGTGCTGGCCGGGCGAGAATCCCTGGCGTCCCCGAAAGTCGCGGCACCATCCCGTGCATGGGCAGCCAGCC
>CALRPR020000146.1:0-3025 GCA_943370125.1 Allobosea thiooxidans | reverse complement strand
TGCGGCGCGCGCTGGCACATATCACCGCGCGGCGCAGTGATTTTTGGATCACCACCGCAGGGGCGATTTATGATCATGTACTGACGCTGCCCAAGGGCAGCATTCCGGGGGAATAAGATGCGCCATCTTTTGCTTGTTGCGTTGCTGGCACTTGGTGCCTGCACTACCCAGCCTGGGCCGAACACGCCGGCCACTGTGGGGCAGGTTGATCTGGCCCGCTATGCCGGGCTTTGGCATGAAGCGGCGCGCTTTCCGACCAGTTTTCAGGACAGCAGCCGCGTGCGCTGTGAAGCGGTGACGGCGCAATATACGCTCCGTCCCGATGGCGCGGTGGATGTGCTCAATCGCTGCCGCAATGCCGCCGCGGATGGGGCGATGCGCAACGCCACCGCCATTGCCCGCAGCGCGAGCCCAGGGAATGACCGGCTGCGCGTCAGCTTCTTCTGGCCCTTCTTTGGCGATTACTGGATTATTGGCCTTGATCCTGATTATCGCTGGGCCGTGGTGGGCGCACCGCGGCGCGATTATCTTTGGGTGCTGTCGCGCGCGCCGGTGATGGCGGAAGCAGATTATGCGGCAGCGGTGGCGGTCGCGCGGCGGGAAGGGTTTGCCGTGGAGAGGTTGCAGCGGACTGTGCAGCCGTGATGGGCGGGAAAATCCTGCGCCTGATTTAACCCCCAGCCTCAGCCACCTGGCGCGGGCGCCAAATCGCGTCATGCGTCACCTGCGCGATAGGCCGCGCGCCATCCGCCAGCACCAGCGCTTCAATCGTCACAATCCGATGCCCCTTGCGGTCAATATTGGCAGTGATGCGCCCGCGCGCAGTCAGGCTTTCACTAAGCCGCGCTTCGCTGTGAAAGCGGAGCTTGCTGCCAATATGAATCCACGGCCCCAGCACGACATTTTGCGTCAGCAGCCAATTGCACATGCGCAGCACCAAGCCAGGATGGGCAATGCCCTGTTCAGCATAAAGTGGCGTGGTTTCGCGCACATCACGCACATAATCAGCCAAGACCTGCGGCGTCAGCGCCAAGGCGTGCGTTCCAAGCCAAAGCCCGGGCGCCAAGCTTTCATCACTCGCCTTCGGGCGTGTTTCGCGCGGTGATGCGGCGGGCCAATCGGCAAGGGAAATTGCCGCGGGGGACGATGCCGGCAGCCGCGCAAAACTGGCTGCGCAGGAAACGCCTTCGCTTTCCACTTTCAGCGCAAGCCCATCCGCTTCTGGCGTCGCGGTGACGGTCGCGATGCGCCCATCATAAACCGGCTTTTGGAAGCCTGCCGAAACTTCCCCGCGGCTTAGAAAATCGCGGCCCCATTTTTCTACTGGCAGGTGGCAGCAATAAGCGAAAACCTCCACCCCCGGCACCAGCCCGCCGGTGAAGCCAAAGCGTTGCGCGGTCGCATCATCATGAATGCGATTTTCGGAAGCGTGGGAGAGGTTATAGGCCTCAACCCGATAGGTCATGCTCATGCCAGCAACCCTATCAGGCTTCGCGCGCCTTGCCATGGGTGCCCATGGCCTGAGCAGGGTCAAAGATGCCCTTCGCGGCGGAAGGAATAATGCCGGCCATTGCCGATAATCAGGTGATCATGCAGCACAATGCCAAGCATGGTCGCGGCCTGGCCGACCTCTCGCGTCATGTCCACATCCGCACGAGACGGTGAGGGGTCGCCTGACGGGTGGTTATGCACCAGGATCAGCGCCGTTGCCTGCAATTCCAAGGCGCGGCGCACCACTTCGCGCGGATAGACCGGCGTGTGATTTACCGTGCCCTTGGCCTGCGCTTCATCAGCAATCAGCCGGTTCTTGGCGTCCAGGAATAGGATGCGGAATTGCTCGATCCGCTCGCGCGCCAGCACCGCGTTCAGATAGGCGAGCAGCTTTTCCCAATTGTTCAAAACCGGGCTTTCGCGCACTTCTTCGCGCGCCAAGCGCAGCGCGGCAGCCTGAATGCAACGCAGCGCGGCGATGCCGGCCTCCCCCAAGCCCTCAATCTGGCCGAGTTCCTGGACCGGGGCGCTGATGGCGCCCGCGAAGGACCCAAAGCGCCCCAGCAAGGCGCGGGCGATCGGCTTGGTGTCCCGCCGGGGCAAAGCCAGGAACAGCACCATTTCCAGCAATTCGTGATCCAGCAGCGCATCCGGGCCGGCGCGCAGCAGCTTTTCGCGCATGCGGGCGCGATGCCCCAAATGGCCGGGGGGTGCCTCGGCCTCATCGGTGACAAGCTCTAGCCCTGGTAGGGCGCTGGCCTCAGCGAGGCCCTTGATCTTGCGGATAGCCATGTTCCAACCCGTACGCGCCCCAAAATACGCGAAACTGGATGGATCAATAAAACCTATGATTGAAAAATGCCAGACAAAAACCACCTCACTGGCTGGCGCCTGGGCTCAGGCACCATAAGGCGGCTTATGCATCCCCGTCGGGGAAAGGGTGAAAATCTCTACCCCGTTATCCGTCACCGCCACCATATGCTCAAATTGGGCAGACAGGGATCGGTCGCGCGTCACGGCAGTCCAGCCATCATCCAGGATTTTCACCTCGGGCCGGCCCGCATTCACCATGGGTTCCACGGTAAAGAACATGCCGGGCTTCAGCTTCGGCCCTTCGCCGGGGCGGCCGAAATGCAGGATATTGGGCGGTTCATGGAAGTGCCGGCCAATGCCATGGCCGCAAAAATCCCGCACCACGCTGAAGCGGTGCTTTTCCACATGCACCTGAATGGCGTGCCCGATATCACCCAAAGTCGCCCCTGGGCGGATGGCCGCGATGCCCTTCATCATGGCGTCATAGGTCACATCCATGAGAAGCTTGGCCTTGGTGGAAGCTTCCCCGGCCACATACATGCGGCTCGAATCGCCATGCCAGCCATCCAGGATGACGGTGACGTCAATATTGATGATATCGCCATCCACCAGCACGCGGTCCCCCGGAATGCCATGGCAGACCACGTGATTGACTGAAGTGCAGGAAGATTTTGTGTAGCCCCGATAGCCGAGTGTCGCCGGAATCGCGCCGCGTTCCACC
>CALRPR020000145.1:0-3036 GCA_943370125.1 Allobosea thiooxidans | reverse complement strand
TGGGGTCCCGAATGGCCATCAGATCAATATGGCCGATCTTGCGCACAAAGCCGTCCGCATCAGCCTGGGCCAGATCCACAAGATACACACGCTTGAAGCGCGCTGGCAGCGGGAAACAGGGCTGCTGCGGCGTGGGGCGAACACCCTGGGCGCAAGCAAGGCCCGGGTCCCCTTCGCCATTGTCGCGTTCAATAACAAGGGCGCGGGTGGCATCAATGAAATTGAAGTCGCCAATGGCTGTCGCGCCCGCTTCAAGCCGGTAGCGCAAGGTGCGGCCGGTCCATTCCATGCGTGGCACGCTGAATTCCAGGATGCGCAGGAACTGACCTTCGGATTGATCCGAATTGGCAGCAAAAAGCGGCTGTTCCAGCAGGGCCCATATCGTCTGGCCATCCGGCGTCAGAGCCATCCCTTCGTAACCACCGGAACGCCGCACACGAAACGGCACACCGGCGGTTGGGCTTGCAGGCACTTGCAGCGCCGGGTGATCGGGCGACATCAAAACCTGACCATCCATGCGCGTTTCAATCACGCGCTGCACGATGCCATTCGCCGAGACATGAATAAGGAATGGCCCAAATTCATCGCCAATCATGAAAGACCCATCAGCCAGTGGCTGGATGCTCTCAAGATCAAAATCAGAACCGGTCAAATAGCGTTGCTCCGTGCCCTCATAGGCGATGCGGAACGGGATACGGCGCAGCGGATCACGCAGGAAGGTGGTCTGCAGCATCGCCACCTGCCCGGTCGCCCAATCAGGTTTTACCTTATGAAACATCAACAAAGCATCAGGGCTGTTGCGGCGATTACCAAACCCATTATCCGTGAGCACCCAGTAATGGCCTGGCTCATTGGCCACCGGCTTAATGCCCGAAAAGCCCTGAACCGGTTGGCCAATGAAGGGAAAGGCAATGCCCGTCTGCCGATTGCCATGCATCGCACCCGTATCGCCCATCACGGCGCCAGGTGTATCAACCCGCGTATTACCCGGCCCCGCGAATTTACCCGAAACCAGCGCATCACGCGGCGCATCTGCCGGCGGCAGGACCATGGTGAAGGCAGGCAATATCGCGTGCCCAGTCAAGGTCGCCTCGAAACGCTGATCCGCAAAAGCGGGCGCGGAGATGCAAAGAACCGTGGTCAATAAAAGATGGCGCAGCTTCATCATGGTCGAGCCTTTTTCCAAGGAAGCGTTTCGCTATCATTGGACTATGACAGAGGGACGACTAAATGATTGCAGCCTGATGAAAGGAAAAAACCCTGTCGTGACCGCGGGCACTACTCACATGATCGGCGACGCAGTTGCTACCACGTCACCCCGTAAGCCGACGTCAGCAGCCTTCCGCGCCACCAACACAGTGCTCGCCAATAAGCTGAGGGCTCCCTTGATGGCGCAAATCGGTACATATTCCTCCACGCAAAATCGCGAGACACGCCCATGACAACCCCCATCACCTTCGCCGCGCCGCATTCATTTCTGGGCGCTCGCGCCCATGATCGAAGCGCTGGCTTTTGCGTGGCCGGCGTGCCGCTGGATATCGGTACCACCAACCGCGCCGGTGCGCGCGATGGCCCGCGCGCCATCCGCAACGCAGCGCGCATGCTGACCGATGGCCGACATCCCGTAAGCGGCGCTGATCCAACCTCTCTTGATCTTTCCGATCTTGGGGAATTCGACATCGCCCTTGGTGACATCCAGAAAAGCCTCGCCATGATTGAGGAACAGGCGACGGGCCTTGCCCATTTGCTCGCCTTTGGTGGTGAACATGGCATTACGCTTGCGCTACTTCGTGCACTGACCAAACGGATTGGTGAGCCGGTCGGGCTGCTGCATATAGATGCGCATCTCGACACCTCGGAAGATAATTTCGGGCAGCGCTTCGCGCATGGCGCAGTATTTTGGCACGCCATTACGGAGGGGCTGGTTGATCCGCGGCGCATGGTGCAGATCGGCATCCGCTCGCCCGCCTGGCCTGAGATGTTTGAATGGACGCGTGGGCAGGGGGTGACCATCCTTTCGGCGCAGGATGTCCATCAATCCCCAATCGCTGCGGTGATAGCCCAAGCACGCGGCGTGCTTGGCACCGGCCCCTGCTATCTTTCCTTCGACATTGATGGGCTCGATCCCGCCTTTGCCCCCGGCACCGGCACGCCCGAGATTGGCGGGCTGGCAAGCTGGCAGGCGCAGGCGATCCTGCGCGGCATGGCGGGTATTGATTTTCGCGGTGCGGATATTGTGGAAGTGGCCCCGGCCTATGATGTCGCGGAAATCACCGCACTGGCTGCCGCCACTATGGGCTGGGAGTATCTGTGCCTTTTGGCCGGAAAGAAGTGATGGCCGGATAATTTCCCGCCTCAATTGCAGCCATCAGGCGTATCGCCGAGACATTTTACGATAAGGGGCGAAATTTCTCTTGCATTCGGCATAAAACCCGCATATAAACCCGTCAGCGCCATCCGGGATGGAGGTGCTGACGCCATCGCACGTGCCGCAGGGCCCTTTAGAGCGTTTCCCGTTCTCGTTAGTTCACGGGAACCGCTCTAAGCCTCTGTTTGGTCGCATTTTCTGAGTCGCCAAGTGAAACCACTTGGCTTGAAAATGCTCCAGACGGGCCATAAGCAACGACGGGACGCGTCCTTTGTTCGATCCGGCCACCAATGGGCCGGAATGTTCGAGGGAGCCGCCTGTGTCGCCTGTCTGCCGCTCTGCGATGACCTCCTCATCGCTTTAAACGCAGCGCCCTGAAGGCGTAGCTGCGCGCCCACCCTGCCCCTAAGCCAGCTTTGCAGGCCGAGGGGGGTTCGGGGTCGGAACGCGGCATGGCGCCCGGCGGGCTTCCTCATTCCCGCCGCTGCACCCAGCCCCAAGGGCTGCGGTGCGGCGGCGGGGGCGCCGTTTCTTCCCTTTCAGAAGGGGTCTCTGTGATGAGCCATATCCGTTCCCGCACTGCCGTTTCTCCGCTGCACCGTTCCGCCAGCGTGCCGCCTTGTCCTTCCGTGGATGGGCTGGTGCAAATCCTGCAACCGGAAAACCCT
>CALRPR020000144.1:0-3145 GCA_943370125.1 Allobosea thiooxidans | reverse complement strand
ATCCGGAATTTGGCGAACATCCGGGGATCGAGACCACCACCGGCCCGCTCGGCCAGGGGATTTCCACCGCGGTCGGCATGGCAATGGCCGAACGCATGATGGCGGCGCGTTTTGGCGTTTCGCTGGTGGATCACCGCACCTGGGTCATCGCTTCTGATGGAGACCTTCAGGAAGGTATCTCCCATGAAGCGGCCGCGTTGGCGGGCCATTACGGGCTTTCCAAGCTGACCGTGCTTTGGGACGACAACCATATCTCGATTGATGGCGACACCGCGCTGTCATTTTCGGAAGATGTGCTGAAGCGCTTCCAGGCATATGGCTGGGCCGTGCGGCGCGTGGATGGGCATGATGCGAGCGAATTGGCCGCCGCCATGTCCTGGGCCATGCGCAACCGCAAGCCCACGTTGATCGCTTGCCGGACCATCATTGGCCTCGGCGCACCGACCAAGGCGGGGACAGCGGGCAGCCATGGCTCGCCACTGGGCGCGGCTGAAGCCGCTGCCGCCAAGCAGGCGCTCGGCTGGACTGCGGCGCCCTTTGAAGTGCCGGCGGATATCAAGGCGCTTTGGGAAAATGCCGGGCGGCGCGGCGCGGGCGCGCGGCGTTCCTGGCTGAAGCGAATCGCCAAACATCCGCAGCGCGCCGAATTCGAACGCGCCATGGCCGGCCGCCTGCCGGAAGCCTGGAATGAGGCGCTGTCCGCGCTGCGCACTCAAATCGCGACCGATAAGCCAAAGCTGGCAACCCGCGTTTCCAGCCAGAAGGCGCTGGAAGCCCTGGTGCCTTCAGTTCTGGAAATGGTTGGCGGTTCGGCGGACCTCACGGGGTCCAATAATACCAATGTGAAGGGCGTGCCGGCGATTACGCCCAGCAATTTCAGCGGCCGCTTCGTGCATTGGGGCGTGCGCGAACATGGCATGGCGGCGGCCATGAATGGCATGGCGCTGCATGGCGGCATCATTCCCTATAGCGGCACCTTCCTGGTCTTTGGCGATTACCTGCGCCCCGCGGTGCGGCTTGCCGCGCTGATGCGCCAGCGCGTTATTCATGTGCTGACGCATGATTCGATCGGCCTTGGCGAAGATGGCCCGACGCATCAACCGGTGGAGCATCTCGCTTCCTTCCGCGCCATGCCGAATGTGCATGTCTTCCGCCCGGCGGATGCGATGGAGACAGCGGAATGCTGGGAATTGGCTTTGCGCCGCGCTGATGGGCCATCTCTGCTTGCTTTGTCGCGCCAGAATCTGCCGACGCTGCGCACCGATACAGCCGAGAATCGCTCCGCCCGCGGTGGCTATGTGCTGGCAGAAGCCGAAGGCGCGCGCCAAGCGACGCTGATCGCGACGGGCAGCGAAGTGTCGCTCGCCATGACCGCGCGGGAGGCATTGCAAGCAGCCGGCGTTCCAACCGCTGTAGTGTCTCTCCCGTGTTGGGAATTATTCGCGGCACAGGATGACGCCTATCGTGCCAGCGTGCTGGGTAGCGCGCCGCGTTTTGGCATTGAAGCCGCGGTTGGTTTTGGCTGGGAACGCTGGCTTGGTGCGGATGGTGTTTTCATTGGCATGTCGGGCTTCGGCGCTTCGGCCCCCGCCGATGATTTGTTCAAGCATTTCGGCATCACGCCGGATGCGGTGGTTGAAGCCGTACGCAAGCGGCTTGCTGTCTGATTTCGGTTCTTTCGGGGAAGGAAAATATCATGGCCGTCAAGGTTGCCATCAATGGGTTCGGACGTATCGGGCGCCTGGTGCTGCGCGCGATGATTGAAAGCAATCGCCGCGATGTGGAATGCGTTGCCATCAATGACCTTGGCAGTGTGGAAGCCAATGCGCATCTGTTCCGCTATGACAGTGTGCATGGCCGCTTCCCCGGTGAGGTTGCGGTAGATGGCAATAAGATCATCATCACCGCCAATGGCCGAATTTATGCGCCGATCATCGTGAGCGCTGAGCGTGACCCGACCAAGGTGCCCTTCCAGGGCGTTGATGTCGCCATGGAATGCACTGGCATTTTCACCAGCAAGGAAAAGGCTTCCGCGCTGATCACCGCCGGCGCGCGTAAGGTGGTGATCTCTGCCCCTGGCGATAATGCGGATGCGACCATTGTTTATGGCGTCAATCACAAGACGCTGACGAAAGACATGACGGTAATTTCCAACGCGTCTTGCACCACCAATTGCTTGGCGCCCGTGGCGAAGGTGCTGCATGAGAATTTCGGCATTCTGCGCGGCTATATGGTGACGATCCACGCCTATACGGGGGATCAGAACACCGTGGATACGTTGCACAAGGATCTGCATCGCGCCCGCGCCGCGGCGGTTTCCGCGATCCCGACTTCCACCGGCGCAGCCAAGGCGGTGGGCCTGGTGATGCCGGAATTGAAGGGCAAGCTGGATGGCACGGCCATTCGCATCCCGACGCCCAATGTCTCCCTCGTTTCGCTGGATTTCGTCCCCGCCAAGGAAGGTGTCACGAAGGAAGCGGTGAATGCCGCGATGAAGGCGGCGGCTGAAGGCGAATTGAAGGGTATTCTGGGTTACAATACCGAACCGCTGGTCAGCATTGATTTCAACCACAACCCGGCTTCTTCCACCTTTGATGCGACGCAGACGCAGGTGGTGGATGGCGGGTTGGTGCGCGTGCTGTCCTGGTATGACAATGAATGGGGTTTTTCGAACCGCATGAGCGATACTGCGGCGTTGTTCGGCTCTCTCTAATCTGGTGTTCCGGGGCAGCGCGCCACGTGCTGCCCCACCCCTGCCCGAGGTTCCATCATGGCTTTCAAGACGATTGATGCGCTGCCTGCCAAGGGTCAGCGCGTATTGCTGCGCGCTGATTTGAATGTGCCGGTCAAGGATGGCCGCATCACGGATCGCACCCGCATCGAACGGCTTTGCCCGACCATCGCTGAACTGGCGCAAAAAGGTGCCCGCGTGGTGGTGCTGAGCCATTTCGATCGGCCCAAGGGCAAACGCGTGCCGGAAATGTCGTTGAAGCCCATGCAGGAGGCCTTGGCTGCGGCGCTGAACCGCCCTGTTGCCTGGTGCGATGATTGTGTGGGGGATGCCGCCGAAGCGGCGGTCGCGGCTTTGCCTGAAGGTGGCGTGCTCCTTTTGGAAAATACGCGCTTTCATCCCGGTGAGGAAAAG
>CALRPR020000143.1:0-3358 GCA_943370125.1 Allobosea thiooxidans | reverse complement strand
AGGTAGAAATTCGCCGGCTGATTTTTGACCGCGCATGGAAGCGTATTCCGCAAAAGGAAAGCGTGTTGAATGCCTGCGGCCTGATCCGGCGATATTTGGGCGAATTACTGGATACGCATTTGGGCGATGGCGCCAGCAGCTTTGACGATATCGCGAGCGCCATCATCGCCGCGCATGATGTGGAAGGCAAAGCCTTCACGCGCGAAGAGCTGATTGATCAGCTCGGCGTGCTGTTCCTTGCCGGGCATGAAACCAGCGCCAGTGCGCTGACCTGGGTGTTTTATCTGCTCGCGACGCAACCCGCTTTGGTCGCAAGGTTGCGCGCGGAAATTGATGAAATCGTTGGGCCTGGGCCGATCCTGTTCGAACATACGCGCAAACTTTTGTTTGTGCGTAATGTGTTTCGTGAAACGCTGAGGCTTTATCCGCCCATCACCTTCCTGCCGCGCGTGGCGAATGAGGCAACGCGCATCGGTGATTACCCGGTGAAGAAGGGCGCGCTAATCATGGTGGCACCTTGGGTGCTGCATCGGCACCAGGCCTATTGGCGCGATCCGCATTTTTTTGACCCAGATCGTTTTCTGCCGGAACGCGAAGCGGAAATGACTACGGGCGCCTATATTCCCTTCGGCATTGGCCCGCGGGTTTGCGCGGGTGCTGCTTTTGCGCAGGTGGAAGCGGTGCTGCTGATTGCGCGGCTGTTTCGCCATTTTGATTTCCACATCGAAGCGCCTGGTGATGTGCGCCCCGCCGCGCGGCTCACCACGCGCCCGGCGCGGCAGGTGATGTGCCGCGTCACCCGCGCGGCATGACGGGCAATGTGCTGCTGACCCTCGGGCGCCTGCCCAAGGCGCTGGATGTGGCGCGCGGCTTTGCGGATCTTGGCTGGCGCGTGGTGGTGGCGGAACCCTTCAAGCGCCATCTGGCGGGCGCTTCCCGCGCGGTTGCGCAAAGCCATCGCGTGACGGCGCCAGCGGAAGACAAGCAGGCCTATCTGGCCGACCTCAGGCGCATCATCGCGGATGAGAAGATTGATCTTGTTGTGCCGGTTTCGGAAGAAACCATGCATGTCGCCTTCCTGCGCGATGGCCTGCCTGCCACCACGCGGCTTTTCACCATGCCGCCCGAGAATTTGCTCCGCCTGCACAACAAGCACGGCTTCGTGCAGCAGGCAGTCGCTTGGGGCCTTGCCGTGCCGGAAACCCATGCGCTCGGCGATCCGGCAGCAGAGGCTTTGGTGCAATCTGGCCCGGTGGTGGTCAAGCCGGTGCATTCCTGTTCGGGCCGAGGCGTGCGGCTTTTGCCCGCCGGCGCTGCCTTGCCGGCGCCTGATCCCGCGATTCCCACGATTGTGCAGCGCTGCGTGATGGGTGCGGAATATAGTTCATGCTCCATCGCGCATGAGGGGCGCGTCTCATCCACCGTCATCTACCGTGCAGCGCAGAAATCAGGCTCGGTCGCTGTCGCTTTTGAACGGGTGGAACATCCCGCGATTGCTGACTGGATCACGCGCTTCATCGCTGCCGCGCAATGGACCGGCTTCATCGCCTTCGACATCATGGTGGACGAGGCGGGTCAGCCTTGGGTGATTGAATGCAATCCGCGCACGACAAGTGGTTTGCATTTCTGGCAGCGCGAAGATATCGCGCGCGCCGTTGTGGAACCGGGCTTCATCCCGCGCTATCGGCCTGAGACCCGCTTGCAGCAATTCTATTCGGCGCTGACGGAAACGCAGATGTCGCTGTTCCGGCGCGGCCCGTTTCGCGAAAATCTGCGCCAATTGTTTTCCACGCGCGACGTCACATGGGACCGGCGCGATCCCATGCCCTTCCTGACCATGACAGCAACGTCATGGCCCATCATCCGCATGGCCATGGCGCGGGGCGCTACCTTTGGTGAGGTGGCAACCCTGGATGTTGGTTGGTATGATTAGGATCTCGCCCGCGGCACCTTGAAGGGCAGCATCAGCGATTGCACCGCCAGATTGTCAAAGCGGTTCAGCGCCAGGCTTTCATGCACGGCAACAGCGTTCTGCCCCAGAAGCCGCGTGCGGATTTCGGATCGCGTATAAAAGGGCGCATCCACCAAAGCGCGCACCAGCTCTGCCTTGCCATCCTCGGACCGTGTCGGGCGCGGCACGCGCCAAAACCCAGGCGGCATGGTGGCGGGCGCGGGGATTGCCATATCCGCGACTTCTCCGGCGCGGTTCACCTGAAGGGCGAGGGATTGCGCTGACCCATCGCGGCGCGATGCATTGTACAATATGGCGGTCGCTTCCGGCATGGGCGCCCGGCACCAATCCCAGAAAATGAAATCCTCTTCCAGCGGCGCAGTCCCGGTATTGGTGTCAAAATATGAAAAGCCGGACCAACGCAATGAAGGATTGTCAAACGCCACTTCCACCCGGGAACGAGGCGCAATCGGCTGCCAATGATGCCGCCCCGCGCCATCCAACTGAAAGTGGCGATGCGATAGCGCCTCGGGGTAAAGCGTCACGCGCCCGCGCAACTTGCCCGGAACGGGCGCGGTTACTTCCGCAAGATCGACCACCAATTTGCTGCCATCCCAACGCATGGCGCTTGGGCCAATTTGCAGAAAATCCGCGCCACGCTGAAAAGCGCCGCGTGGGCGATCCGTCATCGCCCAGCGTGCCGGCTTGCCGTAAAGGGCCACATGCATGCAGCAATGGTTCAGCGGATCACCGCCACCACCTCGCCGCGCAAAGGCATACCAGGGGGAAAACACAGTCCCCAGAAAGGCAATGATGGTTATGCCATGCGCGCCATCATCGGAAAGCGCATCCAAATACCACCAGCGATAGCCACGCTTCGCTACGGGCAGGGTGAAATCCAAGCCCGTCGCGTTCAAACCTTCATTCATTGCAAAAGCCGCCTTATCACGCGGCCATTTCCGTCCGCATCGCGCTCTGGGTCAAGCCGGGCGGCACGCACCGCCCGGCGGGCTGGCCTCAGGCCTTGCCCTTATAAACCTCAATCATCTGGCCCAGCAGCTTCAGCGCCTCATCCTTCGGGCGCTGGAAGGCGTTGCGGCCAACGATGGACCCATTGCCACCACCCGCATGAATGGCGCGCGCTTCAGCCAGCAGCGCATCCGTGCCCTTCGCCTCACCGCCAGAGAACACCACCAGGCGACGGCCATTGAAGCAGGCCTGCACCACATGGCTGATGCGCTTGGCCAGATCGCTGCCATCAATCTTGCGCTCGATATAAACCTTCTTCGCGGCATCCAGGCTCAGCACATCCGTGGGCGGCTTCACCTTGATGATATGCGCGCCCATCAGCGCGGCCATGTGTGCGGCATAGGCGCAGATGTCGAAGGCGGTTTCGCCATTCTTATC
>CALRPR020000142.1:0-3440 GCA_943370125.1 Allobosea thiooxidans | reverse complement strand
AGGGCTTCAGCACCAGCGCCAGGATCAGGCTGGCCGGCAGCGGGCAGGCGATGATCCGCCTTTTGCTGGCGCGCGGCAGCGCCTGGTCATTCAGCCCGGCCACCACCAAGGGCACATCCGGTTCCATGTGGAAATGCCCGGAAAGGTCAATCACCATGGCGCCGGCCGCCACCGCGCGCGGCACTTCCACCGCGGCCAGCTTGGCATCACAGGCGAAGATGGCGAGGTTCGTGCCCGCGTAGTCAAACCGCGCCACATCGCGTGTTTTCAGCACGGCTTTCTCGCCCCAGGAAATATCGGCGCCCGCGCTGCGCCCAGCGGCAAGCGCCACTACCTCAGCCCCCGCCAGGCTGGTTTCAGCCAGGCAGCGCAGGATTTCGCGCCCGATCAGGGAAGGCGCGCCAATGACAGCAATGCGATGAGCCATACGTCAATTCCTAAAAGCTTCGCCATGTTTAGCCCTAATCACACTTCGCTGCATCGGCCTTAACCGGCTCGTAGCGAAATGCCGTCAAAATAGGCCCCGGATTCCAGGATGCGCCATGAAAGCTGATTTTCGTTCCCCAGCCCTTGCCGTGCCAATCCTGCTCGCCCATCCCGGCATGGCGGCAGCAGGCGAAGCGGCTGGCTCCGGCCAAGCGGCGGGGTTTTTCCTCGGCCTTGGGGTCGGGGTGCTGTTGTGCCTAATCCTTGGCACATGGGCGCTGTGGCGCCAGCGCGCCATGCTGGTGCGGTTTGCCGGCAAGCTTTCCCGCCTGGCGGCTGGTGACCCCTTACCCCCCTTCGCCATGGTCGAGGCCGACGGCCCATGGCGCCAGATCCTGACCGCTGCCGAAGCCCTGCGCCAGCGCCCGGCCCCTGCCCCGGTGGCCATCGCGGCCCCCATTGCGCTGCCCCCTGATGAGTCTCTGGCTGATTTGGCCGCCACTATTGAAATGGAAACCACCGCCGCGCTTGAGGATCTGGACCGCCGCGTTGCCATGCTCCGCCGCAACAGCGCTGCCATGACGGAAGCGGCGGAAGATGGCGCGCGGGCGGCGGAAGCCTCGGCCAGCGCGGCTGCTTCCGGGCGGGTCAGCGCGCAGGAGGCTTCCCGCGGCGCCGATGAACTGGCCGGCGCGGCAGGAGAGATTGCGCGGCAAATGTCACGCGCCGGGGAAGCCACGCGCGGCGTGATGCAGCGGACAGATGAGGCGCGGCACATCTTCACGGAACTCACCAGCAGCGTGGATGAAATCGGCCAGGTATCGCGGCTGATTGCGGAAATCGCCGGCCAGACCAATCTGCTGGCACTGAATGCCACGATTGAGGCTGCCCGCGCGGGCGCCGCCGGCAAGGGTTTTACGGTTGTCGCCAATGAGGTGAAGAACCTGGCCAAGCGCACCGCGCAAAGCACCGAGGAGATTGCCGGGCGCATCGGCGCCATGCAGGCCGCCGCCAGCCGTGCCTTGGCCGCCATGGATGGCATTGGGGGTGCAGTCACGGAATTGGATGCGGTTGCAACCTCGGTCGCTGCGTCGGTTGAAGAACAATCCGCCACCACTGCCGAAATCTCCCGCGCCATTACCGGGGCGGCGGAGAATGCCGCCGATGTGGCCAATAGGATGGAAGCGCTGACCCAGGATTCGGGCAATACGGGTGAGGCCGCCTGGACCCTGCAATCCGGTGCGGATGAACTGGCGGATGCCATCGCCGCCTTCCGGCAGAATTTGGGTGAGGCGTTGCGCGGGCGCGTGCCGGCCGCCAATCGCCGGCGAGAAGCTAGGTTGCCCCTTGGTGTGCCGGCGCGGCTGAACGCCACCGAGGGCGTGCTTTTGGACCTTTCCCCAAGCGGTGCGCTTTTCCTGGGTGGGGCGCCAGACTTCACCGAAGGGGAGCTTCAGATCGAAGCTTTGGGGCCGGCGCTTGGCGTTCGGCTGGTCTCCCGCGCTGAAGGGCGGCTGCATCTGGCCTTCACCAACCCGGCGGAGGCGCACCCAGCCGTGACAGCCTTGTTGCAGGAAAATGAAAGCCCTGAAATGCGCGCGGCATGAACCCTTGCGGGTTTGCCAAAGCCGACCATTTGCGCCATGCCGGATTTCTGCCGCACTTTCCGCCATAATGGCGTGTGTAGCCCTTTCATCTTTCGGGAGCCTTGATAGATGCGTAACCTTATCCTTTCTGCCGCCCTGCTGGCGGGTTTTGCCATCGCCGCCCCGGCCTTCGCCCAGGATGCGGATGCCGGTCAGCGCGTGTTCAACCAATGCCGCGCCTGCCACGCTGTGGATAAGGGCGGGCGCAATGGCGTTGGCCCGAATCTTTGGGGCGTGGTCGGCCGTAAGGCGGCTTCCATCGAAGGCTTCCGCTATTCGTCCAATATGCGCACGCTTGGCGAAAGCGGCCATGTCTGGACGGTTGAAAACCTGACCGCTTACATCACCAATCCGAAGGCGGTGGTGCCGCAGGGCTCCATGGCCTTTGCCGGGCTGCGCAATGAACAGCAGTTGAAGGATTTGCTGGCTTATCTTGGCAAGCACAAGGATTGATTGGGTTGGGCTGAGATCGGCCTTTTCGTGATAGCGCCGCCAAGGGAAAACCTCGGCGGCGCTTTTTGTTACTTGGTTATGATGCGCGCATTCCCGACAATGGCGCGCATGCGGTCATTGGCCGTCGCACCCGCTTCCACCGCGGCAATGGCGCGGGCTTCGGCGGCGCGCACGCCAGCGAGTTTTTCCAGCACCGCTTCCGCCTGATCCTGTGGGATCACCACAACGCCATCGGCATCGCCGACAATGATATCGCCGGGGCGCACATGCTGACCGCCAAGCGTCACCGGCGCGCCCACCACCGCCGGGCCATTGGCCGCGGGTGATGCCGGCATGATGCCAGCGGCGAACAGTGGCAGGCGGGACGCGACGATGCCCGCACGGTCCCGCGCCAGGCCATCAGTCACGAAGGCGGCGACACCTTTGTTCTTCATCATGCCGGCAACCAGATCGCCAATCACGGCCGTCGCGGTATAGGCATCATTCGCAACCACAATCACATCGCCCGCTTCGGCTTCCAAAAGCGCGCCATAAACGCCGACGACATCAGCAGGATAGGCGAGCGCGGTCAGCGCCGGGCCGACAAAGACCGCATTGTCGGGGTCCATCGGCTTGATGCGGTAATCAAGGGCACCCCGGCCTTCCATGGCATCCGCCAAATGCGATGTCTGCGCGCCGCGAAAGGCCTCAATCAGCGCGCGGTCAGGGCGGCGATGGCCGCGATGAATGGTAAGCAGCGGCGGGTTATCGAGCATGGGTGCCTCCTTTTGGTTTCCCGACATGCTTGCCTGCCATGGGAGGCGCGTAAAGCCTCATTGGCAATGTCGCGGATCGTGACCGATCCGCCCTCAGACGCCGGCGCGCGCCGCCGCGCGCTTGGCTTCGCTGCATAAGCAGCGGCGCCCATTCGGGCGC
>CALRPR020000141.1:0-3515 GCA_943370125.1 Allobosea thiooxidans | reverse complement strand
GTTTCACCGAAGCCAGCGGTGAAATCCTGCGCGGCGATGCACTCAGCCTTGAACGCCACGGCGCGGGCTGGCGCGTGCAAGCCAGTGATGGCGCGCGCGAAGCGGAACAGGTGGTGATTGCGCTGGGCTCAGCCTCCGCAAGGCTCACGCGGCGCTTTGGCTATGCGCCGCCGCTTTTCGGCAAGCGTGGTTATCACCGGCATTATCGTATGCAGGGTAATGCGGTGCTCAATCACGGTTTCATGGATGCCGATAGCGGCTTTGTGCTGGTGCCGATGCGCGCCGGCGTCAGGCTGACAACGGGGGCGGAATTCGCGCCCGATAATGCGCCGAAAACCCCGGTGCAATTGGCGCGCGCGGAGCCCTTTGCGCGCAAACTGCTGCCCCTGGCGGAAGCGGTGGAAGATGATCCCTGGCTTGGGGTGCGGCCCTGCACGCCGGATATGCTGCCGATCATTGGCCCCCTGCCCGGCCAGGCCGGCGCCTGGTGCGCCTTCGGCCATGCGCATCAGGGCTTCACGCTTGGCCCCACCACTGGGCGGCTGGTAGCCGAGATGATGATGGGCGAAGCGCCCTTCATTGACCCTGGCCCGTACCGCCCTGGTCGTTATTGACGGAAATCGCTTTCACTAAAGGCCGCGAATCAGTTATCAATCCCAGAAGGCATTGCTCTCATCGCTGCTGGGCCCAACAGCGGGGGCGGCCATCACTTCAAGACAGAAAGAAGGAGCATCCGCATGATCAATAAACGCCTGCTACTGGCGCTGCCCATCCTCGCTGCCCTGGCGAGTGGTGCCGCTGCGCAGAAAAGCGTCGCGGGTAGCTACAATGTAGAAGGTCGCGGCCCAGATGGAGCTTCCTATCGTGGCACCGTCGAAGTGGTGCCGACTGGCGACACCTTCCGCGTCACCTGGCTGATTGACGGGCAGCGTTATCTCGGTACCGGGATCGGTGATGAGAGTTTCATCAGTGTCAGCTACCGGTCTGGCAACGACACGGGGCTTGCCCTTCTCGTGAACGAAAATGGTGTCTGGTCCGGTATCTGGACCATTGCCGGCGGCACCAAGCTTGGCCAGGAACGCTGGACCCGTCGCTGAACCGTGCCGAAGGCGGCGGCCCCTCTCCCTGAGGGTTTTTTGTTGTATGACTGGAATATTCGATGATGGCGCTGCCCACCCCTCAGCAGCTTCGCTACCTTGTGGCGCTGGCCGAATATGAGCATTTCGGCCGCGCCGCTTCGGCCTGTGGTGTCACGCAATCCACGCTTTCCGCCGGCATGATCGCGCTTGAACGCCAATTGGATGCCGCGATCCTGGAACGGAGCGGCGCCAAGAAGCCGGTCTTCACGCCGCTTGGGGCGGAACTCATCCAGCGCGCGCGTGTGGCGCTGGCCGCGCTCAATAGCTGCGTGGAAACCGCAAGCGCGGCGCGGGAGCCTCTTTCGGGCCCGATCCGCCTTGGCGTGATCCCGACCATCAGCCCCTTTCTGCTGCCCCGCCTTATGCCAAGGTGGCGCGCCGATTTCCCGCGGCTTCGCCCATGGCTGCGTGAGGATTTGACCGAAAGGCTGGTGGAGGGGCTGGAAGCCGGACGGCTTGATTTGCTGCTGCTGGCGCTGCCCTGTGATTGCGGCGGGGCGGAGACGCTGAGCATCGCAGAAGACCCGTTTCTGCTCGCCTGCCCAGCGGATCACGCCTTGGCCGAACGCGCCAGCATTCCGCCTCGGGCGCTGATGGATGAAAAACTATTGTTGCTGCAGGATGGCCATTGCTTGCGTGATCACGCGCTGTCCGCTTGCGGGCTTTCTGGCGCGCTGACTGCCGAGGAATTCTCGGCCACCTCGCTCCATACCCTCGTGCAAATGGCCGCCAGCGGGCTTGGCGTGACGCTGCTGCCGCGTCTGGCCGTAGCGGGCGGCGTCCTGGCGGGGACCGGGCTGGTGACGCGGCCGCTGGAGAATGGCGTGAGCCGGCGCATCGGCCTGGCTTGGCGCGCGCGCAGCCCAAGGGCCGAGGAATTTCGCGCTCTGGCCCCGGCCATTGCCGCGGTGATGCAGGAACTATAACGCTATCCTTGAAGGAGAAGCGCCAATGGCTGGTTTCGATCTGGGCAGCGTAATCGGGGCGGTTTTGTCAGGGGGCGCAGCACCAAGGCGTCGCGGCCCAAGTCTTTCGCGCCCGCGCATGCCAGCCGGCAATGCGCAGCTTGGTCGCGCGCTGGCGGGGCTTGCGGGCATCGCTATTGAAGCGCTGCGGCGCAGCCAAGCCCCCGCACCTGCACCGGCGCCCCAACCAAGGCCCATACCGCAAGCCAAAGGCGGGAGTGGTTTCGATTGGGCCGGGCCATCAAAGACCGGTGGCAGCGCTACTCCGGTGAAAAAAACCCCTGGCCAGGGCGGGCTAAAGGACGCACCGGCCAGCCCAAGCCCTTGGGCCAATGCGCCAGGCGCCACCAAGCCCGCCACCGATCCTTGGGCGCCCGTTAAGGCCGAAGCTGAGGAAGAGCCCAGCGCCGAGACCGCCGAAGCTTTGCTGATGCTGCGCGCCATGATTGCCGCGGCCAAGGCCGATGGCGCGATAGATGCCGAAGAACGTTCCCGCATCGCGGCGCAATTGGATGATGCGGGTCTCAGCCCCGCCGCGCGGGATATGGTGCTGGCTGATTTCGACAAGCCGCTGACCCCCGCAGCGCTTGCGAAACTGGCAAGCGACCCGATGCTGGCCGCGCAGCTTTATGCCGCCGCCGTGGTGGGCGCGGGTGAGATCGCGGCAACGGAACGTGCCTGGCTTGATGAATTTGCCAAGGCACTCAAGCTGGACCGTGCCGCCGCCGCGGCCATCGAAGCGCGTTTAGTATAAGGCCGAAATCATGCATGGCTTGACCCCAGAACAGGCAAGGCTGCGCGACCGAGCGCGGGAATTGGCGCGCGAAGCGGCAGCCCAAGCCGCGGAGACGGATCGCTCCGGCGCCTATCCCTGGCCCATGGTGCAGCGCATGGCGGAAGCGGGCTTCACCGGCCTGACCGTGCCGCGCGCCTGGGGCGGGCCAGGCGGGGATTACTTCGACGCGGCCCTGGTGATTGAGGAATTTTCCAAAGCCTGTGCGGTGTGTGGCCGCATCGCGGTGGAAGCCAATATGGGCGCGATTGGCGCCATCATGGCCTATGGGACAGATGCCCAAAAGCGCATCGCCGCTGATCTGGTGCTGGCCGGCGACAAGCCCGCCATTCTGATCACGGAACCGGAAGCCGGTTCGGCGGCGACGGAGATGACAACCCGCGCCGTGCGCCATGGTGATATTTGGGTGATCAATGGCCGCAAGACCTGGATCACGGGGGGCGGTGTTTCCCGGCTGCATCTGATCTTCGCCCGGGTGATTGAGGATGGGCGCGATCAGGGCATTGGCGGCTTCCTGGTGGTGCGCCAGGGCGATGGCCCGCCGCCTGGCATTACCTTCAAGCGCATCCCATCCCTCGGGCTATGCGGCATGCCGGAAGCCGAGACAGAGATCGCCGG
>CALRPR020000140.1:0-3523 GCA_943370125.1 Allobosea thiooxidans | reverse complement strand
CCAGGAGCACCGCGCGGCGCCCAGTACGCTCCGCCGCGATCATCGTCGTCCCCGAACCACCAAAGCAATCCAGCACCGTATCGCGCGGCTTGCTGCTGTTGCGAATGGCACGTTCGACTAGCGCCACCGGCTTCATTGTCGGGTGCAGATCGTTCCTGGCCGGCTTGTCGAAATGCCAGACATTTCCCTGGTCGCGCGCGCCGCACCAGTAATGCTGCGCGCCAGCCTTCCAGCCATAGAGCATCGCTTCGAATTGCTGATGGTAATCTGCGCGGCCCAGCGCAAAAGTATTCTTGGCCCAGATGATGGTGCTAGACCATTTGCCACCCGCTTCCTGCCAGGCGCGATGCAGCGTCGGCCACTCGGAAGACGACATGCAAACATAGCTGGCGCCCTTGGTGACTGAGAGAAGGTTTGTCAGTGCGGGGCGCAGGAAATCCAGAAACCCCTTGCCCAACGCATCATTGGCAATGGTCATCTTGGCCGCCGTGCCGCCCTCGTAAGCAACATTATACGGAGGATCAAGAAAGGCCATATCCGCCAGGTGACTATCGCCAAGGGCGCGTTGCACATCGGCGAGCTTGGTCGCATCACCGCAAAGCAGCCGATGCTCTCCACAACGCCAGAGATCGCCCTCGCGCGTGACGGGGTTGACCGGCAGTGGCGGGGCTTCGTCAGCGTCCTCGCCATCTACGCCGGCATCGGCGGCGGCCAGCAGACGGTCCAGTTCCATGCCGGAAAAGCCAAGCACCTCCAGATCTACTGCCGCCTCATCACGGATGCGCGCGATCTCCGCCGCCAGCAGCGCTTCATCCCACCCAGAATTGAGCGCGATCTGATTATCCGCGAGCCGCAACGCGCGCGCCTGGGGCTCGGTGAGATGCGCCAACCGAATGGCAGGGACACTCGCCATGCCAAGCCGCTTGGCCGCCATGACGCGGCCATGGCCCGCGACCAGGACACCAGCGCCATCCACCAGCACCGGATTCACAAAGCCAAATTCTGCGATCGAGGCAGCAATCTGTGCGACCTGCGCCGGCGAATGCGTGCGCGCATTCTCGGCATAAGGCACCAGCGCCGCGACCGGCAGCGAGACAACGGCAAGCTCAGGCTGCATCGGAAAGTGCCCCTTCGCGTGCGGCCGCAATGGCATCGAAATCGCGCCCATCGCCCGCCAGCGTGACCGGCTGATCCGGGAAAAGCATCCGCCAACGCGCAATCGCCAGATCCACATAGGCCGGCGCCAATTCAATGCCGCGCACAACGCGGCCCGTGCGTTCCCCGGCAATCAGCGTCGTGCCGCTACCCGCAAAGGGCTCAAACACCACCTCGCCAGACTCCGTATAGGCGCGCATCAGGAAATCAGGCAGCGCGACGGGAAACACCGCCGGATGTTCGGTCTCAATCCCGCGTCCCTTGTGGCGGGTGATGCGCAGCACGGCGTCAGGGATGCGCATGTCCTGCACCGGCTGGCCGATATGCGTATAGGCTTTCACCTCGCCATCCGCGGCGCGCAGCCCGCTGCCCTTATTCAGCGTGCCCGCCCATTTGCAGGGGATGATCTTGTTCGCCTGCCGCGCGGTGCGGTTGAAGTGAAACACCAACTCAAACGCTGGCGCCAAACGACCATTCCAATCGCCGGGCAATCCCGGCCCTTGGTCCCAGGTATAGAGCCCAAAGCGACGCCAGCCCCGCGCGCGCATCCATTCCAGCCAGGCTTCCCAATAGGGCTGCCATTCATTCTCACGATGGATCAGGCCGAGATTGACCAGTGCCTGGCCATCCGGGCGCAGTGCCGCGTCCAGATGCTGAAACACGCCCTGCATTAGCGCATCCCAATCCGTCACACCGCCGGTCGTGTAGGCGCGCTGGTTGCCATAGGGCGGACTGGTGAAAAGAAGCGCTGCGCGATCGCTTTCCAGCACGCGCGCGACCGCCGCCGCGTCAGTGCTATCGCCACAGAGCAGCCGATGCGCGCCCAGCAGCCACAAATCGCCGGGGCGCGAGACCGCCTGGCGTGGTGCCTCAGGCTCGGCATCGGCGGGATCGTCGGCGTCATCGCCAATCGCAGGCGCGGCAGGGTTCTCGGCGCTGTCTACGGGCAGGGCCTCGGGCGCATCGCCGTCGGACACGGCATCTCCAGCCGCCGCGAGGATGCCCGCAAGTTCATCCGCCGAGAAACCAAGCGCTGCGAGGTCAATCTCCGCCGCCTGGACGCTGGCCAACGCATCGCGAAGCAGCGCCTGGTCCCAGGTGGCGTTTTCTGCGATGCGATTATCAGCAAGGCGCAGCGCTTCCTTTTGCGCGGGCGCCAAGTGCTTCAGCACAATCACCGGAACCTTGGCGATGCCGAGCGCTTCCGCCGCCGCCAATCGGCCATGGCCCGCGATCAGCACGCCGTTCTCGTCCACCAGAAGCGGGTTGGTGAAGCCGAAAGCCTGCATGCTGGCCATGATCTGCGCGAGCTGCGCCGCGTCATGCACGCGCGCATTGTCGGCGTGCGGGCGCAGCGAGGCAATCGCGCGGAGTTGGATCCGCTCGGCCATCCAGGGAAGCGTCATGGGGGATATCCGGGAAGGGTTGGGCGGGGATGCGCTGAGGTTTGCACCTAAGGTGCTGAAATCACGCCGAAAGAGTGCAAACCATGCGGGGGCTGGGTGCAAACCAAGTGCAAACCTGAAGGGCCTAGGTTTGCACCTAAGTCATTGAATTCAGGGCGCTATGGTGCAAACTGCAACCCATATTTTTGTTCTGACGCTAGAGGGGTCGGGCGCTTCCGCCCCCCGCATACAAAATCGCCAGGAAGGAACCATGTAATCAGAAATATTGTTATTGGAGGTTAGATCTTGACTTTACGTTCTCTCGTTACCTGCTCTCCAATGTTCGTTCCGTTCTTCGATCTACTGCTTGTCAGCGTCACCGCCGCTCAACACAATTTCTCGACCTTCACGAGGTATATCACTTTCGTTTTACGCGCCGGAAGGGGGAGAATTGTAACAGAGAATGCGCGCCGCAATTCCCCCCAGTCACAGCACATCAAGCCGCGTGCGAACGCGGCAGCAGACCGAAGTGATTCGCCAAAGTTCCAAGCGCAGCAACAAGAATTCCGCAGGCAATGGGTGCCGAGACAAGCCGCCCATTCCAGCCTTGCTGCGCCGACCATGTACGCAGTGACACTTCCAGCCCGACCACGTGCCACGCAATCGAACCGCTAGGGCTGTCAATGCCGCCCAGCACATCGAGTGCACTCAACACGCGACGCCGCGCATCAAGCTGACTGACCGAAAGCCAATCACCCGATGATGCTGCAACACGAACGAATTGCGACGTCGCAATACTATCCAGTGCAGCACTACGAAAGAGCGTACGAAAAATGCAGCCCGCTTCATGCATCTCTCGCGAGATATTGCCATGCGCGAGCATTTGCGAGAGCGTGTCGACAACCTTTCGCTGCATGATCGGCGTGCCTGTCTCCGGATCTGCCGCGCGAATCGCTGCCCCGACATCACCATGCTGCAAGCGC
>CALRPR020000139.1:0-3546 GCA_943370125.1 Allobosea thiooxidans | reverse complement strand
CGATATGCGCGCTGTCATGGTCATGGTGAAGGTGCCGATCGTGATCATGGGCTTTCCGGGCGCGCCCTTTACCAATGTCGCGGAATTGGTCGCGGCGGCGCGGGCCAATCCGGGGAAATTCTCATACTCATCGTCGGGCATTGGCAATCCGCAGCATTTGGCGGGGGAATTGTTCAATCGCGTTGCGGGCGTGGATACGCTGCATGTGCCCTATCGCGGCTCCGGGCCGGCTGTGCTGGATATTGCGTCGGGGCAGGTGCAGTTTGGCTATAATTCGCTGGCGTCAGGGCTTTCGCTGATCCGCGAAGGGCGCATCCGTGCCATTGGCGTAACCTCGCGCGAACGCATGGCGCAATTGCCGGATGTGGGCGCCGTCGCGGAATTCGCGCCCATGGCCAATTATGAATTGGTCAATTTCTTCGGGCTTTTCGCGCCAACCGCCGTGCCGGAACCTATCATGCGCCGCCTGCATGGCATTGTGCTTTCCGCCATGCGCGAACCCACGCTGCGCGCCCGTTTCGAAGAACAGGGGCTGCAGGTGCAGGGCTTCAGCCTGGAAGAAAGCCAGGCCTTTATGATTTCGGAATCCGAAAAGCTTGGCCGCATTGTTACCGAGGCGAAGATCACCGCAGAATGAGCACCCCTTCCCCAAAATGGCGCCGCCTGCTGATCACCGGCGCGGCGGGCGAAATTGGCAGCGTCATTCGCCCAGCGCTGGTGGATACAGCCGGGGCGCTGCGCTTGCTCGATCAACGCCCCATTGCGGATGCAGCGGCTGCTGAAACGATCATGGGCGATGTCACTGACCCGGCGGTGACGCATACCGCCATGGCAGGCGTGGATTGCGTCATCCATCTGGCCGGCATCCCGCGCGAGACCGGGGGCAGTCCTGATGACATCCTACAGGCGAATATCATCGGCACGCATACGGTTTTTGCCGCGGCGCGCCAGCATGGCGTGAAGCGCATGATTTTCGCTTCCAGCAATCATGTGATTGGGTTCTATTCGGCCGAAGAACCTGTTGGCCCAGATGTACCGCCGCGCCCAAGTGGCTTTTACGGCGCCAGCAAAGCCTATGGTGAGGCGCTGGCACGCTTGCATGCGGATAAATTCGGCATGGAGGTTGCGTGCCTGCGCATCGGCGCCTTTCGCGCGCGCCCCGGCAATGCGCGGGAATTGGGCGCCTGGATCAGCCATGGGGATATGGCAGCGCTCGCGCGCGCCACCGTTCTGGCGCCCAGCTTTCATTTTCTGGTGCTTTATGGCGTTTCAGCCAATAGCCGCGCCAAATGGGGCGGCGATGGCGCGGCGCGCGCCCATATCGGCTTCACGCCGCGCGACAATGCCGAAGATTGGGTCGCCGAATTGGCGGATAAGACCGCAGTACCCGGCAGCCCTGCCGCGCGCTTTCACGGCGGCAGTGTTTGCGAGATTGGCTTTCAGGGCGGCCCAGATCGGATCGCCTGAAATTCAGCTTGGCCGCGTGAACGCCTGCCGCGCGAGCAACTTCCAGCCATCGGGCTGGCGCTTCCAGACTTGGAGAATACCGATATTCACTGGGTTCACGCGCCCATTGCTTTCGGATTCGCCGCGCAGCATATGGCGCACAATGGCGTCATCACCGACAACATCAATCGTCTGATCCGAAACATTCAAGGACCGAAAGATCGAGGTCTTGTTCGCCAGCGGGTCAATGAATTGCTGGCGGTTTTCGATCCGACCCGCGGAATGGCCGTAGCTGAGCCTTTCATGCGTCACGGCCATCATCCCGGCCCGGTCCCCGGCCAGCATGGCCTTGGTCAGCGCCTCCACCGCCGCAGCGACGGCAGCGGCATCACTGCCCTGGGCCAGGGCGGTTGAGGGGGTGAAATTGGCGAGTGTCAGGGCCGCGGCCCCAGCCAGCGCCAAATGGCGGCGGTTCATGGACATATGATTTGCTCCCGCTGCGTTGATCGCAGTCAGGCCAAGTCTGGGCTCGGGAAATCCCCGAGCGCAAGGCGTATCTCGACCCCAAAACCCCTCTCCGGGCTTGCAATTTGGCGCCTCGCCCCCTTTTGGAAGGGCCTGCCTGGGTGGACACCCGGGCGCGGCACCTGTAGTGCGGCGCACAATCTAGTCCTTTGGGGGTATCCCTTATGAAAGTGGCCGTTCTGAAAGAACGCCGGGCCGGTGAGACGCGGGTTGCCGCGACGCCGGAGACCGTGAAGAAGCTGATTGGCATGGGCTGCACCCTGGCTGTCGAAGCCGGCGCGGGCCTGGCCTCTGGCATTACCGATGCGGCCTTCACGGAAGCGGGTGCCAGCCTGGCTGCCGATGCCGCCGGGGCGCTGGCGGGCGCCAATATCGTGCTGAAGGTGCGTGCACCGCTCGCCGCCGGCGAAGGCGCGTTGGATGAATTGGCGCTGATCCCGCGCGGGGCGCTGTTGATCGCGACCCTTGCCGCTGATGCCGATGCCGCCGGGCGCTATGCCGCTGCCGGGATTGACGCTTGTTCCATGGAATTGCTGCCGCGCATCACCCGCGCGCAATCCATGGATGTGCTGTCTTCCCAGGCGAATTTGGCCGGCTATCGCGCCGTGGTGGAAGCCTCGACCGCCTATGACAAGGGCTTTCCGATGATGATGACTGCCGCCGGCACCGTGCCCGCGGCCAATACTTTCATCATGGGTGCGGGTGTTGCGGGCTTGCAGGCCATCGCCACCGCGCGGCGCCTGGGTGGCCGCGTTTCGGCCACCGATGTGCGCCCCGCCGCCAAGGAAGAAATCAAATCCCTCGGCGCCAGCTTCGTGGGTTACGAGGATGAGGAAAGCAAGGCCGCGCAAACTGCGGGCGGCTATGCCAAGCAGCTTTCCGCCGCTTTCTATGCCAAGCAGGCGGAAGTGGTGGCAGCGCATATCGCCAAGCAGGATGTCGTGGTTTGCACCGCTTTGGTGCAAGGCCGCCGCGCGCCCATTCTGGTAACGGCCGAGATGGTGGCTGCCATGAAGCCTGGTTCCGTGATTGTGGATATCGCGTCAGACGCTGGTGGCAATTGTGCACTGACCAAGCCTGATGAGCTTTTCGTCACCGAAAATGGCGTGAAGATCCTGGGCTATACCAATTGGCCCGGGCGCATTCCGGCGGCGGCTTCCGCGCTTTATGCGCGCAATCTACTGACCTTCCTGACGACCTTCTGGGATAAGGACGCCAAGGCGCCAAAACTCCCGGAAGATGATGACATTGTGAAGGGTGTTACGCTCACGCGCGGCGGCGCCGTGGTGCACCCGCAAATGAAGCCGGCTCAGGCAGGCTAAGGAGAATTCGGATGAACGCGACCGAACTCGCCAATCAGGCGGCCAGCACGGCGCAGCGCGCGCTGGAATTGGCTGAACAGGCCCGCCGGGCGGCGGAAGCCGTGGCCCCCGTGGCCGCGGCGGCTGAGCCGTTTTTGTATTTGCTGACGATCTTCTTGCTCGCCTGCTTTGTCGGCTATCACGTGGTGTGGAATGTGACGCCTGCGCTGCATTCGCCGCTGATGGGTGTGACCAATGCCATTTCATCGGTGAT
>CALRPR020000138.1:0-3779 GCA_943370125.1 Allobosea thiooxidans | reverse complement strand
CAGGCCGGGCAGAGATGGGGTAGTTTCCGTCACGGCGGGTGTGGCCTTTGAATGCGTGGGTTTTGAAATTCAACAGCAAAATCATACGATATTTCAAAAGGATATACCACATCCGCTAACTCTTGGTGAATAATGCGGGTTAGAGCGGTTGCCGTGAACAAATGTGCACGGCAACCGCTTTACGCCTTATCCGCCCAGCAAACGCTTCAATTTCACCACCGCGCTATCCGGCGTGGTCAGCACGGGCCTGCCGGTGGCTTGCTCCACCAGTGATTTGGCGCGCGCCAGGCTGAATTGGCCAAGCGCAATCGCGTCACAATCCGCCAAATCCCGCGCCGCTTCAGCGGCCAGCCGGTCATGCGTTGCGAAATCGCCCGCATCCAAAGCGGCCAGCGCGCCTTCGGCCAGCTTCGGCACCACCATGATGCCCGGCGGGAATTCCGGGATCATGGAAGGGATGGTGCCGGCGAAGGTCACCAAAAGGCCGATGCGCTTACCCTTGGTGATTGCTTCTTCGATCATCGCCTCATTCGGTTTCAGCACGGGCATGGGCGCCAAATCCTGCGCGCAGGCTTCAATGCAAGGTCCGAAGGCGGAACAGGTGAACAGGATACCATCCGCCCCGGTGCCGGCGGCATAGCGCGCCAAGGTAAGGAAGCGCTCTGTCATGCGGGGCGTAAGCTTGCCCTCACGCGCCAGATCAGCGGAAAGACTGTCATCCAGCAAATTCATCAGCGTCTGGCCCGGCCAAAGCTGGGCGAAAGCGGCTTCAATTGGCGGCGGCGAATGGCGCAGCGCATGGATCAAGGCAAGGCGCATGGAAAGACCTTTCGGAAAAACTCAGGCAGGCGCCGGCTGGGCGCGTGGCCCATCGCGCAGGGGAATGTGAATCAAAGCAGCGAAGACCGAGGCCAGAATGCCGATCACCCACATCAGATCATAAGAACCGGTGCGGTCAAAAATAATGCCGCCCAGAAAGGCACCGGTGAAGCCGCCAATCTGATGGCTGACAAAGACCATACCGAAAATCGTGGCGAGCCACCTGAGGCCCCAATTGCGCGCGCATAAGGCAAGGCTCGGTGGCACGGTGGAAAGCCAGAGCAGGCCCATCAGCGCCGAGAAAATCAGCACGGTTGCGGTGGTTTTCTCCGACAGCAAAAATACGGTCATCAGCACGGCGCGTGCCGCGAAAATCCCCACCAGCAATTCGCGGCGCTTCCACCGTTGGGACAATTCTCCGGCAGCCAATGATCCGATGATGTTGAACAGCCCAATCATGGAAATGGCGCCGGCGCCGACATAAAGCGGCAGGCCGCAGCTATGCACAAAGCCCGGCAAATGCACGGTCAGGAAGGAAACATGCAGGCCGCAGACGAAGTTTCCGGAGGAAAGATACCAAAAACTCGGATCGCGCAGCGCACGGCCCATAGCTGAACGCGCCGTTTCATTATCCACCGCCACACCAGGCGTGGCTGCCAGCTGCTTATCGGCCAGCGGCAGCGCAAGCGGGATCATGAAAAGCGTCGCCATCGCCATGGCGAAAAGCGCGCCCTGCCAGCCAAAACCCTGAATGGCGATGCCCGCCAGCGGCACCACCAGGAATTGCCCAGCCGAGGACCCCGCTGTGCCAAGCCCGGTTGCCCGCCCGCGCATTTCCGGCGGCAACATACGCGTCAGGCTCGCGATAATCGTCGGCATCCCGGCCGCCGAGACCGCCATGCCCATGATGAAGCCGGCAAAGAAGGTAAAAGGCACCACGGATTCCGAAAGCGCCATGCCCAGAATGCCGATGCAATAAAGCACCGCTCCGCCCATCACCACGCGCCGGCCACCGAAGCGATCCGCAAGCTGGCCCATGAAGGGCTGGCTCATGCCATTCACCAGCACTTGCAGGCCGATGGCAAAGGCAAAATCCCGCGCGGCCCAGCCATGTTCCGCTGTCATGGGCGCCAGGAACAGGCCAAAGGATTGGCGCAAGCCCATGGCGAGCATGGCGCCACACACCGCACAACCGATCACCAACGCAATCGGCAGGGCAAGGGAACGGGCGGGTGCGGCTTGGTTCATGCGCTCAGCATGTCATTTTGCGCGGCGTCTGCGCAACCCAAGGCTTCGCGGTTGACTGAGCCGGGCGGGCGGGCCTATCTCAGCCCCGCTGATGGCGGCCATAGCTCAGTTGGTAGAGCGCCAGGTTGTGGTCTTGGATGTCGCGGGTTCGAGTCCCGTTGGTCGCCCCAGCTTCCCCCCTTCCCTTCCGGTTTGCGTCCTTGCCGTCTTGCGGCAGGATGGGCGCCTTCATTGGGGGAGAGAGATCCATGAATATCACCTTGAACGGGCGCGCGGCGCTGATCACTGGCGGGTCCAAGGGGCTTGGGCTGGCTATTGCGAAGATGTTCGCTGAATCCGGCGGGCATGTTGCCATTGTCGCACGTGGGGCAGAGAGCCTGGCGAAGGCTGAGGCCGAAATCCGCGCCGCCGCACCGGGCGCCAAGGTGGTCGCTATCGCCGCCGATATCCGCTCCGCTGAGGGCTGCGAAGCCGCCTATGCCGCGGCGGTGAAGGGGCTCGGACAGGTGGATATCCTGATCAATAATGCCGGCACGTCGCAGCGCGGCGGGTTCCTGGAGGTATCGGACGCGCTTTGGCAGGATGATTTGGACCTTAAGCTTTTCGCCGCCATCCGGCTGTGCCGCCTGGCGCTGCCCGCCATGCGGGATCGCAAATGGGGCCGCGTCATCAATGTGCTGAATATCGGCGCCAAGGCACCCTTGGCGGGGTCTACGCCCACTTCCGTTTCGCGTGCCGCCGGCATGGCGCTGACCAAAGCGATGGCGAGCGAATTCGCCCCCCATAATGTGCTGGTGAATGCCATGCTGGTCGGCATTATCGAAAGCGACCAATGGGTGCGCCGGCATGCCGCCGAACAGCGCAATATTACCTGGGATGAGTGGAAGGCCGAACAGGGCAAGGCCGTGCCGCTTGGGCGCATCGGCAAGGCTGAGGAATTTGCCTCCCTGGCCTTGCTGTTGGCCAGCGAACAGGGCGGCTTCATCAGCGGCACCGCGATCAATGTGGATGGCGGCAAAAGCCCGGTGGTTTGAAGACGCCGGGAAGATACCCCGCCAAGCACGGCTTGGCGGGGATATTTGCACAAAAACGGATCAATACGCCCATTTTTTTGTCGTTTTTCCCTTCTGGCCCTGGCCGTTCCGCCCAATTTCGCGGCACACGCCTTGCTTCTCCGGCAGCCGAACGGCGCTTTGCGCTGAGCAACCGGGAGATGTCACATGGCCTTTCACCCTCGCCCCCCTTCGCGCGCCCTTGCCCCTTGTGGCTGCGGCGTCCCCCATGCCTCTGGCTTTGCGTGCGATGCCGCGCCGGCCGATGGCACCGGGGCTTTCGGGGAAGTCGCGCAGGAAGCGGTGTTGCGTGCGGCCTTCCCGCAAGCGGCAACGCGGCGCGCGCTGATCAATGCGCTTGGCGTGGGGACGCTGTTTGCCGCGCTTGATAGTGTGTTTCCGCTGGCCGGCGCGCGCGAAGCCTTGGCGCAGGGCGGCGGTGCGCCGGAAAAGCGCGACCTAAAAATCGGCTTCATCCCCATCACCTGCGCCACGCCCATCATCATGGCCGATCCCATGGGCTTCTATAAGCGCAATGGCCTGAATGTTGAGGTCATCCGCACAGCCGGGTGGGCCGTGATCCGCGATAAATCCATCGCGCGCGAATATGACGCGGCGCATATGCTCTCCCCCATGCCGCTGGCGATGTCGCTTGGCGTT
>CALRPR020000137.1:0-3972 GCA_943370125.1 Allobosea thiooxidans | reverse complement strand
TGCGCCTCAACGCCCTGGGAAGCATCCACCACCAAAAGCGAACCTTCACAAGCCGCCAAGGACCGGCTGACTTCATAGGCGAAGTCCACATGGCCGGGCGTGTCCATCAGGTTCAGCACATAGGTTTTGCCATCCTTGGCGGGATAGGTCAGGCGAACCGTTTGCGCTTTGATGGTGATGCCGCGTTCGCGCTCCAGCTCCATATTATCCAGGACCTGTTCCTTCATTTCGCGCGCGGTCAGCGCGCCGGTCTGCTGGATCAGCCGGTCAGCAAGCGTGGATTTCCCATGATCAATATGGGCGATGATCGAGAAATTGCGGATCAGCGAAAGCGGCGTGTCAGTCATGATGGTCCCGGGGGTGCCGGCGCGGAGTAGCGCCTTGCTTTTCTAGGGCGGAGATAAGGCAGCAGGCCGGGAAGTCAAACGCCAACTTTACTGGGGCCGAGGCAATAATGGTGCGAGACGCCACATGGCGATGGCACCGAGCAGCGGCCCGATGCCCAGCAAGGCGAAACCCGCGGACATCCCCAGCATTTCCATCGCGCGCGGCAAGGCCCAGATCGTCCCCGCCGTCAGTAAAAAGCCAAGCGCGGTCTGCACCGTCAGCATGGTGCCGACGTAATCGGGTGGCGAAAGGCTCACGATACAGGCCGAAAACTGAGCGGAATCGGCGACCACGGTCAGCCCCCAGATGAAAGCAATCACCAACGCCAGCAGCGGCCAGGCGCTGGCCGGGCCGATCAGCAGGGCGCAGGCGCCCGAAGCCAGCATGCAGGCCCCGGCCACCTTGGCCCGATTCCAACGATCCGCGGCCAGCCCCGCCAGGATGCAGCCCAAGGCCCCGGCGGCGACCACCGCGAAAACCCAGGGGCCAATCGCAGGGCTTTCCAGCACCGCCGCCAGGAAAACCCCAATCCAGGCCCACATGGCATAGAGTTCCCACATATGCCCAAGATACCCCAGATTGGCCAAGCGCAGCCCCTTATTGCGCCAGGCTTCCAGCATCTGTGCCGGGCGAAAGGGTGGCCGGGCACCGAGCAAAGGCCCCGGCTGAAACCCCAGGATCAGCACGCCGCCAAGCCCCGCCAGCACCCCTGCCCCGGCATAGGCCGCGCGCCAATCCAAGGCGCCAACCAAAGACGGCAGCACATGGGGTAGTGCTGACCCGAGCGTCACCGCGCCAACCACCAACCCGATCAGCAAGCCGAGATCGCCCTTCGCCCAGGAAGCAGCGAGCTTCATGCCAACCGGATAAACCCCCGCCATGGCCGCGCCTGCAACAAAGCGCAGCAGCAGCGCCATATCGCCCGCCGGCGCCACCAGGGTTTGCGCTAGCGTCGCGCCCGCCGCCAGCAATGCGCAGCCCAAGAACAGCCAACGCGCCGGCCATCGATCAGCAAGCGAGAATAGCGCACTGACCAGCGTGCCGAAGACAAAGCCCAATTGCACGCAGGCAGTCAGCCAGGCGGCACGGCTTGGCGCGATCAGCCCCTCTGCCAACAGCGCCGGCACGGCAGCCGTGCCGGCGAACCAGACGGAAAGCGTCAGCACAATCGCCCCCACCAACAGCGCCATATTGTGGCGCTTGCTGGCAGGCGGGGTGCTCATGCGCGCAGCACGGCCCCGGTCGCTTTGCTGACCGCCGCGACGATCTTCTCCGCCACGGCTTCAATTTGCGGGTCGGTCAGCGTGGCCTCACGTGGCTGGATGGTCACTTGCAGGGCAAGGCTGACCTTGCCTGCCGGCAGCTTATCCCCGGCATAGCGGTCAAACAGCACGACATCGGTGATGAGCGTGCGTTCCGCGCCGCGTGCGGCGCGCAGCAGCGCTTCAGCGGCCACACCCTCATCCACCAGGAAGGCGAAGTCTCGACGCAGTGGCTGGAAGGAAGGCAGATCGGGCGCGCCCTTCTTGCGGCGCTTGGGTTCCGGGATGGCATCCAGAAATACCTCAAACGCCACTGCCGGGCCGGGCAGGTCGAGTGCGGCCAGCACGCGCGGATGCACTTCGCCAAAGCTCGCCAGAACCGTTTTGGGGCCTTGGCGCACCAGCCCAGATCGGCCCGGGTGATAAAAGCCTGGCGCATCGGCGGTGACGGAAAGCGCGGCCGCCGGCACACCAAGCGCTGCCAGCACGGCCATGGCATCGGCTTTGGCATCCAAGGCATCAACACCGCGCGCGGCTTCTGCCCAATGGCGCGGCGTGGCGCCATGGCGCACCCCGGCAGCGACCGCCATTTGGCCTGCTGGGGTTACATCACGATAGGCCGCGCCGATTTCACACAGCGCCACATCAGCAAAACCGTGCGCCGCATTGCGCCCCGCCGCCAGCAGCAACGATGCCACGGGCGTAGGCCGCATCTGGTCCAGATCTTCCGCGATAGGGTTTTCCAGGCGCAGCGCTGCCGGCGTTTCACCAAACAGCGCAGCGGTTTTCGATTCCATGAAGGCGAAGGTCACCGCTTCCTGCATGCCGCGCGCCGCCAACACGCGCCGCGCCAAAGATGCCCGGGCCTGCTTCGCTGTGAAGGCGGGCGGCGGGATGATGCCGCTGACCGGCAGTGATACGGGCGTGATGGTATTCAGCCCGCGAATGCGCAGCACTTCTTCAAGCAAATCGCATTCCGGTTCAATTTCGGCACAACCTTCGGCAGCGGCCTTGGCGCGTTCAGGGGATAGTTCAGGCGCCTGAGCCAAGGCGCCCTTGCCCGCCACATCATTGCGCCAGCTTGGCACATTGACCGTCACGCGCGCCGCATCCCGCGCTGCCACGGTGAAGCCCAGGCTTTGCAGAATTTCCACGGCCCGATCCAGCGCAACGTCATCGCCGCCATAACTCGCCAGGCGTTCAAAGCGCAGGCTGGCCTGGCGCTGCCAGGCGGGTTCTGGCCCGGCGCCGACCACTTCGCTGGCCTCACCACCGCAAATGTCCATCATCGCTTGCGTCGCGAGATCAAGTGCCAAACGCGGCAAAGCCTGATCCACACCACGTTCGAAGCGGGCGCGCGCATCGGTGCGCACCTCATGCCGCCGCCCGGAAAGCGCGATACGCACAGGATCGAAAATCGCGCATTCGATGAAGCATTCGGTGGTGGCTTCATCGCAGCCCGTCGCCTCACCACCGATGATGCCGCCCAGCGCCTCAGGCCCAGCTTCATCGGCGATGATGCCATCATCCGGGGTCAATTCATAAGTCTTGCCATTCAGCGCCAGCAGGCTTTCGCCTTCATGCGCCATACGCATCGTCAGCGTTTTGCCCTTCACCTTTGCAGCGTCAAAAACATGCAAGGGGCGGCCAAGGCCATAGGTGAATAGATTGGTCACATCCACCAGCGCATTGATCGGGCGTTGGCCAATCGCCACCAGCCAATCCTGCAACCATTTCGGCGAAGGTCCATTCTTCACGCCACGAATGGCGCGGCCCAGCACGTAATCGCAGGCGCGCGGATCAGCGATTTCCCAAACCAGCGGCGACGGATAGGCAGGCTTGATCGCTGGTTCAGGCAGAGGCTTCAAGCGCCCAAGCCCGGCTGCGGCCAAATCCCGCGCCACGCCGTGGACGGAAAGCGCATCGCCGCGATTGGGCGTCACGCTGATTTCAATAATCGGATCATCCAGCCCGGCCCAGCGCACATAGGCCTCGCCCAAGGGAGCCTCCGCCGGCAAATCCACAATACCGGAATGATCATCGCCCAGGCCCATTTCGCGGGCAGACAGCATCATGGCTTCCGATTTCACGCCACGAATTTCGCCGGCCTTCAGCGTAATCCCTGTGCCGGGAATAAACGCGCCAGGCAAAGCCGCCACCCCCTTCATGCCCGCGCGCGCATTGGGCGCACCGCAGACCACGGAAAGCAGCTTGCCATCGCCGGTATCAACCTTCAGCGCGCGCAGCCGATCCGCATTGGGGTGTTGTTCAGCTTCCACCACATGGGCAATGCGGAAATTCGCGAGCGCCGCGCCGCGGTCTT
>CALRPR020000136.1:0-4217 GCA_943370125.1 Allobosea thiooxidans | reverse complement strand
GCGCAATTCAAGAATGCCGCGCGCCTGTTCTTCGGTCAGCCGCACCGTGCCTTCCGGCGTCACGGCATTGCGATAATCATCCACTAGCGCCAGCAACACACCCACATCACCCGCCGGCCAATCGCGGTTCATCAAAGCAGCACGCGCGGTCGGTGCATCGGCGCTTTCGCGAATGACGCGAATGATCTCATCCAGATTGGCGACGGCAATCGCCAAGCCAATCAGCAAATGCCCGCGTTCCCGCGCCTTCGCCAACCGATGGCGAGACCGGCGCAGAATCACCTCCTCACGGAAGGCGATGAAGGCCATCAGGGCGTCCTTCAAGCCCATTTGCCGCGGCCTGCCTTCATGCAAGGCCACGAAATTCACCGGGAAGGAGGTTTGCAATTGCGTCATGCGGTAAAGCTGGTTCAGCACCACTTCCGCTGTCGCATCGCGCTTCAATTCAATGACAATGCGCATCCCCGAACGGTCGCTTTCGTCACGCAAATCGGAAATGCCCTCCACCGCCTTGGCACGCACCAATTCGGCAATTTTCTCAAGCAGTGTGGACTTGTTGACCTGGTAGGGAATTTCCGTAACCGCAATCAACTGGCGATTACCGCGCAATTCCTCAATCTCCGCCCGCGCGCGTAGCGGGATCGAACCACGCCCGGTTTCAAACGCGGACCGAATGCCGGAACGCCCCAAAATCATCGCCCCGGTCGGAAAATCCGGCCCCGGCACAATCTTCATCAACTCTTCCAGCGTCAGCGCCGGATTGGCAATCAGCGCGAGCGTCGCATCCAGGATTTCAGTTGGGTTATGCGGCGGGATATTGGTGGCCATGCCAACCGCAATGCCGCCCGCGCCATTGATCAGCAGATTGGGGAAGGCCGCCGGCAGAACGCGCGGTTCATCCACGCTTTCATCATAATTCGGCTGGAAATCCACCGTGTCTTCGTCAATACCGGCCAGCAGCGCACCCGCCGCCGGTGCCAGTCGCGCTTCCGTGTAGCGCATCGCCGCCGGCGGATCGCCATCAACCGAACCAAAATTCCCCTGCCCATCAATCAGCGGCAGGCGCATGGAAAAGGGCTGCGCCATGCGCACCAGCGCGTCATAGATCGAAGCATCGCCATGCGGATGGTATTTACCCATCACATCGCCAACCACGCGCGCCGATTTGCGATAGGGCTTGTCAGCCGTGTAGCCAGCTTCCTGCATGGCAAACAGGATGCGCCGATGGACCGGCTTCAACCCATCGCGCACATCGGGCAAAGCACGCGCCACGATCACGCTCATCGCGTAATCGAGGTAGGAACGGCGCATTTCCTCCTCAATCGCGACCGGGGTCGTATCCTGCGAGGGTTGGCCGGGGTTCTGGGTGTCGCTCACGCTTGAAAACCGATTCTAAAGACCGCGATTCCTGAGGGGTCACAGGGGGAAAACGTCATAGGCACCGTCAGGCGCGCCGCGTCAACCACCGCCGCACCCGAGCTGCCAGTATAACGTCAAGCCCCTGACTTAGAAGGGAATTTCGTCATCCAGATCGGATTTCTTGGCATCCCAACCGCCAGCGCGCTGGGCCGGGCGCGCAGCCGGCGCCCGATCCCCCGCTGGCTCACCGGGATCATCCATGCCGCCGCCGGCGCCGCGCCCGCCAATCAGCTGCAATTCGCCGCGATATTGGCGCAGCACAACCTCGGTCGTGTAGCGATCCTGGCCCGATTGATCCTGCCATTTGCGGGTTTCCAGCTGGCCTTCAACATACACCTCGCTACCCTTGCGCAGGTATTTTTCGGCAACCTCGCCCAGGCGATCATTGAAAATCGCGACCGAATGCCATTCGGTGCGTTCCTGCTGATTGCCTTCCCGGTCCTTGTAGCGTTCGGATGTGGCGATGCGCAGGTTAACCACCTTGCCGCCATTCTGGAAATTGCGCACTTCCGGGTCCCGCCCCAGACGGCCCAGGATAATGACCTTATTGATACCCGCCATGGCAAAGCTCTCCCGCGTTTTCGGCCCCCAGGATAGACGATCCCCCCTAAAGCGGCCATCCCATACCCTTCCCAGGGCGCCATTCAGGCGCATATATAACGAGAACATTTTTAGAACAACAGCGCCCCCCTCCCCGGCGGCGGCTGTCGGAGCCCCCTTCGCATGACCGGCCATATTCGCATCCGCGGCGCGCGCCAGCACAACCTCAAGAACCTGGACCTTGATATCCCGCGCGATACGCTGACGGTGATCACGGGCCTATCGGGTTCGGGCAAATCATCGCTGGCCTTCGATACCATCTATGCGGAAGGCCAAAGGCGCTATGTGGAAAGCCTTTCGGCCTATGCGCGGCAATTCTTGCAATTGATGCAAAAGCCGGATGTGGATTCGATCGAGGGCCTATCGCCCGCGATTTCGATTGAACAGAAGACCACCAGCCATAACCCGCGTTCCACCGTCGGCACCGTCACGGAAATCCATGATTATATGCGCCTGCTTTGGGCGCGGGTGGGTGTACCCTATTCGCCCGCGACCGGCCTGCCAATTGAAGCGCAGACCGTGTCCCAAATGGTGGACCGCGTGCTGGCCATGCCGGAAGGCACCAGGCTTTTGCTGCTGGCGCCCATCGCGCGTGGCAAGAAGGGCGAATTCCGCAAGGAATTGGCCGAATTCCAGCGCCGCGGATTTGAACGTGTAAAAATCAACGGCACGCTCTATCAAATTGCCGAGGCGCCCAAGCTCGACAAGAAACTCAAGCACGATATTGAAGTGGTTGTGGACCGCATTGTGGTGCGTGATGGCATCATGCAGCGCCTTGCGGATTCGTTCGAGACCGCGCTTGGTCTGGCCGATGGCATTGCCTATGCCGAAAACGCTGATGGTGGGGAACGTACGGTTTTTTCCAGCCGCTTCGCCTGCCCGGTTTCCGGTTTTACCATTGAGGAAGTTGAGCCGCGCCTTTTTTCCTTCAATTCACCGCATGGCGCCTGCCCTGCCTGTGATGGGCTTGGCACGGAAAGCTTTTTCGACGCGCAATTGGTCGTGCCGCAGGATGATGTCGCGCTGAAGGATGGCGCCATCATGCCCTGGACCGGCGCTTCTTCGCCCTATTACGACCAAACCCTGCAAAGCCTGGCCGCGCATTTCAAAGTTAAGATGACCACCGCCTGGCAGGAACTGCCGGACCGCGTGCGCCACGCCATTCTGCACGGCACAAGCGATGAGGTGGTGGCACTCCACTACAAGGATGGGTTGCGCGCTTATGAGGTGAAAAAACCCTTTGAGGGCGTGATCGCCAATCTGGAGCGGCGCTTTCGCGAAACCGATAATCCTTGGGTGCGCGAAGATCTTTCTCGCTATCAGGCGGAACGGCCTTGCGCGGCCTGCGCGGGGCATCGGCTGAAGCCGCAATCCCTCGCGGTGAAAGTAGCGGGGCTGCATATCGGTGAAGCTTCCGCCATGGCCATTCACCGGGCGCGGGATTGGTTTGCGCAGGTGGAAGAAACCCTAACACCCCAGCGGCGCGATATCGCGCGGCGCATCCTGCGTGAAATCAATGATCGCCTGCAATTCCTGGTGGATGTGGGGCTGGATTATCTCTCCCTCGCGCGGTCTTCCACCACGCTTTCCGGCGGGGAATCGCAGCGTATTCGCTTGGCCTCCCAGATCGGTTCTGGCCTGACGGGCGTGCTTTATGTGCTGGATGAACCTTCCATCGGGCTGCATCAGCGCGACAATGAAAGGCTGCTGGTCACGCTGCGGCGTCTGCGCGACCTCGGCAATACTGTGCTGGTCGTGGAACATGATGAGGATGCGATCCGCAGCGCCGATTATTTGGTGGATATCGGCCCGGAAGCCGGCAAGGGCGGCGGGCGGCTGGTGGCGCAGGGCAAGCCATCAGAAGTCGCGGCCAATCCCGCCAGCCTCACCGGGCAATATCTTTCGGGCAAGCGCCGCATCGAAATCCCAGCCAAGCGCCGGAAGATTGACCCTAAGCGGCAATTGCGCGTGGTGGGCGCCAGCGGCAACAACCTGAGGCGCCTGGATGCGGCCCTACCGCTTGGCACTTTCACCTGCGTCACCGGGGTTTCCGGCGGCGGCAAGTCAACGCTGGTGATTGAAACGCTCTATAAGGCAGCGGCGCGGCGATTGATGGGCGCGGCAGAGGTACCGGCGCCGCATGATCGCATCGAAGGGCTCGATCACCTCGACAAGATCATTGACATTGACCAATCGCC
>CALRPR020000135.1:0-4352 GCA_943370125.1 Allobosea thiooxidans | reverse complement strand
TGGCGGCAACCAATCAGCCGGCCTCCGGCGCGGGGAAGGAGGCGATTGACGAACTCTGGTCCCAGACGCGCGGCATTTTCGTGAATGACAATCCCGAGGCGCAGTATTTCACGAAGCAGATCGCCTTTAATGTCATTCCGCACATTGACCGCTTCATGCCCGATGGCGCGACGCGGGAAGAATGGGCGATGGGCGTTGAAATCCGCAAGCTTCTGGACCCCGATATTCAGGTAACTGCCAGCTGCGTGCGCGTGCCAGTCATGCTTGGCCTTGGCATGGCGCTGAACATCGCCTTCGACCGCCCGATCAATGAACGCGATGCGCGGGAGGCGCTGCGCAAAGCGCCGGGGATCAGCTTGCTCGATCGGCGCGATGATGGCGGCTATGCCAGCCCGGCTGAGATTGTGGGCGAAGACATGGCCTATGTCTCACGCATCCGCCGCGATGCGACGCTGGCGCATGGGCTTTCGCTTTGGGCGGTGGGCGATGATGTGCGGCTTGGGGCGGCGCTGAATGCGGCGCGGTTGGCGGAGGCGGTGTTGCGGGGCTGAAGGCGCCATCAAGGAACAAAAGAAGAATTTCCTTGACAAAATAGGAATAATATACCATAAAAGCGGGCCCAGCCAAGGTCCCGCCCATGCCCCCATCTACCCCCTCCACCCCAACAGAGATCACGGCAAGCGCCACGGATAGGCGCCGCATCATGCTGGAATTGCTGCATATCATGCGGCTTCCGCTGCGTATTCTGTTGACTGGCGCCGCAGTGGTGGGGGTACTCGGCGGGGCGGTGGCGCTTGGCCTGCCGGGGCCAGAGGCGCTATTCGCCGCTTTCGCCGCGCCCGGCGCCACTGGTCTGCCGGCTCTGATTGGTATGATGATTTTCCTTGTCGGCATCGGCTTTGCCGCTTTCCTGTGGTGGCTCGCGGCGCGCAGCTTCGCGCTGGTGGCCAATCCCGCCATCGGGCCGGAACGCTTGGCCGGCCTGCGTGACCTGCCGCTTGCCTTGCCGGAAGGCACTGTGCGCGCCCTGCTGGCGCTGATTGTCGGCGTGATCGGCCTGCCCTTGTTGCTATTCTCCAAGACGCTTGGCCTCACGGATGCCATTGCCGGCTATGTGAATGGCATCGTCACCGGCGTTTTCGGCTTTTACTTCGGCACCCGCAGCACTGGGGCGGATGCGCAAATCGCCCGCCGCGCCACGGAACAATTGGCCGAACGTGAACGCGCCTCGGGGGCGCTGGCGGCTGAGGCGGAAGCGCTACGGCAAAAGGCGGAAGCTGCGGCGCGCGATGCGGCGCTGCCTGGCCGGATTGAAGCCACCAAGGGCAGCCTGGCGCGGCATATCGAAGTGGCGGGGCTTGTTTTGGATGAATTCGGCCCGCTTTTGCCGAAAGGGGTGATTCCGGAAGGCACTCAAGCGACGCTGGACCGCGCGCGCCGCGCCGCCACTGCTTTGGATGGGCTGCAAAGCGGCCCGGAGGCTGAGGGCAAGCTGAAAACCGCCACCGATGCCCTGGCCGGCTTGATCGGCGCGCAACCTTTGGCGCCCCTGCTGCGCACAGCGGCTTCCTTGCTGCCAGCCGGCACGGCGCTTGGCCCCATTGGCGCCATTGCTACCGTGATCGGGCTTGGCTGGCATTTTGGCGCCGCGGAATATCAGCGCTGGCGGGCGCGCGTGCTGTCAGCACCCTTCGCGCCGCAGCTTTTTGACGTGGGGTTGATCACGCCAAGCTCGGCAGAACTCCGCATGGAATCCTGCCCGATCTTCGCCCACGCCTTCAAGGATGTGAAAGCGCGCCCTGGGTTTTTCGCGGATATGCTCGCGCTGATTAGCCATGATGATGCGGGGCTGCGGCTCTGGGCCGAATATGGCGCCGATGCCGCGCGCTTTCCGGGCGGCCAGGCAGAAGTTGAAGCGGGCTTGCAGGAGTTTCGCGCGGCCTTGCTGGCTGATCTTTCCGCACGCGATGCCACACCCGAAAAAATCGCCGGCGCGCTCGCGCCGCTGGCGCCGCCGCCCGGCGCGCTTCCAAGTGTGGACCAGGTGAATCGGCTAATGGACGCAGCCGGCAAGTCGGGCCAGGACCAGCCCGAAGCCCGCGCTGCCTTTGAGGCGCTGGTCATGCTCACCGGGCATTTGCGAGATAGAAAGCTTGACCCGGTAAAACTGATGGCGGAGGTGACGCCATGATCCGCCTGATCGCCGTAACGCTATTCGCCCTGGCGGCGTGCAGCGCGCTGGATGCGCCGGTGGCGCAGCTTGAACGCTGGCAGAAGCAGCGCTCAGCGGGTGCCATGGCCGCCATTGCCGATGAACCCGTGGTGCCTGATTGCGCGCCGGGGCGGGGAGAGCCCTGCCAGCGTCTGCATCTGATGCGCGCCGAAGCCTGCCTTGCGGTGGCCTTTGCGGATCGCGCCCCGGCTGCTGCCTGCCCTGGCGCCAGCGCACGCGAAGCGGGTTTGCTTGCCTGCGCCGCCAGCGCTGCCCAGGCGGCGGAACAGGCCGCGGGAGAAGTGCTGCTGCCCGCGCGAAAACTCCGCACCCAGGCGCGGCTTTGTGCTATTGAAAACCTTCCCCCCGCCATGGCCGCCCCGGCGGCGCGGGAAGTGATTACTGAGGCCGCGCCGCTGACTGATGCAGAAGGCGCCTTGCTGCGAGGCCGTGCCGCGCTTTCCGCCGCGCGCCCCTCGGCGGGGTCTGAGGCCGCACGCTGCGCCTCGGTGCGGGAGGCTTTTGGCGAAGCGCGCCGTGGCCTGGCGCTGGCCCCCGATGACCCGGCGCTGAAGCGCCTGGCCGATGATGTCGCTTTGCGTGCCGTTCGCATCACTGATTGTCGTATTTGAAACAAGGAGGATTTGTCATGGCACTCGCCCGAGAACTCAGCCTCCGCCTGCCGCTGCAACGCGGCGATGATGTGCGCGCCGTGCAGCAGGCGCTGATCCGCGCTGGCATGCTGGCGGGCAGCGCCGATGGCATTTTCGGCCCCAGCACGCATCGCGCCGTGCTGGATTTCCAGCGCCGCATGCAGGCGCGCCATCCGGGTTTTACTGCGGATGGCATTATCGGCCGGCAATGCTGGAGCGCGCTTTTCCCCGATGCCGCGCCGCATCCAATCACCGGTGCTGCAACGCCCGAAGCCGGGCTTGCTGCTGCGCCGGATTGGCGCGCCATGCTGCACCCCTATGTGCAGCGCCTTATGGCGGGCAGCGCGCCGCCAGTGGGGCAGGGGGAGCGTCGCTGGCGCCTCAGCCCCGAAGGGCTTCGCGTGGAAGGTTTTGTCGCCCCGCCGCGCAGTCCCGGCAGGCCCGAGACCGCTACCCGCTGCTGGCGTGATTTTCGCGCAGCTTTTGAAACCTGCGCCGCCGCTTACGGCGTGCCGGTGGAATTGCTGATTGCGACTGCGTGTACGGAATCCGGCGGGCGGGCCGGGGCGCTGCGTGAAGAACCGGGTTTTATCAGCGATGCTGTAACGCCGCATCGTGTTTCGCCCGGCTTGATGCAAACGCTGATTGCAACAGCGCGGGAGGTATTGGAGGATAGCAGCATTGATCGGACGCGCTTGCTTGATCCCGCCACTTCCATCCGCGCCGGGGCGGCGATGATCCGCGCGCAAGCAATCCGGCGCAAACTGCCCACGCATTTCGACCCGCCCTTGGTGGCGATTGCCTATAATGCTGGGTCTCTCCGCGCGCGCGCCGATGGCGCAGCTGATCCTTGGGGCATGGTGCAGACCCTGCGCGGCGGGCATGCGCATGCCGATGCCTTCGTGGCCTTCTTCAATGATTGCTTCGCGTTATTTGCTGATGGTGATGCGCCTTCGGCGCTTACGCCGAGTTTTTGGGCTTTGCTCAGGGATTAGATTTGCGCGCGGGCCAAGCTTGGGTGGGCTCAATTTTTGGAATTGAGCCTGCCTTGAGCTGCAAACGCCAAGGGTCCGGGCAGATGTTAAACGCGATTTTCGTGGTGGACCAGCCCCCAATTCGACCGGACACCTGGCGCAACCGTGAGGGCCTAGGTGTAAGCCTAGGCATACGCCTATGTCGAAGCCCGTTGAGCGTGTTGAAATCATCACCGGCATCCATCGCCGTCGGCGCTATACTGCCGAGGAAAAGGGCCGGCTGGTCGAACAGACCATGCAGCCCGGCATGACGGTCTCAGCCGTTGCCCGGCTTTATGGCGTCGCCCCGAGCCTGCTGTTCCAATGGAGGCGCCGCATGAGCGAAGGTGGGCAAGAAGCCGTCAGGGCCGATGAGGAGGTCGTTCCCCTGAGCCGCGTCCGCGAGCTTGAAAACCGTGTCCGCGAACTGGAACGCCTGCTTGGCCGCAAGACCATGGAAACCGAGATCCTGCG
>CALRPR020000134.1:0-4425 GCA_943370125.1 Allobosea thiooxidans | reverse complement strand
AGGCAAGGCGGGCTTCGATGGCGTCCGCCACTACCACCTCATGCACCAGGCCGATTCGAAGGGCCTCGGCAGCGTCAAAGCGTTCGCCGGTGATGGCGTAGCGGCGGGTCTGCCTGAGGCCCAGTGCGTCTACCATATGCGTGCTGATGGGCGTGGGGGCGACGCCGACGCGCACTTCTGTAATGCCGAATTGCGCGGCGGGGGTGGCCAGCGCCACATCCACGCAGCAGGTAATGCCAACGCCGCCGCCAAAACAGGCGCCTTGGATCACGGCGAAGGTTGGTTTGGGGAATTCATTCAACTTGCGCATGGCTTCGGTGGTGGCCATGGAGGCTGCGAAGGCGGGCTCCGGCGGGTAGGCCGCCACTTCCGCCAGCCAATCAATATCCGCCCCTGCCTGGAAATGCGCCCCGGCGCCGCGGATGACCAGGCCGCGAATGGCGGCATCGGGGCGGAGCTGATCAAGCCCGGCGATCAGCCCTTCCAGCATGGCGGCGTTATAGGCATTTCCCTTGTGGGGGCGGTTCAGCGTGGCGGTAGCGATGCCGCGCGCATCAATGGTGAGCAGGACGGGTGGGGCTGTTTCGGTCATGGCAGGCTTCCTTGGCTTGGGCGCATTCTCTCCCCTTGCGGGCGTTGACGCCAGACCCGGGCGGGCTAAGGGTTGCCGCCTTATTTGCGGAGATCAGCCATGCCCGCTTCCCGTCCCACACTCAGCGGCCCGCGCCATGCGATTTCGGCGGGGCATTATTTGGCCGCTTCCGCTGGTTACGCGGTGCTTGAAGCGGGCGGCAATGCGGTGGATGCGGGCTGCGCGGCCGGTATTGCGCTTGGTGTGCTGCTGCCGGATTTGGTGAATGTGGCGGGTGTCGCGCCCATCATGATCCGGCTGGCCAATGGCCAGGTGGAAACCATCGCGGGGCTTGGCCATTGGCCGGCGTCTCTGCCGCCTGATGTCTTTATGCGCGAACATGGCGGGAAGATTCCTCAAGGCGTGCGCCGCACCGTGGTGCCCGCCGCGCCGGATGCCTGGATCACGGCTTTGGAACGCCATGGCACCATGGGGTTCGGCGATGTGGCGCAATATGCCATCCGCTACGCGGCGGAAGGTTTTGCCGTGTATCCGCTGCTCGCGGAAAGTGTTTCGGCGCATGTCGCGGAATATGCGCGCTGGCCATCCAATGCGGCGATTTTCCTGCCCGGCGGCGCGCCGCCGAGGGTCGGTGAGCGGTTTGTGCAAAGCGATCTGGCACGCAGCTTGACCTATATGGTGGATGAAGAAAAGCGCGCAGCCGGTAAAGGCCGGCTTGCGGGGTTGGCGGCGGCGCATGCGGCGTTTTATCGCGGTGATATCGCGCGGGAGATCGTGGCCTTTCAGCGCCGCGAAGGCGGCTTCCTGACCATGGCCGACATGGCAGGTTTTCATTCCCGGCTGGAACCCGCCATCACGCGCCGCTGGCGTGGGCATGAGGTGATTACCTGCGGCCCCTGGTGCCAGGGCCCGGCGCTTTTGGAAGCGCTGCTGTTGATGGAACGCGCGGGGCTTGATGGGCTGGAACATAACTCGGCTGAATATCTGCATCTGTTCACCGAATGCGTGAAAGCGGCGATGGCGGATCGCGAATATCATTTCGGTGATCCTGCATTCATTGATGTGCCGATTGATGCGCTGCTGTCAGATGCGCATCTGGCAGCACGCGTTCAGGAAATGGACCCGGTGCGCGCGCATCCTGCCATGTATCCACCCTTGCTTGGCGCGGGGCGCGCGGCGGATGGGCCGGTGCGGCGCGATTTGCCGACGATTGAAGCCGATACATCCTATGTTGCGGTGGTGGATCGTTGGGGTAATGCCTTCAGCGCCACACCTTCCGATGGGTCCTGGAATTCGCCAGTAGTGCCGGGGCTTGGCCTGATACCTTCCAATCGCGGCAGCCAAAGCCGGCCTGATCCCGCGCATCCCGCCGGCGTGGCACCTGGAAAGCGCCCGCGCCTGACCCCCAACCCCGCCATGGTGGTGACGCGTGCGGGTGGCGTGATGCCCTTAGGGACGCCGGGCGGCGATGTGCAAATTCAGGCCATGTTGCAGGTGATGTTAAATGTGCTGCATTTCGGCATGGAATTACAGGAAGCAATCGAAGCGCCGCGCGTTTCATCCTATGCCTTCCCATCATCCTTCGCGCCGTTTGATTATTTCCCGCGCCGGCTTGCGATAGAAACGCGCATTCCTGAAGCGACGCGTAATGCGCTGGCGGGCCGTGGGCATGACATCAAGGAATGGCCTAATATCACCTGGCTTGCCGGCAGTGTGGAGGCGGTGATGTCAGACCCCGCAACAGGGCTGGTGCGCGCCGGCGCCGATCCACGGCGCCCGGCCTATGCAATTGCGGGATGAGCGCGGCAGCCGATAGCGGGGCGCTGCTTGATCAGGCCATGGCGCGCCTGGGGGCGCGGGATTTCGGCGCCGCCGCCACGCTGTTCAATCGCGCCATTGCGCTTGGCCGTGACGCGCCAGAAATTCGCAATAACCTAGGGCAGGCCTTGCGATTTTCCGGTGACCGGGCGGGGGCGGAAGCGGCATTTCGTGAAGCGCTCCGCCAGCGCCCGGCCTATGTGCGCGCTGCCGCCAATCTGGTGGCGTTGCTTTTGCCCGCAAGCGCCGATGCGGCGGCTGAGGTGGTCTCTGGCACGCTGGCTGCCGGCACCGGAGAGGATTTGCACCGCGCTGTCGCTGGGCTTTGGCGCGATGCCGGGCGGCCAGATCGCGCCATTTTCCATCTGCAGGCGCTGCTTGAAGCAGTACCGGGCGATACGCTGATGCGGAGCGAATTGGGCACAACGCTCATGGGATTTGGGCAGCCCAGCGCGGCCATTCCGCATCTGGCGCGCGTGGCGGCAGAGATGCCGGATCGCGCTGATGCCAAGGTGAATCATGGTCTGGCCTTGCAGCAATCAGGCGATATTGGCGCGGCCATGGCGGTGCAGCGCCGCGCCATTGCGCAGGACCCGCTTTGCCGACCCGCCTGGCAAAACCTGTTGCTGGGTTTGAACTACATGCCAGGCATTACCGCGGAAGAGGTTGCGGCGGCGCATCGTGCCTATGCCGCGCGCTTTGCCCGCCCTGCCCCGGCGATCTTTGCCAATACGCCCGATCCGGATCGGCGATTGCGCATTGGCATGCTCTCGGGCGATTTCCGCCAGCATCCTGTTGGGTATTTTCTGGAAGCGGCGATTGTGCAGCATCAACGCGCGGGGTTTCACCTGACCGCCTATGATGTCGGCAAGCGCGCGGATGCAACTACGGCCAGGCTGCGCGGGGTTTTCGATGCATGGCGGTCTGTGGGCGCGCTAGAAGATGCCGCGATTGTCGCGCAAATCCGCGCCGATGCGATTGATATTCTGGTGGATTTGACAGGCCACACCGAAGCGAGCCGAATTGGCGTGATGGAATATCGCCCTGCGCCGGTGCAGGTAAGCTGGATTGGCTATGCCAATACCAATGGCGTGGCGGCGATGGATTGGATCATCGCGGATGCCGTTGTGCTGCCACCGGAAGATGAGGCGCACTACATCGAAGAACCGCTCCGGCTGCCTGGCTGCTATTTGTGCTACACGGCGCCGAAGCAAGCCGTGGCGTCGAGCCCGCCGCCGATGCTGCGCCAGGGCCATGTGACCTTTGGCTGCTTCAATAACCTCGCCAAGATCAATGATGAGGTGCTGGCCGCCTGGGCTGCGATTCTGGCCCGCCTGCCTGATGCGCGGCTTTTACTGAAAACCGCCGTGCTGCGCGAAGCGGCGACTGCGCAAAAACTCCGTGCGCGTTTCGCGGCCGTGGGGGGCGACGTTACGCGCCTTGATCTGGAAGGGCATAGCCCGCGCGCCGATTACTTTGCGCGCTATGCGACGGTGGATTTCATGCTGGACCCCTTCCCCTTTCCGGGCGGCACCACAACGGTAGAGGCGATCCATGCCGGGGTGCCAACCCTGACCCGGCGTGGGCGCGGCGGCATGATCAGCCGTAATGGCGAAACGCTGCTGAGCGCGGTGGGGCTCGCGGATTGGATAGCGGCGGATACCACGGATTACATCGAAAAGGCTGTCGCCTTTGCGCGGGATGCGGAGGGGCTTGCAGCGCTCCGGGCGCGTCTCTCGCTCGGGCCTTTGGCCGATGCTGCTACCTATGTCCGGGGCTTGGAAGCCGGCTGGCGCTTGATTTGGCGCGACTGGTGCGCGCGGCAAGGGGGCAGATGAGGGGCGATTTCACCCGCCGCGGAAAAGGTCTAGCAGGCTGCTGAAAAGCTGTCATTGAGCGTCGTAATTTTGGCGCGCGAGTATATTTTCAACGCTGCCTGCGCCTGAACCTGGCCAATTTCAGCGATTTTTTGGCCCTGCCGGCTCGCTCAGGACAGAGTCCCGGCGTCATGCTGC
>CALRPR020000133.1:0-4629 GCA_943370125.1 Allobosea thiooxidans | reverse complement strand
GCTGAGGCGCCATTGCCCTGAAAGCGCAGCCGGCCTGAGAGGAAATCGCTATCCGAAATGCCAAGCGTGGAGGCGACAAAAGACCCCGTATTCACCACGCCGCTTTGCGTAATGGCGATGCCATTCGGATTGACCAGATACACCCGGCCATTCGCATTCAATTGCCCGGCAATGGTGGAAGGTGCCTGGCCCGTGACGCGGTTCAGCATGGCGGCGCTGGAATTGGGCTGCGTGATGTCCACGCGCCCGCCCTGGCCGATTGAAAAACCTTGCCAATTCACAATGGCATTCTGGCTACCCTGCGTGATCGCCATCCGCCCGGCATTGGGTGCGCCAATGCTCACCGAACCAGAGGCGACGCTGCCACCCGTGGGCAGGGTTTGCGCCTGCGCCCGCAGCGCCAAGCTGCCCACGGCAACCAGCGCCGTTGTGGCCAGCAGGATCTTCGAAAACCGCATCATGTCACGCATCAGCATTCTCCCCGACCCCATCAAAAACGTAGTTGCAGGCTAAAAACAAAACTGTCTTCGGTGCGCACATTATCGCTGCGCTCCTGCCGGCCAGCTTCAAAGCTGGCGCCGATACTTGTGCGGCCGGCTTTTGGGGCAGCGCCCCAGCGCAGCCCAACGCCATAAGAACCAGCCCGCGTGCTGCGGTTTTCCACCGCTGTCGGACCCTCAAGCTGCAGCATAGATGGGATCGGGAAACCGCCAGGGAAAGGGGCGACAGAGGGGCGGAAGCTTTCCGGCACGATCTGCGCCGCCGTCTGGGCCAAGGCACAAGGAAGCGCGGCTGCACTGAGCATGAAGGATCTCGCAAGCGCGGACGACGTCTGGAGGCGGCTTTGTCGGGAGAGGCTCTTGGTTAGAGTTCGCTGCATTTTTGAGACACCTGTTGGTGAGATTTTAACAACAGAACAAAGACCTCACTCCGTTTTTATAAGAGGTTCACCAAATCGCTTCTGTGACTTTTGATACATAAGCGGATTTCTTGTTCGCTTGGGCCGTGGCCATCCAGCGGAGTTGCGAACATCGTGTAGGAATGAATTGACTAGGCTTCCCCGTTGACGGATCAGTTACCAGTTCCCCTACCCGGGTCGCTTTGCGATAGATCAATGCCGCTGTTGCTGCGGCATGCCATGCGCACGCGACCCAAAAGGGCAAAATCCTCCTGAAGAGGCACAGGTCATTACATGATCTTGGTGTTACTATAACTTTTACGGATGTTTATACGCTGTTCAACGGGTGGTTTTCTCGCTGGGAATCGTGCCGGAAATCAAGCAAAAAGTGGCGCAACCTGGACGGATTGCGCCAGAAAGTTTTGCCTTTTCGGTTTCCACCACGGCTCCGGTCGCCGCATTACCCAACCGGCTCCCCTCTCCAGATCACCCCTTAAACCCCCTTGAAAACAAAATTTTTCTGGTGACCTTGATGGTGCTCAAGGGGAACATTCCGGCGTTTTCTCTCCAAAACAGTGAATTCTCTCCAAAGCTTGAGGGAAGGCTGATTTTTCCAACAAAGTTTAACGCGTTGAATTGAAATGAAAAAATTTTGCTGCAGTGCGGCGTGTTTGGGAAATGGACTGGGGGGCGGGGGCTGGGACGGAAAAATGGGGCTGAACCCCGAGATTTTGAATCCTGCTCGATCCGCCAGTTTCAATACAAGCCGTGCTCTCCGGCTGACCGGCCGCTGCGCCGAGCGTCGGCCAGCTCTTTCAAACATCTCCTCATTCAGGCACTCATCGCGCAGGCTTCCGTTGAAGCTTTCAATGAATGGGTTCTGCTGCGGCTTGCCGGGATCAATATAGTGCCATGCCACGCCGTTTTTCTGCGCCCAGGCCAGTACTGCCCGGCTGGTAAGCTCCGTGCCGTTGTCGCTGATGATGCTCAATGGCTTACCGTAGACCCTGACCAGCGCGTCCAATTCACGCGTAACACGCGCACCAGGAAAACTGGTGTCGGCAATCAGGCCCAAATTTTCGCGGCAGCAATCATCATTCACAGCAAAAATGCGAAAGCGCCGCGAGGCACCAAAAGTATCGGACAGGAAATCCAACGACCAGCGCCCGTTTGGCGCCAGCGCTTCAGGTATCGGCGTACGGCTGCCCTGGGCACGCTTGCGTCCCCTTCTGCGCCGGACAGCCAGACCTTCTTCCCGATACAGGCGATAAAGCTTCTTATGGTTCATCAACATGCCCTTGCGTTCCAGCATGATACCAATACGCCGATAGCCAAACCGGCGCCTCCGCTTGGCAATTTCACCCATCTCATGGCGGATTTCCGGATGGTCCGGCAGGCATTCGCGCCGCACCGTCTTTGGATCAGCGCCGCCTCCCGCCGCGCCATCGGTGTCGTCAGGGTTTTCCCAAAAGATCCTTCAAAACCGTATTATCCAGCATCGCTTCCGCCAGCAGCCGCTTCAGCTTCAGGCTCTCATCCTCAAGCTGTCGCAACCGGTGCGCATCAGATACTTCAAGCCCACCAAACGTGGCCTTTAGCTTTTATAATGTAGCAGGGCTAAGGCCGTACTTGCGACAGACATCCGCAGTCGCCAGCCCAGCCTCCCGCTCCTTCAGCATCCCAATAATCTGCGCCTCAGAAAATCGGCTTCTTCTCATAGCTTCTGCTCCTTCAAAGGACCGGGCAGACTCTACGTCAGAATGAGGGAACTTTCGGGGAGCAGGTCAGTCCCTTTTGGACGCTTTGGCACTGCGCACCAAAAACGCACTAATTCACACGGCCGCGCTATCTGCTTATCTCCCGCGCCAGCGCATCCAGAGCGCCAGAGAGACCGCGCACCGAAAGTGGCAAGGTATTCTCCCGCCCCTCGCCAGAGGTGAACTTGATCTGCGCGCTCTCGCTCTGGCGGCGGAGTTGCTGCAATAGCGCCTCCGTTGGCGCCATATCCGCCAGGCACGCCGCTGGGAAGCAGCGCCTCCATGTGAATTCCACGCCTCGCGCTTCACTACCCGCCGCAACAGCCAGGAGCCTTGGCTGGGTGTCTAGGGCCACATTCGGCGGAACCGCCAGGGTCAGCCGCAGTGGCTGGGCCGGAGCCGCGCGACCAATAGCGAATTGCGCAACCGTTTGCCCCTGCGCATTCAGCGATTGCATGATTTCGCAGTTCTTGGGCTGCCCTTCCGGCTGCGTACACCGCAAAACCCAGTCCCCGAAACCAGCAGCGGTGAATTCAGGTCTTCCCCCTGGCTGGGCGTTACTAGGCGCCTGGGCATTGCCCCCGGTGACTTGCGCAACAGCAATCGGCGCAAAAAGCACCACCGCGCCCAAAGAGTTGACCAGCAAACGAAGCATGAAGCGGCACATTGTTCTTGTTTCCATCTATGTTACCTTCGTGACCGTCGCGCCACCAAATCGGAGTTCAGCGATCATTGGGCGCCGAAGGGGTTTATACCCCCTAAACGCATATCCACCGATGGGCCAAGTATTCCGCTATTCATCGCGCGCCAAAGTGACTTCAGTTCCAAATACCGTCACTCCGGAACCACTCCGGAACCTTCCGGTAGAAATGCGGAAGGAACAACCGACCTGGTTCTCATAGCCTCATTCAGGTTACCTAGCGCAAGATTAGTTTTAGCGGGGTTATTGGCTGGATTAGTCGCAGACATTGGGTCCAACTGACCATCATCCCTAAACGAAACAACGATGTAAGCGTTTGCTCCGGACGATATCAGCGCCGTCGGACGTATGGTCAGTGAGCCATTCACAAAGTTAACACTGTAATTGCTGCTCATGCTGAGAGTCCCGCGGGAAATATCGTATGTGCCAGGCTCGCTTAAGGTCACGGCATTCGTCGTCAAAGCACCGCCGAAGCTATCACTATTGACCAAGGTACCAGAGGTAACCCGATAGGTCAGAGCAGGATTAGCCAACCCGTAATCGCGCGCTTGGTTATCCGCGGTCACCGTGATCCGGCGCGGGGTCACCGCCATTGTACGGTCAGAGGTAAAGCTGATGGTGTAATTGGCACTTCCCGCCAGATTGCCCTGGTTGATCGCGTAATCGCCAATCCCGCTCGTGCCCGTGGCCACCGACGCCAAGGCACCCGTCAAGCGATCACTACCCACCAGCGCATCATTCGAAGCAGCCGCCATGGTGCGTGGCAGCGCATCGCTCAGCATCTGTTTATCTATGTCTACGAGCGCTGTGCGCGTCAGCACATAGCTAAGCACCGGGTTCGCATCGCCATATTCGCGGCGTTGCCCGCTATCCGGCGTCACCGTGATCAGCCGTGGCCGCACCGCCATGTTAACGCCTGTCGTAAAGCTCAGCGTATAGTTGCTGCTCGCCGCCAGGGTGCCCTGGTTGATCGCGTAATTGCCAATCCCGCTCGTGCCCGTGGCCACCGACGCCAAGGCACCCGTCAAGCTATCAGTACCCACCAGCACACCATCCGAACCATTCTTGGTGCGCGGCAGCGCATCGCTCAGCGTCCGGTTAGAGTCGCCGGTGCGGGTCAGAGCATAGCTCAGCTCCGGGTTCGCATCGCCATATTCCCGGCGTTGCCCGCTATCCGGCGTCACCGTGATCCGGCGCGGGGTCACCGCCATTGTACGGTCAGAGGTAAAGCTGATGGTGTAGTTGCTACCCGCCAGATCACCCTGGTTGATCGC
>CALRPR020000132.1:0-4703 GCA_943370125.1 Allobosea thiooxidans | reverse complement strand
GCCAAAGGCAAGCGCCAGGAAGGGCAGGGCGGTCAGGGCAAGGCGAGGCAGAGACATGGTTGGCTCCTGTAAAATTCCAAATTCCATCCTGATCGGCCAGCGGGCGGCAGGCAAGGGCTTTCGGCTGTGCTAACCTTGCCCCTCACGCGATTCCGGAACGCAAGCTGCATGTCCTTTATTCATCTGCACACGCATTCGGCCTATTCGCTCTCGGAAGGCGCGATCAAGGTAGAAAAACTCGCGGCGCTTGCAGTCGCGGATGGCATGCCGGCGCTGGCGCTGACGGATACGGGCAATCTGTTTGGCGCTTTGGAATTCGCTGAAGCCTGCGCGAAGAAGGGCGTGCAACCCATCATGGGCTGCCAATTGGGGCTTTCCCGCGCCAGCACGGATGCCGATCGGCCAGATGCGCTTCGCCTGCAGCCTGATCCGCTGGTGGCCCTCGCGCTCACCCCCAAGGGGTTAGATAATCTGCAACGCCTGTCATCGCTCGGCTTTTTGCGGGACGATGCCTCGGGCAAACCGGCGGTGCTGCTGGACCAACTCGCGGCGCATGCCGAAGGGCTGTTTCTGCTGACGGGCGGCACGCTCGGTCCGATTTCACGCCTGTTGCTGGAAGGGCAGAAACCCGCCGCCGAAAGGCTGCTCGCGCGCCTGAAGGAAGCCTTTCCGGATCGGTTGGCGGTGGAACTCAACCGCCATGGGCGGAATGAGGAAGCACGGCTGGAACCAGCCTTGCTCGCACTTGCCCATGCTGCACGGCTGCCGATCATCGCCGCCAATGATGTCTATTTCGCCGCGCCTGCCATGTATGAAGCGCATGATGCGCTGCTGTGTATCGCCGAGGGCCGCACCATGGCGGAACGCGACCGCCGGCGCGTAACACCGGAACATTGGTTCAAACCTGCGGAAACCATGCGCGCGCTTTTCGCGGATTTGCCCGATGCCTGCGACAATACGCTTGCCATTGCGCGCATGAGCGCGGTGATGACCGAAGCGCGCAAGCCCGAATTGCCGATCTGCCCCAAGGTGCAGGAAGGCAAGACGGAAGCTGAAACACTCCGCGCCATGGCCGAGGCGGGACTGGAACAACGGCTTGATGCCATGCGCCCCGCGCCGGATGAGGCAACCCGCAGGCAATATCGCGAACGCCTGGCCTATGAAATCGGCGTCATCGAGAAAATGGGTTTTCCGGGTTATTTCTTGATTGTCGCCGACTTCATCCAATGGGCAAAGGCGCAAACGCCGCCCATTCCAGTAGGGCCAGGGCGCGGTTCGGGCGCGGGTTCGGTCGCTGCCTGGGCGCTGCTGATCACGGATTTGGACCCCATCCGCTTCGGCCTGCTGTTCGAACGCTTCTTGAACCCCGAACGCGTATCCATGCCGGATTTCGATATTGATTTCTGCCAGGACCGGCGCGACGAGGTGATTGCCTATGTCCGGCGCGAATATGGCGAAGATCGCGTCGCGCAAATCATCACCTTCGGCAAGCTGCAAGCCAAGGCCGCGGTGCGCGATGTGGGGCGCGTGCTGGGCATGCCTTATGGGCAGGTGGATAAGATCGCCTCCCTCATTCCGAATAATCCAGCCAAGCCCGTCACACTTTCGCAGGCGATTGAAGGCGAAGCGCGTTTGCAGGAAATGCGCGATAGCGATGAGCAAGTGGCGCGGCTTTTGGTTATCGCGCTGCAGGTGGAAGGGCTTTATCGCAATGCCTCCACCCACGCCGCCGGCCTGGTGATTGGGCGCAAGCCCTTGATCGAAACCGTGCCGCTTTATCGCGACCCGCGTTCTGAAATGCTGGTCACGCAATATTCGATGAAATACGCGGAGATGGCGAGCCTGGTGAAGTTCGACTTCCTGGGCCTGAAAACACTCACGGTCATTGAACGCGCGCTGGACATCCTGAAAGGGCAGGGGGTCACAATAGATATCGCCGCCATCCCGCTGGATGATTTGAAAACCTATGAAATGCTCGGGCGCGGCGATGCTGCCGGCGTATTCCAGTTTGAAGGGCAGGGGATGCGCGATTGCCTCCGGCAGATGCGCGCGAACCGCTTTGAGGATTTAGTGGCGGCAGTGGCGCTGTATCGCCCCGGCCCCATGGCGAATATCCCGGCCTATTGCACCCGCAAACATGGTGAGGCTTGGGAGCCGCCGCATGAGGCGATCCGGCACATATTGTCTGAGACCTATGGCATCATGGTCTATCAGGAACAGGTCATGCAGATTGCGCAGGACCTGGCGGGCTATTCGCTCGGCGCCGCTGACCTGCTGCGTCGCGCCATGGGCAAGAAGATCCGGAGCGAAATGGAAGCGCAGCGCAAGATTTTCTGCGATGGCGCGGAAGCGCGCGGCATTGAAGCAGCCAAGGCCGCCGAGATTTTCGATTTGATGGAACGCTTTGCGGATTACGGCTTCAACAAATCCCACGCCGCAGCCTATGCGTTGGTGAGTTACCAAACCGCCTGGCTCAAGGCCAATCATACGGTGGCCTTCCTGGCCGCTTCCATGACGCTTGATCTTTCCAATACGGATAAGCTCGCCGGCCATATGCAGGAAGCGGCGCGGCTTGGAATTGCCGTGCTGCCGCCGGATATCAACCGGAGCGGCGCTGATTTCCGTGTTGAAGCGCGGGATGATGGCAAGCAGGCCATCCGCTTTGCGCTAGCCGCCGTGAAGCGGGTTGGCGAAAGCGCGATGCGTGATCTGGTGGCAGCGCGTGATGCTGGGGGGCATTTTGCATCGCTCGCGGAATTTGCTGCGCGGGTGGACCCAAAACTTCTCAATAAGATGCAGATCGAAAACCTGGGCCGCGCCGGCGCCTTTGAATGCCTGGATGGCAATCGCGCCCGCGTCATGGCCGGGGCCGAGACCATTCTGCGCCGCGCCCAAGCGAGTGCCGAGGAACGCGATAGCGGCCAAATCGGCCTTTTCGGTGCGGAACCCGGCAAAGCGGAAGCGCTGCGCCTGCCGGATGTGCCGGATTGGCAGCCTTTGGATCGGCTGACCCAAGAAGCCGAGGCGATTGGCTTTCATCTTTCCGCCCATCCTTTGGATGCCTATCGCCAGGCGCTGAAGCGCATTGGCGTGGTGCCATCTTCCGCCATTGCGGATCGCGCAAGCCGCGGCGGTGGGCGCGTGAAGCTGGCCGGCACGGTGGTGAATGCCAAGGAACGCACGACCAAGACCGGCAGCCGCATGGCCTGGGTCCGGGTTTCCGACACCCATGGCAGTTTCGAAGTGACCTGCTTTTCCGAGGTGCTGAACCGCAGCCGAGAGCTGCTGGCGGAAGGCAGCGCCATTCTGGTGACGGCGGATTTGCGCATGGAAGGCGAAGCTTTGCGCCTGACCGCGACCGAGCTTGAAAGCCTGGACAAGGTCGCCGCCAATGCCGGTGGTGGGATTAAGCTCTGGCTTGAGGCCACCGCGACGCTTGATCCGATCCGCGCCTTGCTGACGCGCGAAGGCCGCGGGCGTGGCCGCGTGATCCTGGTGCCGCGGCTGGGCGGTGAACAGGAAGTGGAAATCGCGCTGCCAGGCGGCTTCAATGTCGGGCCGCGGCTGATGCAGGCCATGCGGGTGGTGCCAGGTGTGGCGCAGGTTGAGGAGTTTTAGTGTGGCTTCCGTACAGCCAGTTTATTTTCCATAATATACCTTATGCGGGATATAGATGACCCAAACCCCGAAGCAAAATTCGCCTGAAACCGCGCTTGCAGCCCTGCTCGCCATCATGGCCAAGCTGCGCGATCCCGATGGCGGCTGTCCCTGGGATTTGGTGCAGGATTTCGCCTCCATCGCGCCTTACACGATCGAGGAAGGCTATGAGGTTGCGGATGCCATCGCCGCCAATGACCCGGACAAGCTTTTGGATGAATTGGGCGATCTGCTGTTCCAGGTGGTCTATCACGCGCAAATGGCGGCTGAGCGCGGCTGGTTCGGTTTTGCTGAGGTAGCACAATCCATTTCCGACAAGATGATCCGCCGCCACCCTCATGTCTTTGGTGAGGCTGCTGCGCGCGACGCTGCTGCCCAAACCAGCGCCTGGGAAGCGCAAAAAGCCACTGAACGGGCCGCGCGGGCGGAAAGTGGCGTACTGGCGGGAATCCCGGATGGCCTCCCTGCCCTAACCCGCGCCACCAAGCTGACGCGGCGCGCCGCGCGGGTTGGTTTTGACTGGCCCGATGCCGGTGCGGTGCTGGATAAGCTGGAAGAAGAAGCGGCGGAACTCCGCGCCGAGCTGCAAGGCGCTGATAAGGCAAGACTTCAGGATGAGGTAGGCGACCTGCTTTTCGTGCTGGCCAATCTGGCGCGCAAGCTTGATTTGGACCCGGAAGCGGCCTTGCGCCACGCCAACCAGAAATTCACGCGCCGCTTTGGGCATATCGAACAACAGGCTGACCTTGCAGGAAAAAGCCTGAATGATATGAGCCTGGAGGATATGGAGGGACTGTGGATAAACGCAAAAGTGAATGAGAAGATTTCCGGTTGAGTACCGCGAATAATTCTAACGCGTACTGCAGCCTACTGGATGTTCGACAGCCGTTGTCACCATTCTAGCCCGCATTATTCACGATCCCCTGCGCCTGGTTGATTGTCTGCCTCCATTTTCTGCTGAGGCGAATTGCTGACGCGGCTTCACTCCCGGACTGCCTTTCCGGTTTTGTGTTGCGTATCGCGGGGTTTGTCGGTTGAGGTTTCTG
>CALRPR020000131.1:0-4989 GCA_943370125.1 Allobosea thiooxidans | reverse complement strand
CCGGAAGCCGGCGCTGCCTTGCCGGAAGTGGGAGCCACGGTCACGCTCGCGCTTGATTGGCCGCGCCGCCTTCGCCTGATGCGCATGCACACCACGCTTCATTTGCTGTGCAGCCTGATCCCCGGCGCCGGTGTCACGGGTGGGCAGATCGGGCTTGAGAAGTCCCGCCTTGATTTCGATCTGCCGGAACCGCCCACCAAGGAAAGCCTGACCGAAGGGCTGAACGCGCTGATCGCCGCAAATCATCCCATCACGCAGGAATGGATCACAGAAGCCGAGCTTGATGCCAATCCCAGCCTGGTGCGCACGCTTTCCGTCCAGCCGCCGCGCGGCGCCGGGCGCATTCGTCTGGTGCGTATTGGCAGCGCTGATGCGCCGATTGATCTGCAACCCTGTGGCGGCACGCATGTGCGCCATACCGGCGAGATCGGGCGTGTGGAGGTCACGAAAATCGAAAATAAGGGCAGGCAGAATCGCCGCGTTTCTCTGGTACTGGTGGAGGATTGATCCATGCATGATCTGGTTTCAACCGAATGGCTGGCCGGCGCACTTGGCGCGCCTGATCTGATGGTATTTGATGCCACCAAATACCTCCCCAATGAACCCTTTGATGGCCTGACCAAATATCGCGAAGCGCATATTCCGGGCGCGCGCTTCTTTGACATTGATGTGGTGGCCGATCCCGACACCACCCTGCCGCATATGGCCCCAACCGCCGGCCGCTTCGCGCGGTTGATGGGGGAGTTGGGCATCAGCAACACAACGCGCGTGATCTTTTATGATCAGAAGGGGCTGCAATCCTCGGCGCGCGGCTGGTGGCTGATGAAGCTGTTTGGGCATGAGAAAACCGCCGTGCTGGATGGCGGCCTGCCGAAATGGTGGGCTGAAGCGCGCGCGACCGAAAGCGGTGACGCCAAGCAAGCCGCCCCCAGCAGCTACACACCGGATTTCCGCGCCGATCTGGTCAAAGGCATTGGCGATGTTAAGCGCATCATCGCCAGCGGTAGCGCGCTGATCCTGGATGCGCGCGCCAAAGGCCGTTTTGATGGTACAGCGACGGAACCGCGCCCGGGCCTGCCTTCCGGCCATATGCCAGGTGCCAAAAGCGTGCCCTTCAATGAATTGCTCAATGCTGATTTCACCATGAAGGATGCGGCGACCCTGCGTGCGCGTTTCGCGGCAGCCGGTGTGGATGGCGGCAAGCCCATCGTCACCAGCTGCGGCACGGGTGTTACCGCCTGCATCCTGGCGCTCGGCCTGAAACAGGCCGGGCTTGGAGATGCCGCGATTTACGATGGTTCCTGGACCGAATGGGCCGGCAGGCCTGAAACCCAAAAGGAAAAGAGTAGCTGATATGGCCGACAACAACGCCAAACACGGGCAAGGCTTCGCCACGCGCATGTCTCACGCCGGGCGCGCGGGAACGCGAGCGCATGGCTTCGTCAATCCCGCGGTGCATCGCGGCTCCACCGTGCTGCACCCGAATTCTGAATCGCGCCGCGCCTTCCAGAAGGATAAGTGGAACCGCGTAATGACCTACGGCACCGCCGGCGGTCCCACGCAATATGCTTTGGAAGATGTGGTTGCGGAAATTGAAGGCGGCACACGCTGCGTGCTTGTCGGCACGGGTTTGGCGGCGGTGACAGTGCCGCTGATGGCGTACCTCAAGACCGGCGATCATTGCCTAATGCCAGATTCCGCTTACGGCCCGGCGCGCAATGTCTGCAATGGGCTGCTGAAGGATTGGGGGGTTGAGACCACCTATTACGATCCACTGATTGATGAGGCCGGCATTCGTGCGCTGATCCGCCCCAATACCAAGGTGGTCTATACCGAAAGCCCCGGCAGCCACACATTCGAAGTGCAGGATGTGCCGGCCCTTGCGCGCGCGGCCCATGCGGCGGGCTGCGTGGTGATGATGGATAATACCTGGGGCATTCACCACTTCATGCCCTTCCAGCATGGCGTGGATGTTTCGATCCAGGCGCTGACGAAATATGTCGGCGGGCATTCGGATGTGCTGCTGGGCTCCATCACCGTGAATAGCGAAAAGGATTATGAGATTGTGCGCGGCGCGGCCTCCCAAATGGGGCATTTCGCGGCACCTGATGATTGCTGGCTGGCATTGCGTGGTGCGCGCACCATGCCTGTTCGCTTAAAACAGCAGGAAAAAAGCGGGCTTGAAGTGGCGCGCTGGTTTGAAAACCGGCCAGAGGTGCTGAGTGTGCTGCACCCTGCCCTGCCATCGCATCCTCAGCACGCCTTGTGGAAGCGCGATTTCACCGGCGCCTGCAGCCTATTCGGCGTGGTGTTCAAGCCGCGCTATACGGAAGCGGATATCTTCAACTTCATTGATAATCTGAAGCTTTTCGGCATTGGCGCTTCATGGGGTGGGTTTGAAAGCCTCGCACTGCCCACCACCGGCTTCATCACCCGCACCGCGACCAGCCCGGATTTGGGCGGCTTCACTGTGCGCATTCATATCGGGCTTGAAGATGTTGGCGATCTGGTCGCTGATCTGACGCAAGGTTTGGCGACGCTGCCGAAGTAGCGCAGCGGGTCAAGGGCCGCCCCGGGAAAGGGGCGGCCCAACACCTGTCATTACTGACTGCGGCCTGATTCCACGCCACGCTGATAGGCGCGCCGTTCATTCTCACGCGATTGGCCAACCGCCAAGCCGCCAGCGGCACCCACGCCGGCACCAATCAGCGCGCCCCAACCGGCACTGCCGGCAAAGGAGCCGATCGCCGCACCGCCCAGCGCGCCAGCCCCGGCACCAATCGCCGTGCTGCGCTGCTTATCGCTCATATCCGCGCAGCCGGTCGCTGCCAGCAGCGCCACGCACGCAAAACCTGTTTTCAATTTGCCAGCCATGGGATTCTCCTTGGCGATTGCCAATTCTGTCAGCCTTGATTCAACGCCGCGCCGCGCGCCCGGTGCAGGGGTATTGCGCCGCAGCAAAACGCAGCAGCCCATCCGCCGCGCGCAGCCCATCAAATTGCGGATTGGCCGCAGACCAGGCCACGAAGTTCGCGGTCACCTGATCCAGTGTGGGGGAAGGTGCGGGCAGGCAGAAGTTCGGGCGCGTGCCCTGGCGCCTATGCATGGCATCGCTGGTCTGTCCCGTACCGACCATCACGCCATGACAGAAATGCACCGCCGCCGCATAAGCCGCTTCCTGCGCGTTTGCACCGCATAGCCTTGCCAAGGCGCCCGTTGTGCCGGTGGTGAAGGTTTCACCCGTAATGGCATTCTGCTGTGCCGAAGCCATGGGCGCCGCGCCCAATGCCACCGCAAAAGCCGCCATGGGGAGGAAAGAGCCAAATCCACGAAACGCCATCACATCCTCCTGAACCGCGAAGAGAAACCAGCGTACGCGTCACGCCACCCGCTTTGCAACTTAAATAATGTCTAAGCGATGTGCGGAGCGTCCCCGCATTTGCCGCAAAACCCTTCAATCTCCACCGTCGCACGCGCGGCAGAAAAGCCGGCCTTGGCGGCAGCAGCGCTGATGGCCTCAGCCACGCCGTGATCGGAAATCTCCCGCGTCATGCCGCAGCCGCGACAGATCAGGAATTGATGCGGATGGTCATGCGCATGGTCGTGATGCGCGCCATGCCCTTCCAAGGCCTCATTACAGCCCATGAAGGCGTTCAGCCTTTCAAGCCGATGGATCAAACCCTGTTCCAGCAGGAAATCCAACGCGCGATACACTGTGGGCGGCGCGGCCTTGGCGCGGCTTGCCTTCAATTGATCAAGCAAAGCATAGGCACCGATCGGCGCTTCCGCTTCCAACACCAGCCGCAGCACATCGCGCCGCAGTGGCGTCAGCTGCACCCCGCGCGTTTGGCAAAGCGCCTCCGCCCTTTCGAGCACCGTCAAATGATGAGCTGATCCATGCATACCGCTTCCTAACAGGAATCGCGCATGTTATAAAGTAACAATGTCAGCCCCCACCATTTCCGCCACTGCGCGCGACAGCCTGCTTGGCGCCATCAAGCCCGATGCCGCTGGCCTCATCCCCGCCATTGCCCAGCAGCATGATACGGGCGAAGTGCTGATGATGGCCTGGATGAACGCCGAGAGTCTGGCGGAAACACTCCAAACCGGCCGGGTCTGCTATTATTCGCGTTCCCGCAAGGCGCTGTGGCGCAAAGGGGAAACATCCGGCCAGGTGCAGATGCTGGTGGACCTCCGGCTTGATTGTGATGGCGATACCATCCTGCTGCTGGTGGATCAGCAGGGCGTTGCCTGCCATACTGGGCGGCGCAATTGCTTCTACCGCGCCCCACGCGGCGATTCGCTGGCCGATATTGCGGAACCGCTGATGGACCCGGAAGCGCTCTACCGCAAATGAAGCTCATTCCTGTCACGGTGCTGACCGGCTTTCTGGGGGCCGGCAAGACCACACTTTTGAACCGGCTGCTGAAGCACCCGGATATGGCGGGCAGTGCTGTTCTCATCAATGAATTCGGCGAGATTGGGCTGGACCATCTGCTGGTCGAAAAGCTTGATGAAGATACCGTGCTGCTCAATGCTGGCTGCCTTTGCTGCACCATCCGCGGCGATTTGCAGCGCGCTTTGCGTGATTTGGCGCTGAAGGCCGAAGCCGGGCATGAAATTCGCCGCGTGCTGATTGAAACCACGGGCCTCGCTGACCCTGCGCCCATTCTGCAAACGCTGATGAGCGATCCGGTGGCGCTGCGTTCCTTCCGCTTGGATGGCGTGGTGACGGTCGTGGATGCCGTGCTTGGTTCGGCCACGCTGGACGCCCAGATCGAAGCCGTGAAGCAGGCCGCCGTCGCTGATCGGCTGAGCCTGACCAAGACAGATATCGCGAATGCCGAGCAAATCAGCGCGCTTGAAGCTAGGCTGCATGTGCTCAATCCCGGCGCGCCGATCAGGCGCGTTGTGGCGGGGGATGTCGCGCCGGATTTCCTGTTTGGCGCAGGCGGCTTTGACCCCAGCGCAAAGATCGCCGAAGTCGCT
>CALRPR020000130.1:0-5002 GCA_943370125.1 Allobosea thiooxidans | reverse complement strand
TCTCCGTCCTCCAGCAGCTGCCAGCATGGTTCGAAGATTACAATAACATCCACCCGCATTCAGGCTTGCGCATGCGCTCGCCACGTGAGTTCATAGCAAGCAAGTTATCCAACCAAGCCGAGTGTCCGGTTTGATAGGGGCAAGTCCAGAGCCTGACGGTTATACCCTTTCTTTCACCGTATCTTCCACTCACATCACCGGACCGTTGCTTTATCCTAATCCAGGCTATGATGGTGTGTCAGATGTCGCAGTGATTGGCGCTTTTGCGCAGGTTGGCAGCATTGCCGTGGTGCATCCTTCGGTGCTCGCAAACAACATTGCTGAGTTGATCACCTATTGTCGTGCGAATCCTGGGCGGCTGAATTTCGGCTCGGCCGGGGCGGGTGGGTCCATTCATCTGGCGGGCGAGTTGTTCAAGATGATCGCCGGCGTTGATATTGTGCACGTGCCGTACCGCGGCGGTGCGCTGATGTTGCAGGATTTTTTGGCCGGGCGCGTACATATTGCCTTGGACAATACGCCGCAAATCCTGCCGCATATCCGCGCCGGTGGCGTCAAGTCACTTGCAGTGACCACGCGTGACCGTTCGTGTTTCACGCCAAAACTGCCCACAATGATCGAGGCTGGCGTGCCGGATTTTGAGATCTCGTCCTGGTTTGGCGTGACAGCGCCGCGCGCCACACCTCGGCCAATGATTGAATGGCTTGGCACTATCCTGCGCCAGAATGTGCAGAACCCTGCCATGATCGAAACCCTATCAATCCTAAGTGCCGAACCGTTGCCGATTATTGGCGCGGAGTTTGCGCAGTTCATGGCGGGTCAAAGGGAGCGTTTTGGCGGGATCATTCGGCGCCTGGGCATTACCGCGGTGGATTAGAGCATTTTCAAGCCAAGTGGGATCACTTGGCGGCTCGGAAAATGCGACCAAACTGAGCATTTTCAAGCCAAGTGTGATCACTTGGCGGCTCGGAAAATGCGACCAGACGAAGGTTTAGTGCATGCCTGCTGAGCGGACGCGAAAGGGACATGCACTAGGAACGCGGCAGGGCTTCGCGTTCAACCGGCTGCGGCAGGCTTTCACCGGGTGCGGCCACCAATTGCAGCCAATTGCGCAAATGCCGCCGCACCTGAAATTCGAATTCGACATTCATATCCTGCCCGGCCAATTTCACCGCGCGTTCCGCCAATGCTGCCCTTTCCCCGGCATCACGCACCGGTCCGGTAACGGCGCGCGTAGCCTCGGCTGAGGTGGTGGCAAGGGTGGCATCTTCGGGCGAGACAATCTCCACTTGGCAGCGCATGACGCAGCGGAAAGTCTCGGATGCTGGGCTGAAAACGCCACCCGATGCGCCGCCCTCCCGGGTAAGGCTTGCAGTCTGGATCAGGAAACGCGCCTTGCCGGGGCCGCCGGCCGCGCTGAGGCGGTCTTGCGCCATGCGCAGCATCACATCGGCCGGCTGAAGCGGCGCTGACTGATCCACAAGGAAGGCCGTGCCGCTGCCGGCTTCCTGAATTTCCAGCGTGCCGACCTTGAGCCGAAGCGGAGTCAAATGCCCGTAGCTGGGCGGCCCTGGTGGCACGAAAGGCCCCGCTGGCTGTTCATTGGCGCAGGCAGCCAGCAGGGGGACTGCCAGAAAGGCACGGCGTTTCGTCAGCAAAGCCATGGTCAATTTCCTGCGTTACGCACCGGGAGCGTGGCGCGATCAAAACGAAAGTCGAAATTGCAGAATTCGCAGGTCATGGTGATGGTTCCCTCATCGGCCATGTGGTCCAGATCATCGGTGCTGAAACCTCCGAGAACATTCAGCAAACGGTCCCGAGAGCAGCGGCAGCCATAGGAAAGCGGCCTTGGGCGATCCAGCCTTAGCCCTTCAGCATGGAAAAGCCGGTGCAGCACCTGTTCACCCGACAGCGTATCATCCAGCAATTCCTGCGTGCTGATGGTGCGCGCCAGGATGGTCGCGGTCTGCCAGGCTTCCTGCTGTTCTTCCAGATCCATTTGTTGTTCTAGCCCGCCGGCACCTGCCACGCGTTCAAGCACCAGCGCGGAAGCACGCCAACCAGCGGGCGTTTCTTCGCAGGCGAGCTTCAAATAGGTATCAAGTTGTTCCGAATTACGGAAATACTCGCCTGTCATGTCGGTCAGCGTTTCGCCTTCAATGGCTACAATGCCCTGGTAACGGTCCATATCGGGCCCCTGGTCGCAAGTGAAGGCCAGATACCCCTTGCCGAGCAGCGCGGCAGTGGAAGGCGCCTCGAGGCCCGCAAATCTTTCCTCATTCAACTTGGCATAGCCGCGCAGCGCCCCCGCATGGGTGCAATCCGCCAGCAGCATTGAAAGCGGGCCATCGCCCTTGGCCTGCAGGCTGAAGGAGCCTTCGAACTTCAACGCGGCGGCCAGCCCCGCGGCCAGCGCCATCGCCTCACCGGCAATTCTTGCGACCTCAGGTCTATAGTCATGGCGGCGAAGGAGGGCATCCGCCAGCGGCCCCAAGCGCACCAGGCGGCCACGTACCGGCCTTTCATCCAGATGGAAGGGCAGGATGGCCCTGGGTACCACCAGATCAGGAACGGGTGGGCGGCCGAAGGTATCGAACATCGGCCCATCGGCGTTTTCCGGTATTTGCGACACGAGACATCCTCATCCAAGTGGGGCGCAGGGGTTGCGACCTTCCGGGCAAAAACAAAATTGGGGCGCCCCTTCCCCTTTTACCCAATCGGGACCAGTTTATAGCCAATATCCGGGGGTGGTGTCTTGGCTGAAATCTGGGACTCTTGGGGGCACTACGCCTATCTGGGAGCGTTTATTTGGGCGTTCTTTGAAGGCGAAACATTTGTCCTGGCTGCGTCAGCCTTAGGCGCGGCCACTGGCGCCGTGGACCCGTGGTGGCTGTTCTTCTCGGTCTGGTTTGGTTCCTTTCTGGGGGATCAGACTTGGTTCACCCTGGGGCGGCGCTACGGGCCCCGCATTGTTCGCCGAATCAAGGGTGCCGATGAAAAAGTGGCCAGAGTCAATGATTTGCTGCAGCGCTATGGCACCTGGTTTATTCTGAGCTTCCGTTTCCTGTATGGGATTCGTAATGTCGCCTCGGCAGCTTGCGGTCTGGCCGGGCTGAATTGGGCGCGCTTCGCGGTGTTGAATTTCATCGCGGCAGGCCTTTGGGCTGCCAGCTTTGTGGCGGCGGGCTGGTTTCTGGGGGCGCTGATCGGGCCGGAACGCCTGGGTTGGGCCATCGCCGGCATCGCGCTTTCCGCCTTGGTATTTTTTGTTGCTCGGCATTTTTACAGGCGCTCTCGCAAGGCGCGCAGTGAGGCTGTCTAGAAAAAACCCGTCTGACCAGCGCGGGGCAATACCTTTCGTTTTTTTGGCGTTTAAGGGCAACGCCATTTCCTGATTGCGATAAAAAGACAAGAATTTTCCGAAGCTTGTGCCGCTTTTCGGTCCGGGCCAGCATGGACGGCAATTAGTCAATCAAAGGGCGCGGTGGGTTCGATGGCGGGCATGCAAAACATCGTGGATGGTCTGGCCGGCGCAATCGGCAATACGCCATTGATACGCCTGAAGCGCGCCAGCGAAATGACCGGTTGCGAGATCTTGGGCAAGGCGGAATTCATGAACCCGGGTGGTTCGGTGAAGGATCGCGCCGGGCTTGGGATCATTGCCGATGCGGAGGCGCGCGGCGCTTTGACGCCCGGTCAGCCCGGCACCATTGTTGAAGGCACGGCGGGCAATACGGGTATTGGCATCACGCTGGTTGCCAATGCGCGCGGCTATCGCAGCATCATTGTAGTGCCCGAGACGCAAAGCCGCGAAAAGCTCGATTTTCTCCGCATGATCGGCGCTGATCTGCGCCTGGTGCCGGCCAAGCCGTTCTCTGACCCTGGCAATTACGTGCATTTCAGCCGCCGCCTGGCCGAGGAGTTGGGGGCGGTTTACGCCAATCAATTCGATAACCTAGCCAATCGCGCGGTGCATGAGGCAACCACGGGGCCCGAGATTTGGGACCAGACCGGCGGGCAGATTGATGCTTTCACCTGTTCCTGCGGCACAGGCGGCACCCTTGCTGGCATCGCACGCGCCTTGAAGGCGCGCAGGCCGGCAACGCGTATTGTGCTGGCGGACCCAATGGGCAGTTCGCTCTATTCCTGGGTCAAGACGGGCGAGTTGAAGCCCGAGGGGTCTTCCATCACTGAGGGTATTGGCCAAGCCGCGCGGGTGCCGGGCAATCTGGTGGGCGACCGCGCCCTGATTGATGACGCAGTACAGGTGACGGATGAGGAAGCGCTGACGCAGGTATTTGACCTGCTGGTGCAGGAAGGCATTTGCCTCGGCGGTTCAGCCGGCTTGAATGTTGCCGCCGCCATCAAGGTGGCGCGCCAATTAGGCCCGGGGCATCGCGTGGTGACCATTTTGTGTGATGGCGGAGCCCGCTACCAATCCAAATTGTTCAACCCGGAATTCCTGCGCGAACGCGGCTTGCCCATACCGCCATGGCTTGCATGAGGTAGCCCTGTGGTCACGGAGCTTGTTGAAATCGGTCGTAGTATTCGCGCGCGCGATCCCGCGCGGCCTTCCTGGCTTGAGACGATTTTCTGTTATGCCGGGCTGCATGCGGTGCTGTGGCATAGGCTGGCGCATTGGCTTTGGCGGCATGGCTGGCGCGGTGCGGGGCGGCTGGTTTCGCACCTCAGCCGTTTTCTGACCGGCATTGAAATTCATCCCGGCGCACAGATTGGAAGGCGGCTTTTCATTGACCATGGCATGGGGGTTGTAATCGGCGAAACCGCCGAAATCGCCGATGATGTGCTGATTTATCATGGCGTGACCTTGGGCGGGCTTTCGGGCAGCCCAGGCAAACGGCACCCGACAATCGAAGCCAGTGTTTCCATTGGTGCCGGGGCGCAGGTTTTGGGGCCGATCACGGTTGGCAAGGGCGCGCGTATTGGCGCCAATGCCGTGGTAACACGCGATGTGCCGCCAGACTGCACGGTGGTTGGCATT
>CALRPR020000129.1:0-5143 GCA_943370125.1 Allobosea thiooxidans | reverse complement strand
CCATCGCCAAATATGGCGCGGAAATTCGCGTGGTGCCGGGCAATTATGATGACGCGGTGCGTGAGGCACAGAAGCAGGCAGAGGCGAATGCCTGGTTCGTCGTCTCCGACACCTCATATCCCGGCTACACGGAAGTGCCGCGCGATGTGATGCAGGGCTATCGGTTGATGGCGGATGAGGCCGCTGATCAGATCAGCGAAGCGCCGACGCATGTGTTCATCCAAGGTGGTGTTGGCGGTGTGGCGGCGGCGGTTTCCGTCCAAATGCGCGCGCGGTTTGGCGCAGGCGTGAAGCTGATTGTCGCCGAACCCGACAAGGCTGATTGCCTGCTGGCGAGTGCGGAGGCCGGGCAACCCGTCACCGTGCCGGGTGATCTGGATACCCTCATGGCCGGGCTTGCTTGTGGCGAGCCTTCCTTGCTCGCCTGGCAGGAATTGGAACGCGGCGCCTTTGCCTTCATGTCGGTGTCAGATGAAAGCGCCGTGGAGTGCATGAAGCTACTCGCGCATCAGACGCCGCCGATTGTCGCGGGTGAAAGCGCGGTGGCGGGCTTGGCAGCGTTGCTGCTCGCGATGCAGGAACCCTATGCGCGCGGGGCGCTTAGCCTTGGGCCTGATAGCCGCGTGCTACTGTTTGGCACGGAAGGTGCCACCGATCCGGAGGTTTATGACAAGCTGGTGAAGGGCTGACCCGAAGCGTCAGCCCGCAAGCAGCGCATCCAGCTTGCCGGCGCGCTCCAGCGCCACAAGATCATCCGAACCGCCGATGGATTTTCCGTTGATGAAAATCTGCGGCACGGTGGTGCGCCCGCCGGAATTCTCAATCGCGCGGCGCCGGGCATCAGACCCATGCGGCGAGTCATATTCCTGATAGGTGACGCCCTTCTTTTCCAGCAGCGCCTTGGCGCGGGAGCAATAGGGGCAGAAATCGGTGGTGTAGATTTCGATCTTGGCCATGCGCGCAAGATTGGCGTTTAAGTGCCTATGGTCAAGCCGTGCGAAGGCGGGGGTCCGGCACCCGCGCCGCGGCCAGCACCTCCACCCGCGCGGCACCTGCCGCGAGCAAGGCGCGCGCGCAGGCTTCCGCCGTTGCGCCGGACGTCATGACATCATCCACCAGCAAAACGCGCTTGCCGGCCACGCGCGCGGGGCGGGCCACGCTGAAGGCATCCGCTACCAGTACAGCGCGTTCCGCCGCGCCCTTATCGCCGAGCGGCACCGTGGCGCGCGTGCGGCGGAGCAAATCCGGCACCACACGCCGGCCCGAAACTCGGCCCAGCCGTTGCGCGAGCAGCGCTGCCTGGTCATACCGCCGCGCAATCAGCCGCCGCCAATGCGCGGGGACCGGCGCCAGGATATCCGCCGCCGCCAACATCTCGGCGCCCGCACGCGCCATGAGGCGCGCCAGCGGCAATGCCATTTCAGTGCGGTCAGCATGTTTGAAGGGCAGGATCAGGCGCTTGGCACCCTCATCATAGCGCAAGGCCGCCCGCGCGACCGCGAAGCCCAGCGCGCGGGTCAGGCAAGGCGCGCACAGCAGCGCGCCATCCACGCCACGCTCAGCCTCACCCTCATGCGCGAACGGCACGCCGCAGCGTGCGCAAAAGGGCGCAGAGATCAGGTTCAGGTCGCTGAAACAAGTGGCGCAAAAACTGCCCTGCCGTTCCACCTGCGCATCGCAAGTCAGGCAATGCGGCGGCAGCAAAACATCAAGGATTTTCTCCGGCGCCCGCGCCAAACCACCCCTAAGGCGGCTCAGCAAGGCGCCAGAGGCGCGCATTCAGTGCCAATGGCCGAAGGGGGCGTCGCCATCCTTCGCCACCTCATGCACCAAATCAATCTCCCAGGAGAGGTATTCGCGCATCGCGGCTTCCACCCCGTCATTCCGGTCATAGGGGCGGAGATAAAAATCCGCGCAATCCGCATCGGCGGGGATGCGCCGATCCGCTTCCATCGGCAGCCCCGCCGCGCGCCAGGCCTTGGTGCCGCCCTCCAGAATGAACACCGGCAGACCCGTCAGCGCGGCGGCTTCCGGTGCAGCAAGAGCAGCTTGCGCCGGATCTGGCGCGGCAATCGCAATCAGCCGCGCGCCCGAAAGCGCGCCACGCTGCCGATCCAAGCGGGTGCGAATGGCCCAATGCGCGCCCGGAATATGCCCATCTCGGAAATCAATGGAGCGCGCGAGGTCAATCACCTGCACCCCACCCTTCACGCTTTCGGCGGCAAGTTCTTCCGGCGTCAGGCTGGGCAGTTTCACCGCTGCCGCTTCCGGGCTTTCCGGCTGCCAGGGGCCGGTCGCGAGCGCGCCATTCAGCCCATCGGTCAGCACCATCACGTCCCAACCGCCCAATTGCCGGAGCCAGCCAGCGGTCATGCGCGCGCGCGTGCCCATATCATCCACCAGCACAATGCGCGCATGGCGCACCGCGACCCATTGATCGGTCGCTTGCACCAATTGCCCACCAGGCGCGGAACGGCTGCCCGGCATATGCCCCGCCGCATATTCCGCAGGGTCGCGCACATCCATCACATAGGTGCTGCGCGATGCATCCGCCTGCCAGCGCGCAAGGTCAGCACGCGTGCCGAACACCACGCCATGGCGCTTAGCGAAAGCATCCGCGCGGGCGAAGGCTTCCGCCGCACCTTTCGGTGTGCCTGGCGGGAAGCTTGCGGTCTTGCCGCGATCACACGTAAAGCCCGCCAATTCCCAGCCCATGGTGCCATTGCGTAACGCCACGACCTTGTTCGGAATGCCAGCGCTGCGGAGTGACTCAGCGCCCATGATGGACCGCGTGCGCCCCGCGCAATTCACCACCACCGTTGTCTCGGGCCGGTTCACGAATTCACCAATGCGATAGACCAATTCACCGCCGGGAACATCCACCGCGCCAGGGATGGACATGCGGTTGAATTCTTCCATCGGGCGGCTATCCAGAATCACCATATCGGTGCCGGCATCCATCATCGCCTTCAACTCCTCGGGATCGACCGAGGGGGTTTCATAATGATGTTCCACCCATTCGCCGAAAGCCTTGGACGGGACATTCACGCCTGAGAACGCGACATACCCCGCCGCAACCCAAGCCGGCGTGCCGCCTTGCAGTACAGAGACATCCGTGCAGCCAATCCCTTCCAGATAGGCCGCTAGGCGGACTGCCAGCCCTTCCCCGCCATCCACACAGACCACGCGCGTGGCAAGGCGCGGGAGGATGGCGCGGGCGCGGAGTTCCATGCGCGACAACCCACAAGGATTGGCCCAGAAAAGATGCGAACGGCCGAATTCGCCATCTTCGCGCGCATCCAGAATGGCCAATTCCTGCCCATCGCGGATCCAGCCCTTCAGGCTGGCCGCGTCAATCATGCGCGCCATGGCGAGATCAGCCCTTGGGGGCGGCGGTGGGCGCCATGAAATTCTTGTTATATGGCTTCACTTCGCCGGTTTCGGCATCGAAAGCCTTGCGGTCATCCAGCTTTTCCAAAGCCAAGCCATACATGTGCAAATGCCGCGTCGGCACGCTGCCCGTTGTGTGGATGGAATGGATATCTTCCGGCATCAGCGCAATGCCACGGCCAGGTTCCACCATGATTTCCTCACGCAGGCGCAATTCGCAGCGCGCGGGGTCTGACCCATCATCCAGGCGGTCATAAACCTTGTTCAATTCCTGCCCATCTACGGCCACAACACAAGCCCAGGTGGTGTGGTCATGCGGCTTGGTTTCATTGCCGGGATTGAGCGCATTCAGATACAGCGCGAAAAGATTGTTCTCATCTTCCTGCAACATGTAGCGCCGGCTGCCCTTTTCGCCATTCGGCGGCGGCGGAAATTCGGCGGAAGGAAAAAGATGTTCCTGCGCGGCCAGCCCCATCAATTCCGTCTTGATCGCGGCCAGCGAGGGCCGCGTGACACCCTGCGCGCGTTCAATGGCTCGAATGCGGTCAATGGTGGAAGCAATGGCCGCAGCGCGGGCGGCCTTAACATCAGATGCGTTCATGGTTCTTTCCTCCAAAGGCAACTTCAGCCAAAATCCTACCCCGTCTTGCGCGCTTGGGAAACAGGGTGCATCCCAAGGCCACCATGACCGACCAGATGCGCGTCTTTGACCGAGCCCTTGTCGCGCGCCGCCGTGCGCGGGCGGTGGCGCGCGTGGATCGGGTCGCCCCCATTCTGGATGACGCGGCGGATAGGCTGCTTGACCGGCTGGATGACACGACGCGCCGCTTCACCTGTGCGCTTGATTTGGGCGGGCGCGGCTTTGTGGCGCCAAAACTCGCCACGCGGGGGATACCCTTCATCGTCTCGGCCGATCTGGCGCCAGGCATGGCGGCACGTGGCGGGGGCTTGGCGGTTGCGGCCGATGAGGAATTCCTGCCCTTTGCGGAAGGCGCTTTTGATCTGGTGGTAGCCTCCCTCTCACTCCATTGGGTGAATGACCTACCGGGGGCGCTGATCCAAATCCGCCGCGCCCTGGCCCCTGATGGGCTGTTCCTGGCAAGCCTGCCTGGCCTGCCGAGCTTTGGCGCGCTGCGTTCAGCGCTGGCCGAGGCCGAGGCGGAATTGCGCGGCGGTATCTCGCCCCGCATCTCCCCCTTCCCGGAATTGCGCGATGGCGCGGCGCTGTTGCAGCGCGCGGGCTTTGCGCTCCCGGTCGCGGATGCCGAGGATATGGCGCTCCGCTACAAATCCGCTTTCGGGATCTTCGCTGATCTCCGCGCCGCTGGTGAGGCGAATGCCGTGCTGGCGCGCGATGGCCGCATCCCGCCGCGCGCGCTGTTTCCCATGGCAGCGGCGCGGCTTGGCGGCGCCGAGGTTGACGTGCCGCTCAGGCTTTTGGTGCTGACCGGCTGGGCGCCCTCCCCCAGCCAGCAAAAGCCGGCGCGGCCTGGCAGTGCGACCGCGCGGCTTGCGGATGCCTTGGGTGCGGCGGAAATCAGCGCGGGCGAGAAAGCCGGCAAACCACAGTGAAGCCTTGCATCCTGCGGCACTGCGGCGCATTTTGCGCTAGCAACATTCACGAGCCTTGAGACCCCATGGAGCAGCAAGGCGGCGAATCTCGCCGCATCACCATCCACAAGCCTGAGGATTTCGCGGCCATGCGCCGCGCGGGGAAGCTTGCGGCTGAAACGCTCGATATGATCACGGCCCA
>CALRPR020000128.1:0-5474 GCA_943370125.1 Allobosea thiooxidans | reverse complement strand
CCCCCCCGTTTTTCGAGGATTTTTGTAGTGCCAGACACAGACATCGCCATCATCGGCGCCGGTGCTGCCGGCCTTTCGGTCGCTGCGATTTCGGCTGCGCTCGGCTTTCGGGTGACGTTGATTGAGCGTGGTGAGATGGGTGGTGATTGCCTCAATACGGGTTGCGTGCCTTCCAAGGCTTTGCTGGCGGTCGCGCATTTGGCGGCTGAGGCTAGGCGAGCCCCGCGTTATGGTGTGGTGGTGCCGCCGCCTGTGATTGATTGGGCTTTGGTGCAGGCGCAAGTGAAGCGTGCGATTGACACGATTGCCCCGCATGATTCTGAGGAGCGGTTTCGTGCCATGGGGGTGGAGGTGTTGCGTGCGGGCGCGCATTTCACCGGGCGGGATAGTTTGGATGTTGGTGGGCGGCGTTTGGTGTTTCGCCGCGCTGTGATTGCCGCGGGGTCGCGTGCGGTGGTGCCGGCGGTGCCTGGGCTTGGGCAGGTGCCTTTCCTGACGCATGAGACGATTTTTGATTTGCCGGCCTGTCCTGAACATTTGTTGGTGTTGGGGGGGGGGGCGATCGGGTTGGAGATGGCTTTGGCGCATCGCCGGCTTGGGGCGCGGGTGACGGTGGTGGAGCAGTCGCGGATTGCGTCGCGGGAGGATGAGGAGTGTGTGGCGGTGCTGCGTGCGGCGCTGCTGGCTGAGGGTGTTGAGCTTCGCGAGGGGGTTGGCCTGGCCGAGGTTGCGCCGGCGCCTGGCGGCCTGACGGCGCGGCTGGCTGATGGTGCTCAGGTTAGGGCGAGCCATTTGCTGGTGGCGGTGGGGCGTGCGGCGCGGGTTGAGGGGCTTGGCTTGGAGGCGGCGGGCTTGGTTGGCTCGGCGCGCGGGGTTGCGACCAATCTGGCGCTGCGGGCTGAGGGCAATCGGCGCATTTGGGTGGCGGGGGATATTGCGGACCCGGTGGGGCTTGGGCCGCGTGCTTTCACGCATGTTGCGTCTCAGCATGCGGGGATTATTGCAAGGTCCATGCTGTTTCGCCTGCCGGTGCGCTTGGATTACGCGGCCTTGCCGCGGGTGACCTATACCGATCCGGAATTGGCGCAGATTGGCCTGACCGAGGCCGAGGCGCGGGTTGTGCATGGGGAGGTTCGGGTTCTGAGGCGCGGGCTGGGCGAGAATGATCGCTTGGTGGCGGAGGATCGGGCGGAGGGGTTGATCAAGCTGATTGCTTCCCCGCGCGGGCGGCTTTTGGGGGCTTCGGTGGTGGGGCCTCGGGCTGGGGATATGGCGGGGATGCTGGGGCTGATGATTGGGCGCCGGCTGCCGCTTTCGGCCTTGGCGGGGGTGGTTTTGCCGTATCCGACAGTCCAGGAGGCCGCGAAGCGTGCGGCGGGGGATTTTTATGCGCCGAAGCTGGCTTCCCCTCTGGTCAAGCGGCTTTTGGGGTTGTTGAAGCACCTGCCCTGAGATGGTTCCCCTGAGGGGCATTCCAGGCTAATTGACGTCAACTTAAACCGACACAGGTGTTCCATGGAACGCATCCTTACGGGGCGCTCGGCGCTCGTCACCGGTTCAACCTCGGGCATTGGGCTTGGCATTGCGCTGCTGCTTGCGGAATCCGGCGCCAAGGTGATGCTCAATGGGATGGGCAAGGCAGAAGATATTGCGGCGGCGCGCGCCAAGGTAGGGGCGGCGATGGGCGGCGGTGATGCGCCCTATTCGGCGGCGGACCTATCGAAGCCCGCCGGCGTGCGCGCCATGGTGGCGGAAGCGGAAGCGGCGCTGGGGGGCGTTGATATCCTGGTGAATAATGCCGGCATCCAATTCGTGAGCCCCGTTGAGGATTTCCCGGAAGAAAAATGGGATGCGATCATCGCGATCAATATGTCGTCCAATTTCCACGCGATACGCGCGGCGCTGCCGGGGATGAAGAAGCGTGGCTGGGGGCGGATCATCAATATTGCTTCCGCGCATGGCCTGGTCGCGAGCCCCTATAAGGTTGCTTATGTGGCGGCCAAGCATGGCGTGGTGGGCATGACCAAGGTTGTGGCGTTGGAAATTGCAGAGACGCCGATTACCTGCAATGCGATCTGCCCTGGCTTTGTGAGAACGCCGCTGGCTGAGGCGCAGGTGAAGCCGCTGGCAGAAAAATTCGGCATTTCGGAAGAAGCGGCGCTGCGCGATCATTTGCTGGTGAAGCAGCCTTCGCGCCGTTGGATTGAGGTTGAGGATATTGCGCGCATGGCGCTTTATTTGTGTGGCCCTGGTTCAGGTGCGGTGAATGGTGCGGCGCTTTCCATTGATGGCGGATGGCTGGCTGCGTGATGGGCGCGAATAGCCGGGCGGGGAAGCGGCCTCAGAGCCAGCAAGAAGATTTGGCAGCGCCGGCGGTTGCCAAGCCGGTGGCGAAAAAGCGATTGAGCCTGGCCTTGCAAGGCGGCGGCACGCATGGCGCCTTTACCTGGGGTGCCATGGAACGGCTGTTGGAAGATGAGCGCATAGACTTCGACGGTTTTTCCGGCACTTCCGCGGGCGCGATCAATGGCGCCATGGTGGTGCAAGGGTTGATCGAAGGTGGCCCTGCAGCCGCGATCAAGGCGCTGGATCGTTTCTGGCGCAGCATGGCAGCGAATTTGGCGGTCAGCCCCTTGCAGGCGCTGCCTTGGGAGAAGGCGATGTGGGGGCATGACCTGACCTGGTCCATCGCCTATCGCACCTTTGATACGCTGTCGCGCGTGTTGTCCCCCTATCAAATCAATCCGTTTCCCATCAATTACAATCCGCTGCGCGATGCTTTGAACCAGAGCATTGATTTTGAGCGGCTGCGCGAAGAAACCAAGGCGCCGCGGCTGTTTATCTCCGCGACCAATGTGCGTACGGGCAAGCCTCGCGTTTTCACGCGACGGGAAATTGACGCGGAGGTGCTGCTGGCTTCCGCCTGCCTGCCGCAAGTTTTCAAGGCGGTGGAGATTGATGGCGAATCCTATTGGGATGGCGGTTATCTGGGCAATCCCGCGCTATGGCCGCTATATGAACAGGGCGGGCCGCCCGATATCATGCTGATCCAGTTGAACCCGCAAGTGCGCGAAGAAATGCCGACAAGCGCTTCGGATATTGTTAATAGACTGAATGAAATCACCTTCAATGGTAGTTTGATGGCGGAAATGCGCGCGATTGATTTCGTGCAGCGCCTGCTTGATGCGGGGCGGCTGGAACAGCCGCGTTATCGGCGGCTTTTCATTCATTTGATTGAGGATGAGGATAGGCTGCGGTCCTTCAAACTTTCGACTAAATTCAATGGCGATTGGGAGTTTTTGTGCATGCTGCGCCAATTTGGGCGTGATGCGGCAGAGAAATGGCTGACGGAACATTTCGATAAGCTTGGCCGCGAAAGCAGCGTGGATATTCGGGAACGTTTTCTGTGACGGCCAAGGATATCTGGGACGCCAAGACCTATTTGCAGTTTGAGGATGAAAGGCTGCGGCCCGCGCTGGATTTGATTGCGCGGATTCCGCATGAATCGCCGAAGCTAGTGGTGGATTTGGGCTGCGGCGCAGGCAATGCGCTGCCGGTGTTGGCGGCGCGCTTTCCTGATGCGCGGGTGATGGGCGTGGATGCCAGTGCCGCGATGCTGGTGAAGGCTGCGGCGGCGGGGTTTGAGACGGCGCAGGCGGATATCAATGCTTGGGCGCCGGCAGCGCCGGTGGATGTGATTTTCAGCAATGCGGCGCTGCAATGGTTGGATGGGCATGAGGCTTTGTTTCCGCGCCTGCTGGAATGCCTCGCACCAGGCGGCGTTTTGGCCGTGCAAATGCCATCCATGCATGCAGCGCCCTTGCGCGCGGAACAGGACCGGATTGCGCGGGAAGGGCCTTGGGCTGAGGTGTTGCAGCGCGTAAAAAGCGCTCCGCCTATTTTATCGCCCGAAGCCTATTACGCGATGCTCAGCCCGCGCGTGGCGAAGCTTGAAATGTGGGTGACGGAATACATCCATGTGATGCGCGGCGAAGACCCGGTGGTGCGCTGGGCCATGGGCACAAGCCTGCTGCCCTTTCTGGATGCGATGGGGGCTGAGGGTAGCAAGGGGTTTTTGGCAGCCTATGCTGCGGCGATGCGCGCGGCCTATCCGCCGGGGCCGGATGGGGCGGTGCTGCTGCCGTTTCGGCGGTTGTTTGTGCTGGCGCGGAAGTAGGGGCTAGGCGCGGCTCAAATCCCCGCACGCGACGGAGAGATGCTTGACAATTTACAAGGCATTAATTTAGCATTGTGGTGTTCTTAGTCAAGGTTGAGATGCGATGCCTAGTACTCTGACGGGCTTGAACCAGAGTGGCAGTTTTGCCGAGAACGTCGTGAACGTCGCCCCCCAAATACTGGATGCGAATGTGGCGTTCAGCGCGACTGGCTCCCTTGCTGGTGCGCGTTTGGTTGTAAGTGGGCTGCTGGCGGAAGACCGTGTTTCGGTGCTGCATCAGGGCGGTGGCGCAGGGGAGGTAGGGGTTAGCGGTTCAACAATCAGCTTCGGCGGTGTGGTGATTGGAGCCGCTACAGGTGGTGTTGGGTCTAACTTCACGATCACATTTAACAGCGCAGTCACCGCTGCTGCGGTGGACGCCGTGATTGAGCGTTTGGCCTATGGCAATGTTAGCAATGCCCCTACCGCTACGCGGCCTTTGATCGTTAACGTTATTGACTCATCCGGCGCATCGGTGAATGCGCCTTTGACGCCACAGTTTGTGGAACTCGCCGGCAGTGCCAACCCTTTCAACGGGATCGATGTAGGTATTTTGAGCGCGCCAAGCTTCATTGATCTCGACAGCGATGGGGACCTTGATCTGGTGGTAGGTGAGGGACCCCTCCGCGTATATTTACGTGATAGCAACAATCGTTACACGGAACTGACCGGCAGCGCCAACCCCCTCAATGGGATTTCAGGTACCCCCAGCTTCACGGATTTGGATGGCGATGCGGATTTTGATCTGGTTGTTGGAGATAGTGGCGGAACTCTCCGCACCTGGCAAAACACTGGTACGGGCTTCTCCCCGCTTACTGGCGCTGCCAATCCCTTCAACGGCCTAGATGTCGGAAGAGATAGTGCGCCCTGTTTTGTGGATTTTGACGGCGATGGTGATATCGACCGCCTCATTGGCGAGTGGTACGGAAACATTAACATCTGGCGTAATGATGGTGTTACTTTCACGGAACTGACAGGAGACGCCAATCCATTTAAGGGATGGCTTGGGGGCGATAGTGTTTCAGTTACCTTTATTGACCTTGATGGTGACGGCGACCTGGATCCAATTGTGGGGGGTAGTAATGGATGGTTGAGGCCGTATCAAAACGTTCTAGCCCGCATTATTCACGATCCCCTGCGCCTGGTTGATTGTCTGCCTCCATTTTCTGCTGAGGCGAATTGCTGACGCGGCTTCACTCCCGGACTGCCTTTCCGGTTTTGTGTTGCGTATCGCGGGGTTTGTCGGTTGAGGTTTCTG
>CALRPR020000127.1:0-5512 GCA_943370125.1 Allobosea thiooxidans | reverse complement strand
CATGGCGCTTGAGCGCCTGCCGCGCCTGACCTGTTGACATAAGGGGCGGATGCCCCAGCGCAAACCACAGAAACCTCAACCGACAAACCCCGCGATACGCAACACAAAACCGGAAAGGCAGTCCGGGAGTGAAGCCGCGTCAGCAATTTGCCTCAGCAGAAAATGGAGGCAGACAATCAACCAGGCGCAGGGGATCGTGAATAATGCGGGTTAGGGACAGAGCCTGAAGTCGCTTCTATATTTCTTTGCTAAAATAAAAGGTTATATGGGAAGTCCGGCGCAGGGGGCTGAGCAGAGGGAGGGTTACCTCGCTGACTGCTAATTTTTGGAAAACTTTATCAGTTTATCCATATGGAAAGATCAGCAAACTCGCCAATCTGGCGCTTAATGTTTGCATGACCAATGGCAATTCCCACACTTGTTAGGGTGAAGGATTTAAGGGGAGAGCTTCTCCATATCTCGAAAACGCCGCCCATGTAGGATCGAATTGACGTAACTTTCTCTACGATTTCCGTATGAGGCATCTTATTCAGCTCAAAGAGCTGATTTATCTTGAACCTATCGTCCTGAGTAAGGGCATGTGCTTCCATTTTCGAATTCAAATCCTGCGCATTCAACGCGTCCACTTGCAATCTGTTTGCGTCATTAAGGCACGGGATGAAAAATCGGCTATCTAGGCCGATGGAAAGGGAGCGGTTTGAAATTTCTGACGCATGAAAACCGTTGGAAAACAACCCCTGGTAACTTGTGCTAAGGATTTGTTCCAGCGACTTGCCGGCTAACTGCTGAAGTGATCCGCAGCCACAAAACTGTAAATGCTGATAGCATGTTGCATTCCTCGTTAGATGGGATGCAAATGGCGCGACATACTTGTCGAGCTCAGCAACGAAGTGATCGTGATTCGCTATGCCATTTATCTGCGCGTACTTAATCGAGAAGATTACCGATAAAGTAGCAAGGTGCCCGTCAGTCAGTTTTGATGCCGTTGTAAGAGATTCGTTCAAAACAATTTGTAGGATGTCGCGTGGCTCATGCTTGCTACGATCCACAAGAAGATCCACCAACAAATCGCCCAGGTCTTTATCACCACTCCGCGCGTACTCCCTTTGAACTGCGAAAAGAGCATATTGAAAATCTGGATCCTCAGCCCTCCCTAGGCCTTTCGGATTTTCCCTCTGTAATTTCCCAAGAAATGCTTCTGTAATCTCTTCCATTCTCTCACGCGCGACCTCTTTGGCGATCCCGACCAACTTGTAGAAATTTGCCTGAAATACGTCTTGGGCAATGCTTCTGACATCCGCATATGTAAGACCAACATTATTTACCGTAACACTGCCTCCCGCTTGAATGGCGGTGGCCCCATCACCCACGTCCTGCGACTGATCTTTGTTGAGCATCACCTATTTCCTTTCCGAGTGAATGCTGCCGACCTGAACATCTCCGCCGGCCTGAATGCCTATGGAGTTTTCTGCTAGTGATTGACTTTGTACGGGCTGCGATGCCGCCTTTTTTTCGCGCATAAAAAGTGCGATGAATGCTGCCAACGAAGTTAGTGCGCTTATTGCGGGTTCGTAGTCTGGTGCCGTAATGAACCAAGCTATTGAAGCCAGGAACACAATTCCAGACAGAAGCTTGATTGTGCGCATGCGATAACTCCTATATCGAATAGTGCAACTGGGTTAGAAAAATCTGTCTGCGCTCAAACTCTCGGTGCAAAGTCGAGGGCCGCTCTTCCCAACAGATAGCAAAAGTGAAGGCAAACGCTATATTGAGGCAAAACAACAACCATAACGCAGATTTCATATCCTAAGGCTAGAACAACAGAATCGGACTTAACGTACAAGCTGATCCGTTTCTCAAGCAAGTATCTTATTAATCGAGGGAAAGGCTTTGTCTTGGCAATTGGCGCCAGTGTTTCTTAGGCTTGGTCAAATCACGCAGAAAGGCCGAGATTTACGTTATTTGCGGCTGCAGCCGCCTACAGCCTATCCGCCTTCAATACTTCGCCCGCCAGATAAAGACTACCCGCAATCAAGACACGTCCCGGGGTTGCGTTGGCGGCGATTTTGCCAAGCGCTTCCGCAACTGTTGGGCCTGGTTCGGCGACACCGCCGCTGGCAGAGATGATATCCGCGACACTCATCGCCAGATGCTGGCCGGGTTCAGCCACCGCATGAATGGTGGTGGCGAAGGGCAGCAAGGGCCGGAGGAATTCGGCACTCGCTTTGCCCTGCTTCATGCCGATGACAAGATGCAAGGGCTGATCGCGCCATTGCGTGAAATGCTCGGCCAGCGCCTGCCCCGCCCCGGCATTATGCCCGCCATCAAGCCATAGCGAAAAACCTGTTGGCAGCAATGCAAAAAGCCGGCCCGAAAGGCGCTGCAACCGCGCGGGCCAGGACGCCTTGGCGATGCCCTCAGCAATCGCTGCATCATTCAACCAAGGCAAGCCAGCGGCACGCAACGCAGTGATGGCAATGCCGGCATTATCCGCCTGATGCGGTCCTATCAGCCCCGGCGGCGGCAGCGCGAGTACGCCTGCGGCATCGCGGTAGTGCAGACCTTCTAACGTAGCCTCACAGAACCAATCCCGTCCGCGCCGCAGCAGTGGCGCGCCGCGTTCGGCTGCCGTGGCGCTGATTACTTCCAGCGCTGCCGCGGCCTGCGCGCCCGTGGCGCAAGGCACGCCAGCGCGCATGATCCCGGCTTTCTCCCCGGCTATCTTGCCGAGCGTATCGCCCAGAAAATCCATGTGATCCATGGAAATGGAGGTGATGGCTGAGGCCGCTGGGCGCGGCACGACATTCGTCGCATCAAGCCGCCCGCCCAGGCCCACTTCCAGCACCAGCAAATCAGCTGGCACGCGGCTGAACAGCACAAAGGCCGCCGCCGTAGTCACCTCAAACACCGTGATCGGCGCGCCCGCATTCACCGCTTCCACTTCTTCCAGCGTCGCGGTCAGCGCCTCATCCGTCACGTAGTCTCCCGCCAGCCGGATGCGTTCGTGAAAATGCACCAGATGGGGCGAGGTATAGACATGCACGCGCTGCCCCGCCGCTTCGCCGATGGCGCGCAAAAAAGCGCAGGTGGAACCCTTGCCATTCGTCCCCGCTACATGAATGACCGGCGGCAGACGCCGTTCCGGATGGCCGAGCTTTGCCAGCAAAGCCTCCATCCGGCCCAGGCTCAGATCAATAAGCTTGGGGTGGAGCGTGTGCAGACGCTCCACAATCGCTTCAGCGCGGGACAAGGGAATTATTCGGCGGGTGCGGTGGCGGCTTCGGCTTCTTCGTCACTGCGTTCAAGCAAGGGTTCTCGTAGTAGGGAAATGACGCGCGCCAAGGTTTCGCGCATCTCGCCACGCTTCACCACCATGTCCAGAATGCCATGTTCCAGCAGGTATTCGGCGCGCTGAAAACCTTCCGGCAGTTTTTCGCGCACGGTCTGTTCAATCACGCGCGCGCCGGCGAAGCCGATCAGGGCGCCTGGCTCAGCGATTTGGATATCGCCCAGCATCGCGAAGCTGGCCGTGACACCGCCTGTGGTCGGGTCGCACAACACGGTAATGAAGGGCAGGCCGGCTTCCTTCACCATGCGCGTTGCAATCACCGTGCGCGGCATTTGCATCAGGCTGACCGCGCCTTCCTGCATGCGCGCACCGCCCGAGGCGGTAAACACGATCAGCGGCGCATTCTGCAGCACGGCAAGCTTGGCGGCGGTGACAATGGCCTCACCCACGCCGGCGCCCATGGACCCGCCCATGAAAGCGAATTCAAAAGCGGCGACGACCGCGCGTTGGCCATTGATGGTGCCATGCGCCACGGCCACCGCGTCATCCATGCTTGTCTTGGTTTGGCTTTCGCGCAGCCGGTCTGCATAGCGGCGCTGGTCACGAAAGCGCAGCGGATCAGCCGGCGCCTTGGGCAATTCAATGCGTGAAAAGCCTGGGTCCAGGGTGGCTTCCAGCCGCTGCACAGCGCCCAGGCGCATGTGATGCCCGCAATGGGAGCAAACGCGCAAAGCCTTTTCCAGGTCTCGATGGAAAATCATCTGCTGGCAGGCAGGGCAATTGTGCCAAAGGTTTTCCGGCGCTTCCCGCTTGAACAGGCCCTGGATCTTCGGCAGGGCCCAATCGCTGATCCAGTTCATGGCATATCCTTAAGCTTGGGCCGGAGCCCCTTGGGGTGGGAAATAGCGCACTTGGCCCCCAGGGGGAAACCCGGCTTTATTCCCTGGGTTTTTCCGGGCTATCGGGCTTGGGCGGCGCTGCCGCCGCATCAAGCGCCCGCGCCTTGGCCTTGCGCCGGCGCAGATTCTCCCTGAGTGCCGCCGCCAGCCTTTCTTCGCGGGAAGGTGCGGGCTTGGGCGGGGTTTTGCCGTTCTTTTCCATGCGGGCATGAATTGGCAGCGCATTCTGCCGTCATCAAGGGGTTGCGGGACGCCCCAGGCTGGGGCTAGAGGATGCGCGTCCGCTAGGGCCTTGGCTGTTGTAGCTCAGTGGTAGAGCACTCCCTTGGTAAGGGAGAGGTCGAGAGTTCAATCCTCTCCAACAGCACCATGATTACCCATAAAAATCAGACGTTTAAGAGTTTGTGCCCCCCGCCACAGCGGATTGTGAGGGTATTACAGTGTATGACACTTCCCCCCGCACCTCCGCTCCCGGTATCATGGGATCATCACTATCAGCAAAACCAACAACCGTAAGAGCTTTCGAGAAGGCGAAATCGTCATTTACCAGCTTGAGGATCGCCCAAAGCAGCTGTGGCTCTGCCAAATCAAGCTCCCGAATGAACCTGGATAACTTACCGTAGAACCGGCACTTTTGATCTGTAGGGAGCGCGCAAGTTCGCCGACGACTTGCTGGATGAGATGCGCATCATTGCCAAGCTTGACGGTGCATGGGACTACGCGGCTTGATAGTCGGGTAGAGACGCGGCGCGGGCGCCGCACATACTTTATCAATACCGCTAGACGCGTATCTGCGATAGGCGGTAGCTTAAAAGACGTTCATCTTCTGGCTGGTCGCTCAGATCTGGTAACTACACGGCGACACATTGAAGGTTTTGAGGAGGCTAGGAAGCAGGGTATCGACCAAATGGAGCAGAAAAAGTTTGAATAGAATCGTCAAATATCTCACCGCTTATTTTTTTGCATCGACGTCTTTTGTCGTCGTAGTATTGGGTTTTGTTATCTGGAAGGGTATAGAAACAAAAAAATATAAATGTGAAGGAGAAATTATCGACCGGGTTTCTTCGCACAGAAGCTTCGCAGAAGCATCGTTTATATTTGAGAAGTATGCAAAATTTATGTTCTGGGCCGACCGGAGTGGCCGCATTCACTTCGATCCGCATGGACCGGAAGCATTTAGCCCGCATTATTCACGATCCCCTGCGCCTGGTTGATTGTCTGCCTCCATTTTCTGCTGAGGCGAATTGCTGACGCGGCTTCACTCCCGGACTGCCTTTCCGGTTTTGTGTTGCGTATCGCGGGGTTTGTCGGTTGAGGTTTCTGT
>CALRPR020000126.1:0-5602 GCA_943370125.1 Allobosea thiooxidans | reverse complement strand
CGCCTACCGCGCCCGCTTCGGTCGGCGTAAAGAAGCCCGTGTAAAGCCCACCCAGGATCAGCACCACAAGCAAAAAGATGGGCAGGGATTTGCCCAGCATTTCCGCCGGGCCCATCAGTTTTTCGTCAGCCACTACTGCGGATGGCGATTGGCTCATGATGCGCTGCGGCGCGAAGCTCGCATAGCACCAGATCATGACGGCAAAGCCGATCGCGATGATGACGCCCGGAATGGCGCCGGCGATGAACATGGATCCAATCGAAACTTCGGCCAGCACGCCATAGACAATCATCAATAGCGATGGCGGTATCAGCATGCCAAGAATGCTGCTGCCTGCCACAGTGCCCGCCGCGAAGCGCATGGAATAGCCGTGCCGCACCATTTCAGGCACCGCGACCTTGGTGAAAACTGCAGCCGAGGCGATGGAAACGCCCGTTACTGCGGCAAACACCGCATTGGCGCCAACAGTTGCAATACCAAGGCCACCCTTGACGCGTCGGAGCAGGTTCTGCGCGACATCGAATGTGTCCTTGCCGACGTCAGAAATACTGACCAGTAATCCCATCAGCACAAAAAGCGGGATGGTCGCAAACAGATAATCCTGAATGCCGGAATACGTAGCCATTGCAGTGAAGCGAAAGGCAAGATCGGGATTTTCGCGGATCAGCCAAACGCCAATCGCGCCAGTTGAAATCAGCGTAATGCCAATCGGCAGGCCAATGATGATCAGCGTCACCATCAGCCCGATCAGCGCAAAGCCAAGGGAAGTATCATCCATTGCGAGTCAGCATCCCGCGCAGTTCCGCCGCAAACACCGCCAGATAGGCGATGCCTCCCGCCACGCCGCCCAGCACAATCAGGCCACGAAACGGCCAGGTCGGCACGGTGAAAAGCCCCTGAACGCCGAAGAACTCGCGAAGGTTGATGGAATTCCACATGCCCGGCCAAGCGGCTTGCGCGATGAAGAACATGACCAGGGCGCCGATCAGGAAAAACAGCGCTTCAACCCCGCGCCCAAAACGCGGCGCCCAAATCAGAACACGCTGGATCAGGAAATCCGCCCGTGTCATGCGCCGATGATAAATGGTGGCGCCAATCTGCAGAAAGACAATGCCCACCACCGAATGCGCGGCGATTTCCGCAACACCGGTGATGGGCGCATTCAGAAAGGATCGGCCAATGACATCGGCACAGATCAATAGCATCAGCCCAAAGGTCCAGATGGTGCCGATGGCGGCCAGGCCATCAAGCAGCATCTGGATTGGGCCTGAATTGTGCGATGGTGCGGCGCTATCAAGCGCCGCCATATCAATGTCATCGGCCAAGTTGGTGCGCCTTTCTTATCAGGCAGAAACTTCGCGATCCCAATTGCGCCCAGGCGTCTGGCCTGCAGCGCGAATGGCCGCGAAATAGGCGTTCAGCACATCCCGCGCCGCGGGGCCCGAGCTATCCACCCAAGTCCGCGCGATATTCGGCAAGCCGCGGATCCAGCGCTCACGCTCTGCCGCCGGCAGGGTGCTGATGATGGCGCCCTGGCGGGTCATTTCCGTCTCAGCCGCGGCAATACGCGCTGACACATCGCGAATATGCGCCTGCGTGGTGGCCTTGCCCGCATCCGTCATGGCGCGGCGCACGCCTTCCGGCCAACGGTCAAAGCGCTGCTTGTTTGCCGCGATGCCACCGACATACATCGCGCCCACATCGCATTTCGTGATGTAGCGCGCCACTTCATGCACGCGCGTCGGCAAAATACCGACAAAGAAGGAAAGCGCGCCTTCGGAAACGCCAGTCTGGATATCGGTGTAATAGGTGGTGAGCGCGCCATCCACCGGCGTCGCCCCCGTGCCAGTCAGCCAATTGGCGCTGGTGCCAGGTGCCGAGATTTTGCGATTGCGCAAATCATCCAGGCTGCGCACCGGGAAGTTCGACCAGATGTGATAGGTATCTGTGATATAGGAGCTCAGCGGCACCATATTGAGGCCGTTCCAATTCTGCCGAATGGCCGGCACATTTTCATTCATTGCTTCGAAGGTATTGGCAACAAGGGCATGATCGCCTGTTGCGAATGGCGTGAAATAGGTCACGTTCTGCAGCGGCATGGTGCTGCCTTCCCAGAGCGAACCGACATAGCCAATATCGGTGATGTTATCGCGTACAGCCTCCATCGTGTCCTGGAATCGATACAGCGTACCACCATAGGCTTCGCGCCAATTGATGCGGTGGGTATTGCCGCCATCGCGCAGCAGCTTATCCACCTCCGGCTGGAAGACGTTCTTCATCATCGCAACCCAGAAATTCGCGACCGGATGGCTGGAAGCGATGGTGATATTCAGCGCCGTTTGCGCGCGGCTGTGGATGGAAAACAAGGGCAGCGCAGAAGCGCCCAGGATCAGGCTCCGTCGAAGGGTGGTCATTCCAATTCTCCCTGTTGTGGCGTTTTGTGAACGCTGTTGATGAATTTTAGGCGATGGTGCCAAGCGCCCGCAGGATACGTTCTGGCGTGAAGGGCTGTTCATGCACGCGGGCGTTCAAGGGCTTCAGCGCATCATTGATGGCATTCATAATGGCCGCCGGCGCGCCGGCGGTGCCAGCCTCTCCGGCGCCCTTGGCGCCAAGCAGGGATTCACGGGTTGGCGTTTCCACATGCCCCACATGGATTTCCGGCATTTCCGCCGACATGGGCACAAGATAATCCGCAAGCGTCGTGGTCAGCAGATTGCCTTCGGAATCATAGACGCAATGTTCGTAAAGTGCGCCGCCTATGCCCTGAACAATGCCACCGCGCACCTGTTCATCCACCAGCATGGGATTCACAACGCGGCCGCAATCTTCAACGCACCAGTGTTCCAAAAGCTTCACCATGCCAGTGGCGGCATCTACTTCAATCCAGCTCGCCTGAATGCCATTGGTAAATGCGAAGGGATATTCCTTGGTGATGAAGTGGCGTGTCTGCACCAATTCGCGCTGCAAATCCTTGGGCAGCGTATCACCACGGAAATAGACGATGCGCCCCAGTTCAAACAGCGTCATCCGCGGCTTGCCACTGGCCTTATCCGTGATTTCGCCCATGGCGATATCAAGTGTTTCTGGAGCCGCTTGCAGCATGGCGCCGGCCACTTCCAGAATTTGCTGTTTCAACGCAATTGCGGATTGCAGCGCAGCTTCCCCGCCAATGCCAGCACCTCGGCACGCCCAGGTGCCACCGCCATATGGCGTTGTTTGCGTATCGCCCGTGATGATCTTCACGCGATTGACCGGCACGCCGACGCCATGCGCCACGATCTGCGCCAAGATGGCCTCGGTCCCCTGGCCCTGTTCCGTGACGCCAGAGGAAGCCACAATGGACCCATCAGGATCCATGCGCACGGTGCATCCATCCTGCGCTGAAATACGCGCGCCGCCGATGCCATACATGAAGGGTGATGGGTTGGTGAGTTCGATGAAGGAAGCAAAGCCAATGCCGCGATAGACGCCGCGCTGGCGTGCTTCCGCCTGATCCGCGCGAATGCGGTCCAACGGTACCATTTCCAGCAACTTGTTCAGCGAAGCGTGATGCGACAGCCCTTCAAAGCGCATCCCCGGCGGAGAGGTATAGGGATAGGCGTCATCACGAATAAGGTTGCGCCGACGTAGCTCCACCGGGTCCATGCCCAGCGCCTCAGCGGCCAAATCCATCAACCCTTCCGTTACCGCTGTGGCGATTGGGTGACCGACGGCGCGGTATTGGCAGGTGGGTGTTTTGTTCTGGAGCACAACCGTGGTGGTGCAGCGGTAATTCTTGAAATCATATGGCCCGCCGCAAAGATTGACGACCTGATTACCCTCGATCGCGCTGGTGCGTGGATAGACGGAATAGGGGCCGATGCCCGTCAGATCATCAATATCAAAGGCCAGCACGCGGCCTTCCGCATCTACCGCAAGCTGTCCCTTGATACGATGATCGCGCGCATGGATGTCGCTCACGAAGGATTCGAAGCGGTCTGCCACGAATTTCACCGGGCGGCCCATGATGCGCGCCATGGCGGCAACAGCGACCTCATCCGGATAGACATGCACCTTGATGCCAAAGCTGCCGCCGACATCCTTGCAGATCACGCGGACATCGCCTTCTTTCATGCGAAGCTGCTTGGCAAAGACGCCCTGCATCATATGCGGCGCCTGGGTGGAATGATACACGGTGAGTGTTTCATCCGCCGGATTGTAATCGGCGATGATGGAGCGCGGTTCCAGCGTAACACCGGTATGGCGCCCGGTGACAAAACGCGCCTCGACCACCTTATGCGCCGCCGCAAAAGCCGCGGCGACATCGCCGCTTTCAGCCGTCCGGGTGAAGACAAGATTATCGCCCAGTTCCGGATGGATCACGACCGCGCCGGCGGCGAGTGCTGTCTCCATATCGGTCTGCGCGGCCAAAGCTTCGAATTCGATATCCAGCGCGGCCACACCATCTTCGGCCGCCGCGCGGCTTTCCGCGATAACTGCCACAATCGGCTCCCCCTGCCAGGTGGCGCGGTTGAGCGGCAGCGGATATTGCGGCGCGGATTTCATGCCCTTCAAATGGTCAAGCGTCGCCACCCAGGGATCACAGATTTTTGCCAAATCATGGCCCGTAAAGACGCGGATCACACCCGGCACCGCCTTGGCGCGCGCCGTATCAATGGCACTGAATTTCGCATGCGCATGGGGGCTACGCAGAAAGGCCGCATGCAGCATGCGCGGCAGGGTTACATCATCCGTATAGGTCGCGCGCCCCTGCACCAGCCTCGGCACATTCGGGCGCGGCACGGATCGCCCGATATAGGAATTGGGCAAATCCTCGCGCGAAAGACCGATGGAAGTGGGCGTAATCTCATTCATGGCTTTGCACTCCTGGAGCGCAAGGTGTCTTCAACTGCATCCACTATGGCCTGATAGCCGGTGCAACGGCAGTAATTCCCTGAAAGGTATTCGCGGATTTCACCCCGCGTCGGGCTGCCGCCTTCAGCGAGTAATTCAGCAGCCGTCATCACCATGCCGGGCGTGCAGAAGCCACATTGCGCCGCATTCCGCGCGACGAAAGCCGCCTGCAAATCCGAAACCTCTCCGCTTTCGGAAATACCTTCAATGGTCAGAACATCCGCTCCGTCGAGCGAGGCAGCTAGGATCAGGCAGCCGCGCATGATCTTGCCATTGACCCGCAAGGTGCAGGCGCCGCACACGCCATGCTCGCAGCCGGCATGTGAGCCTGTCAGACCAAGATCAAGGCGGAGGAAATCAATCAAATGGCGGCGCGGTTCCACATGGCGCATCACCTTCTCGCCATTCACGGTCAGCGAAATCGGGATCATGCCGCCTGTACCTTTTCGCGCAGGAAACCTTGCAAAACGCGTTCTGTCAGCACGCGCGCCAAATGGCGCTTCATTTCAGGCGGACCATGCAGATCCTGCTGTGGATCAAGGTCTTCGGCCAAGGCGGCTTGGGCTGCGCTGATGCTCGCCGGGTCTAAACTGCGGCCTTCAAGTGCCTTTGCCGTAGCGGCAGCCAGCACGGGGATTTTGCCGACGCCAAAATACACAAGGCGAGGCTTGATCACGCGGCCAGCTTCAAGATGCAGTGTGGCCGC
>CALRPR020000125.1:0-5717 GCA_943370125.1 Allobosea thiooxidans | reverse complement strand
GCGCTGGAAGATGGCGTTATTCAACAATAACCCAGTGCCGGGCCAGGAGAATACGGTCTCCACCAGAATAGAACCGCCCATCAGATAGCCAAGCTGCAAGCCCATCACCGCAAGCGCGGTGGGGGCAGCATTCTTGACCACATGCAGGAACACGCCGCGCCGCGTGAGGCCCTTGCCGCGCAGCGCGGTCACAAATTCCTGGTTCATGATTTCCGCGATAATGCCGCGCACCGTGCGTGTGATGATCCCCATGGGAATCACGCAAAGCGTCACGGTTGGCAGGATCAGGTGCTTGATATGCTCCCAATCCCATGCCCAGTCGGAAGACCCGCCCGGCCCCGCGCCCATGGCCGGCAGCCAATTCAATTGGACGGAAAAAATCACCACCATCACCATGCCGAGCCAATAATGCGGCACGGAAACCCCGCCGACCGCCAGCGTCACAGCCGCGCGATCAAGCCAGGAACCGCGGAAGGTGCCGGCAAGCCCACCCAGCACGCAGCCAAGGATGAAGCCCAACAGGGAAGCGGAAGCCGCCAGCATCAGCGTATTGCCGATGGCGCTTGAAAGGTCAGACCACACAGGCCGGCCGGAAGCGAGTGACCGCCCAAGATCACCCTGCACCACTTTCAGCAGCCAAAGCCCGAATTGGACGGGCAGTGGTTTATCCAGCCCGTAATCGCGCCGCACCTGTTCCACCACATCGCCCGGCGCATCGGGCGGCACGATGGCGTTGATCGGATCACCAGGTGCGATCTGCACCAGCATGAAACAGACAAACCCAACCGCAAGCGCGATGGGGATGGCATAGGCAATGCGGCGGATCAGGTAGAAGAACATCGTCTCTCCAGGTATCGCCGGGCGGTGATGGCCGCCCGGCGATCAGATGTTACTGAATGAAGGGCAGGCGCAGATCCACGAACCAGCTTTGCGGTTGCACGTAACCGCGCACACGCGGGCTCATGGCACGCGGGGACACGTCATGCGCAATCCAGATGAACAGCGCCTCATCCACACCAGCCGCATGCAAGCGGGCGAGTGCGGCATCACGCGCGGCCGGTTCGAAGGAATTGCGCGCTTCAGCAATCATCGCGTCAAAGCGCGGATTGTTGAAGAAGCCCCAATTGTTGGAAACCGGCGGCGCCATTTTCGAATCCCAGAAGCGCACCATGGCAAAGAAGGGGTCCATGGCGGCGAAGGATACGTTGGTGGCATGTGCGCCACGCGCAGAGGCATGGGTGCAGCCCTGGCGCCAATTGGCGAACAAGGTGTTCCATTCCACCACGTCGAATTCCACATTCACGCCGATCCCCTTCAGGTCCTGCTGAAGGAATTCATTCATCGGCAGCGGCTGCATTTGGCCCGAACCGGAAGCCGAGATTTGCACCTTCAGCGTCAGCGGGCGCTGGGCCGTATAGCCCGCTTCCGCCAGCAAGCGGCGCGCTTCCGCCTTGTCGGTACGGATATTGAAGCTTGGGTTGCCGAACCATGGATGGCCACGCGGCACGGTGCCGACTGGCACCGACATCATGCCCCCCAGCAAGGTGCGCAGCCCTTCACGGTCAATGCCAAGATTGATGGCCTGACGCACACGCACATCGCGGAGCGGCGAACCCTCAGCAAAGCAGGGCTGCCAGGGCCAGACATGCGGCTGCGCATTGCTGGTGATCACCATGCCGCGTTGGCGAAGCTGGGGAATGGCATCCGGTGAAGGCGCTTCAATCCAATCCACCTGGTTGGACAAAAGTGCGGCAGTGCGCGCATTGGCTTCGGGGATCGGCAGGATGACAATGCGATCGAGCTTCGCCTTGTCGGACCAATAGCCATCAAAGCGCGCATATTCCGCACGTTCACGCGGGACAAAGCGCGTCATACGGAAGGGGCCGGTGCCGGATGGCTCTCGCGCAAAGGCGTTCCAGGTTGCTTCCGCGGTGGGGTTCGCGGCGCGCAGGCGTTCCCATTGCGTCGGGCTCGCCATGAAAAGGTTGGTCAGGTTGATCGGCAGCAGGCTATCCGGTTCAGACGTGAACAGCGCCACCGTCAGATTATCAATCTTTTCCGCGCGGCGCAGCGTTGGCATGCGGGTCGCGGTCAGGCCCACCTGGCGCGGGTCATAATGCGGCGCTTCGCGGTCCAGGATCTTGCGCACATTCCACACCACGGCATCGGCGTTGAAATCCGACCCGTCATGGAACTTCACACCGCTGCGAAGCCGAAACACCCAGCGCGTTCTGTCAGTGGCATCCACCGCCCATTCGGTCGCAAGACCAGGGATGACGACCGAAGGCTTATCGGCCGAGGACAAATCCCACATGGTCAGGCCGTCAAACAGCGGAATGCCGGTGAAGCGATTGCCCTCAAAACCCTGGTCGGGCTGGCCATGGGTCAGCGGAATATCCGCCGCCGTCATGCCGATGCGCAGCGTACCCTGGGCTTGCGCGATAGACGCCCCCAGCACCGGCAGCGCCACGAGGCAGGCTGTCATCAAAAATTTCTTCAAACGCATTGCGTTACTCTCCCTTTGTCGCGTTTGGGCAGTTTCGGGGGAAACTGCCGCCTGAATTTGGTCGCCACGCTCGCCCCAGGCCGACGCCCGGACAACAAGCCAGTATCCGAAGGCAGCAAAGCCTGTGCCACCCCCCAGCCTTGGGCCGGCGGTCAGGGATATTCATCCCTGCCTAAATTATTGGCAGCACTGCCTGACCATGCGGCGCCGCACGCCCGGGCGCAACAGGAAATTGCCTGGGCTTGCCAGCCAAGGCCGGCCAAGGCCAGAAACACCCATGCGCATCCTACTTCTGAACGGCAATACCGACCCCGCCATCACCGCCCTGATCGCTGCCCGCGCCCAGGAAGCCCTGCCCCGGCTTGGCCTGCCCGCTTGCGATCTGGTGCCCGCGACGGCCCCCTTTGGCGCGCGCTATATCGCAACCCGCGCGGCAGTCGCCATTGCCGGCCATGCGGTGCTGACGGGCCTTGCTCAGCATATCGGCCAGGATAATCCGCAAGGTTTTGGCGCCGCCATCATCGCCTGTTTTGGCGAACCCGCTATTGAAGCCGCGCGCGAATTGTTGCCCATCCCAGTGGTTGGCATGGCGGAAGCTTCAATCACACTGGCGCTGGAACAGGCGCCGCGCATTGCGCTGCTGACCGGGGGTGCCGCCTGGGTGCCGATGCTGGAAGAATTCGCCCTGATCCGCGGCCATGACCGGGACCGCGTGCAGGTGCGCAGCGTGCCCCCAACCGGCGACATGATCGCGCGCGAGCCCGAAAAGGCGCTGGGGCTGATCGCCGAAGAAGCACGCCACGCGGTAGCCGATGGCGCCGGCGTGGTGGTGCTGGGCGGCGCTGGACTGGTTGGCCTGGCGCCAAAGCTCGCCGCAATGCTGCCCGTGCCGGTACTGGATAGCCTTGATTGCGCGCTGGTCATGGCCTGCCGCGCCGGCCGCGCCAATGGCCGCCCCCCTGGCCGAGTGGTGCAGGCGCCGCAAACCGGGCTCGAGGCGAAGCTTGCCGCCATGATGGGGTAACCCGCGTAAAAAACTATGTAAGGACTACTTACCTTTCACGCCGACCCGCGCTAGGCTGACCACGCTTAGAAAAAACTCCGAGGATACGCAGCAATGGCTTCCTTCCCGATCACCCGCACCACCACCCCCAAGGTGAAGCCCGCCGATGATGAGCTTTCCTTCGGCAAGGTGCTGACCGATCACATGTTCCTGATGGATTATCAGGAAGAAAAGGGCTGGCATTCGCCGCGGATCGTCCCCTATGGGCCGCTCAGCCTCGATCCAGCGACTTCCGTGCTGCATTACGGCCAGGCGATTTTTGATGGGCTCAAGGCGTTTCGCGGCGATGATGATCAGATCCGCATGTTCCGCCCAGATCGCCATGCGGAACGCTTCAACCGCTCTGGCCAGATCATGTGCATGCCGGAATTGCCGGTGGATATCATTCGCCAAAGCTTTGATGCGCTGGTGGGGCTTGAACATGAATGGGTGCCGCGCAAACCCGGCACAGCGCTTTACCTGCGCCCCACCATTATCGCGACCGATGTGATGCTGGGCGTGCATCCGGCGCATAACTACCTGTATTTCCTGATCCTTTCGCCCGTTGGCACCTATTACAAGGAAGGCGTGAAGCCGGTGAAAATCCTGGCGTCAGACACGCATGTGCGCGCGGTCAAGGGCGGCACCGGGGAAGCCAAGACCGCCGGCAATTATGCCGCGAGCCTGGCCGGCCAGCGCGATGCCGCCAATGCAGGCTATTCGCAGGTGCTGTATCTGGATGGCGTCAATCGCAAATACCTCGATGAAGTCGGCACGATGAACATCATGCTGCGCATCGGTGATGAGGTGATCACGCCGCCACTGACCGGCACCATCCTGGATGGCGTGACGCGCGCCAGCACCATGCAATTGATGCGCGATTGGGGGCTGAAGGTCACTGAACGCCAGATCGCGATTGAGGAAGTGATGGCGGCAGGCCGTGACGGCACGCTCAAGGAAATGTGGGGTACGGGCACGGCGGCGGTGGTCTCACCGGTCGGGACGCTCGGCTATAAGGGCGAGGATGTGCTGATCAATGGTGGTGAAATCGGCGATGTCACGCGCCGGCTTTATGATGCCATCACCGGCCTGCAATATGGCCGCAGCAATGACCCGCATGGCTGGATGAGCATTGTGCGCAAGGGGTGAGATAGCCTGCTAGTCTTGCTTCTTCGCGCCGTCCGTCACGGCGCGAAGCTTGGCCTTCTCGGCGGATAACCGCGCGCGTTCGGCTTTGGTCTGCCCGTATTTTGCGCGGTTTTCCGTGGCCTTCGCTTCGGCGGCGTCGCGTGCCTTGGCCTTACGGGCGCGATTGAGGTTGACGATTTCAGCCATGCACGCAGGATAGTCCCATCTCTTTTCGAAGGAAAACGCCCATGCCCTTGATCTCCCTTACCGCCGCTGATGGTTTTCGCCTGCAAGCCTATCGCACCGGCCCACAAGATGCAGACCGTGCCTTGGTGGTGACGCAGGAAATTTTTGGTGTGAACCGCCATATCCGCAAGCTCTGCGATGATTTCGCAGCCGCCGGCTATGCGGTGATTGCGCCGCAGCTTTTTGACCGCGTCGAGCGTAATGTGGAGCTTGGCTATGACGCCGCCGATCTGGCGCGCGGGCGCGAATTGCGCGGCAAGATTGATGCCGGCAAGACCGTTTTGGATGTGCTCGCCGCCGCTGCCGCCCTGCCCCGCCAGGCCAAGCGCGGCATTGTTGGCTATTGCTGGGGCGGCACCGTCGCCTGGCATGGCGCAACCCGCACCAGCGCCTTTTCCGCTTCTGTTGGCTGGTATGGTGGCGGCGTTGCGGCGGCGAAGGATGAAGTGCCGAATTGCCCGACGCAGCTCCATTTCGGTGAAACCGATGCCTCAATCCCGATGAGCGACGTGGAAGCAATCCGCGCCGCGCGGAAGGAAGTGGAAGTCTTCGTCTATATGGGCGCGGGCCATGGCTTTGGTTGTGATGAGCGCGGTTCTTACGTGGCGAAGGATGCCGCGCTGGCGCAGGAACGCACGCTCGCGTTTTTTGCCAAGCATCTTGGCTGAAAGATAGCGGCGCGGGGACTACCCGCGCCGAATAAATCAGGCCTTCTTGTCGGTGGAAAGGTTCTTCACCTCCTCCATCGCCTCGGCAAAGCGTGAGTGCAGCACGGATAGCGCCTCGCCGCTCGAT
>CALRPR020000124.1:0-5736 GCA_943370125.1 Allobosea thiooxidans | reverse complement strand
ATGGAAGCGCGCCGGGCTTTCGGCGCAGTAAAGCGCCATCAGGCTGGGCGACAGGCCACGCTGCTTCAAAAGCGAGAACATCACAGGCGCGAAGCTTTGCATCCCCGTCAGCCCCGCACCCACGGTGAAGATATCGCCCGTATAGGTCTTGCGATCACGCGGCCAGGGCGCGTGATCGGTGGAGACATAAGCGACCTGCCCCTTGGCAAAGGCGCCCCACATGCGTTCCACCTCATCCGCCGTGCGGAAGGGCGGGTTGCATTTGCCGAAGCCCTCAAGCCGGATGATGTCCTCTTCCGTCATGCAAAGATATTGCAGGCAGGCTTCGCCCGATGCCTTGCCGCCCATGCGGCGAAACACCTCGGCGATTTCAAAGCCGCGCGCCAGCGACGAATGGGCGATATGCACATGCGCGCCGGTCTCAAGCCCGATTTCGAAAATCTCCAGATCCACCATGGTCTCACAGAGCGGCGGTCGGGTGCGGCAATGCCAGATGGGGGAGGTATTGCCGGCCGCCTTGGCTTCGTCAGTCAGGCGGATGACGATTTCCTGATCCTCATTATGCACGGCCACCATCAGCCCGGTCTTGGCGATTTCGCGAAAGGCCGCGACCATGGTTGGGTGGTCAATGCGCGGGAAGCGCACCGGGTCATATTCATAAGTGGAAAGCTTGAAGGAACAGGCGCCGGCTTCCGCGAGCCCCGCAATGGCATCCACGCCGCCCGATTTCAGGATGGTGCCGTAAAGCGCGATATCCACATGGGATAGGCGGTTCACATACTCCACCTTTTCCTTGAAAATACCGGCATCCGTCACCGGGCGGGGCACGTCATAGGGCATGTCAACGCAGGTGGTGACACCGCCGGCAGCAGCGGATTTCGAGGCACCCTCAATCCCCGGCCAGCCGCGCGAGGAGGAAGTATGCATATGCCCATCCACCAAGCCGGGCATAATATAGCGTGCGCCGTAATCTTCGACCGAGGTCGCGACCGGCGATGGCCCTTCGCCAATGCCGGCAATCACTTCGCCGCGCGTCGCGATCCAGCCATTGGCCAGGATGCGATCGGGCAGCACAAGCGTGCCGCGAATGACGCGATCAAAAGGGGTGGTGGCGGGCATGGGATACTCCTGCGGATACTCGAAGACAGATTTTCAACCTAAAGCAGCCGGGCGCCGCGGGCCAGGGCCGATGGTCCGAATTGCGCATCTGCGAGCTCAAGTGCGAGGCTTGTCGCCTCATTCTCCCGCTCCGCATTCCAGGCGAGTGCCACGCCAACGCCGCGAATGGGGCCAGCCAGGATGCGGAAGGCAACGCCTGGCGGGTTGAGCCGCGCCATGCCTTCCGAGACCAACGCCACCCCAAGCCCCGCTGCCACAAAGCCAAGCTGCGCCATGGCTGATCCCACTTCGCGTACCACGCGCGGCGTGAAGCCCGCCGCATGGCAGGCCGCTGTCATCGCATCCGAATAGGCCGGGCTGATCGCGCGCGGCAGCATCAGCATGGGCGCTTCCGCGAGTGCCGCGAGCGGCAAAGGATCAGGCCCTGCCAGGATCGGATGACCTTCCGGCAAAGCGGCGGCGAGCCTGTCTTCCCCCAAGGGCCGTAGCTTGATCGGCGCGCGATCACGATCGGCGCGGAGCAGCGCCAGATCAACCTCACCACGCCTGAGCGCTTCCAAAGCCTCGGCGGTATCCATCTCCCGCACACCAATCGCGGCTTCTGGGCGCGCGGCCTGCATGGCGCGCACGATGGGGGGCAAATAGTCAAATAGCGCCGAGGTGACGCAGGCGATTGAAACCGGCGCGTGATGACCCAAGCGCAATTCGCGCGCCAGGCTTTCAAGGTCTGCCGCATTGCCGGCGATGCGCCGCGCGAGTGGTAGCAACGCTTCCCCCTCTCGCGTGGGGCGCGCGCCTTTGCCGCTGCGCTCCAGCAGCTTCACGCCAAGTTCGCGTTCCAGCAATTGGATTTGCGCGGTCAGCGGCGGTTGAGAAATACCAAGCCGAGCAGCAGCGCGGCCGAAATGACCTTCTTCGGCCACGGCCAGAAAATGCCCCAAGCGGCGGATCAGGCGAAAATCCATCTGATGTCCGATACTGTTTCGCCCATACGGAAAACCTATCAGCGCGCCACGTCAATTGGATTGGACGATGGCGCCGGATGGGCGCAGAAGAACATCCAGTCAGGCAAGCCGCCAACAACAAAGGGAGAAGCCCCAGATGAAACTCAACGCCGTAAAGGTTCACCCATCCAAGGCGCTATTGAAGCGCGAAGACCAACTGGCCTGGAAAATGGCCGGAGTCGCCGTGGATAAGGTCGCGGTCGAAAAGCCCGTGCAGGAGATGATCATCAACCGGATCATCGACAATGCCTCGGTCGCCATCGCCGCCATCAATCGCCGCCCTGTGGTCTCGGCGCGTGGCATGGCGCTTGGCCATGCGAAGAAGGCAGGTGGCGCGCAGGTGTTTGGCGTGAAATCTGCCACCACGGTTTCCCCGGAATGGGCGGCCTGGGCGAATGGCACTGCCGTGCGCGAATTGGACATGCACGACACTTTCCTAGCCGCTGACTACTCCCACCCCGGCGATAATATCCCGCCAGTGCTGGCGGTGGCGCAGGCCATGGGGAAATCTGGGCGCGATCTGATCCGTGGCCTGGCCACCGGTTATGAGCTGCATATTGATCTGGTGCGCGCGATCTGCCTGCATGAACATAAGGTGGACCATATCGCCCATCTCTGCCCCGCCGCCGCTGCCGGCATTGGCACGCTGCTCGGGCTCAAGCAGGAAGTGGTGTTCCAATCCATCCAGCAGGCTTTGCATACCTCGATTTCTTTCCGCCAATCCCGCAAGGGCGAGATTTCATCCTGGAAGGCCTATGCGCCCGCCCATGCCGGCAAGCTTGCGGTGGAAGCGGTGGATCGCTGCATGCGCGGCGAAGGCGCGCCTTCGCCGATTTATGAAGGTGAAGACAGCGTGATTGCCTGGGTGCTTTCCGGGCGGTCCAACCGCAAGGATGTCTATGGCCCGGTCTATTACGAAGTGCCGCTGCCGGAAGCGGGCGAGCCCAAGCGCTCGATCCTTGATTCCTACACCAAGGAACACTCCGCCGAATACCAATCCCAGGCGCTGATTGACCTGGCCTTCCGCATGCGCGAGCAGATCGCGGATATGGAGGCGATTGAAAAGATCATCATCCATACCAGCCATCACACCCATTATGTGATTGGCACCGGGGCGAATGATCCCCAGAAGATGGACCCGAAGGCGAGCCGTGAGACGCTGGATCACTCCATCATGTATATCTTCGCGGTCGCGCTACAGGATGGCCGTTGGCACCACGTGGATAGCTACGCGCCGAAGCGGGCGGGCCGCGCCGATACCGTCAGGCTCTGGCACAAGGTCGAAACGCGGGAAGATGCGGAATGGACCCGCAAATACCATTCCCGCGATCCGAACGAGCTTTCCTTCGGCGGGCGCGTGGAAATCCTGTTCAAGGATGGATCGAAGCTGGTGGATGAGCTTGGTGTCGCCAATGCCCATCCGAATGGCGCCAAGCCCTTCGGTCGGGCGGATTACATCCGCAAGTTCAAGACCATCACCGATGGCATCATCTCGGCGCGCGAGTCCAACCGCTTCCTGGAAGTGGTGCAGGATCTAACGAAGCTGAAGGCGGGCGAACTCAGTGCGCTGAATGTGGCGCTGCCCGCGGGTGGCCTGCTGGACAGCAAGCCCGGCATCTTCTGAACTGTTGATTGAGGAAGGCAGGGTCGGCGCCGCGTGCGCCGGCCCAAAGCCACAAAGCAAGGGAAGAAACCCGATGAACGAAACCACGAAACCCGAAATCTACAAGGGCCTGGTCGGCGTCTATGCCGATGTCTCCGCCGTCTCCAAGGTGATGCCGGAGACAAACAGCCTGACCTATCGCGGCTATGCGGTGCAGGATTTGGCCGAGAATTGCAGCTTTGAGGAAGTGTCTTACCTGCTTTGGGAAGGCGAATTGCCCAATGCCAAGCAGCTTGCCGCCTTCAAGGCCGAGACCGCGGCCGAGCGTGAGATCAGCCCCGCACTGCATCGCGTGATCCGCGAATTCCCCAAGGATGCGCACCCGATGGATGCCATCCGCACGGCAGTTTCCTTCATGGGGTTGGAAGACCCTGAGACCGCCGATGTTTCCCAACCCGCACAATATCGCAAGGCGAAGCGGCTTTTCGCCAAGATCCCAACGGCGATTGCGGCGGCCTATCGTGCTTCCCGCGGCCTGCCGGTGGTGGCGCCGAACCCCGCGCATAGCTTTGCCGAGAACGCCTTCAACCTGATCCTGGGCAAGGTGCCGCAGCCGGAAGTGCTGAAGGCCTTTGACGTTTCCATGATCCTTTACGCGGAACATACCTTCAACGCTTCCACCTATACGGCGCGGCTGGTCACCTCCTCAGGCGCTGATATGCATGGCGCGATCACGGCGGGCATCGCCTCGCTCAAGGGGCCGCTGCATGGCGGCGCCAATGAGGCGGTGATGCATACGCTGAAGGAAATCGGCGACCCAAAGCTTGCGAAGGAATGGATCCAAAGCCGCTTCGACCATAAGGCGCTGGTGATGGGCTTTGGCCATCGCGTCTATAAAACGGGTGATAGCCGCGTGCCCACCATGCGCAAATACGCCGAGAAAATGGCCGAAGTTGTGGGCGATAAGACCTGGATGGAGATCAGCCGCATCCTGGCTGGTGAGATGCTGGAGAAGAAGAACATCCACCCGAATCTCGATTTCCCGGCAGGCCCTGCCTACTACCTGATGGGTTTTGAAATCCCGCTTTTCACGCCGATCTTCGTCGCGTCGCGCATCACGGGCTGGTCGGCGCATGTGATTGAACAGGGCGCCGATAATCGGTTGATCCGTCCACTTTCCTGGTACACGGGGCCCGAACAGCGCCCTGTGCCACCGATCTCGGCGCGTTAATTTCCTGATGCCTTCATCATTTTTTCAGAGATGGTGAAGGCGCGCCGCAGAGCGTAAAACTGCGGCATGCATGTCACACTGCACGCATCGCGATGCGATGCGTGTATTTTTTTTGCGAGATGTGACGGATTTTGTTGACACGACTCATGGTGATGCAGATAGCGTGCTTTGCGCGCGATTCTTTTTGCGCGATTCGCACTGCCTCCGCGCTGCGAAACATCGTTCCCGATGTCAGGTGCATTACCTGAAGAAGGCGCGACGAAGCGGGAAGGCACTGCAATCGGCAAGGCAGAATTGCCGCAGCAGGGAAGGACGGTCCATGGACCGCAGACTCAAGGGACACATCGCCATAGGCGATCAAGGTTCCACGCCGCCTCAAGCCGCCGTGATGGCGTGTGTAAAGGGCGGGAGAGATGCCAGGGGGAACACGCCGCGCCGGAATGCCGCGCGCCGTGGTGATTCTGGCGGCTGCGCTTCGCGGAGACTTTTCGTCCTGTCGGTCCGCGCATCGGGATCCGCGCGTCGCCGCCATCACCGCCCTAACCTGCTGTACCCCGGGTTGGAATTGGGATTAGCCGCGCCTGCCGCGACCTTCTCATGACTGCCCTCAACAGGAACACATGGAGATTCATCTTCTGATGACTGATATCATCGAGACCATCGAAACCGAAGAAACCCCGCGCGCCCAGGCGATGGCCATGGCTGCGGCGAAGAAGAAGGCGCCTGCGAAGCGGAAGCCGGCTGCGAAGAAGGCTGCTGCGAAGAAGCCTGCTGCGAAG
>CALRPR020000123.1:0-5786 GCA_943370125.1 Allobosea thiooxidans | reverse complement strand
TTTATGTGCTGGTACACACGCCCTATCTGCGCCCGCATCATGATTGGTCGAAGATGTTCCCGGCCTATCGCCAGAAGATTCTGGACAAGCTGAAGCGCACCGCGGGGCTGGAAGATATCGAAAGCCGCATTGTCTGCGAAAGCCAATTAACGCCGGTGGATATCCATAATCGCTACAAGGTGCTGAATGGTGCGATTTATGGCCTGGCATCGCATGGTTCCTTCACCGGCGCCTTCAAGCCGAGCAATCGCAGCAAGGCGATCAAGGGCCTCTATTTGGCCGGCGGCGCGGCGCATCCCGGCCCAGGCATGCCGATGGTCATGATGTCCGGCTGGATCGCGGCCGATGCTTTGGACCGTGATCTTGGCGGGCGCGGCATGTCCCCCGAAGCAGAATTGGCCGGCCGGCGAGAGGCCGATCTGCCAGCCGCGGCTGAATGACGACAGGCCAGGCAAAACAAGTGCCTGACCCGGTGGCGCTGCGTTCAGCGCGCCATCTGGATTTTTTCGATTTTATGTTTACGCGGTTTTTCCGAAAACACATGCGCGCGCTGCGCGTGGCGCGCTGGGGCCTGCCTGAATTGCCGGAAGGCAAGCCCGTGGTGATTTTCGCCAATCATCCTTCCTGGTGGGATGGCGTTGCCTTCATGCTGCTCTATCGTCGGCTTTTGCCGCACCGGCCGCTTTTTACGCCGATGGAAGCGAAGGCCATTGAGAAATATCGCTTCATGACGCGGCTTGGCGTTTTCGGGATCGAGACCGGCTCGGCACGCGGTTCGGTTGCGTTTCTGCGCGTGGTGGAAAAGGTGCTGGCCAATCCCGCGCATATTCTGTGGATCAATGCGCCAGGGCGTTTCAGTGATCCGCGCGAAAGGCCCGTGCCGATTGCGCCTGGCATGATCCGCCTGCCGGAAATCGCACCCGATGCGGTGTTTGTGCCGCTTGCGCTGGATTACCCTTTCTGGGGCGAACGCAAGGCGGAAATGCTGGCCGCTTTTGGCGCGCCCATCCCCGCTGCGACGCTGCTGGAAGCCCCGCGAGAGGCGCGCAGCGCCATGCTTTCCGATGCCTTGGCAGGCGTGATGGAAAAGCTCAGCGCCGATGCCATTGCGCGCGATCCCGCGGCGTTTCAAACCCTGGTGCAGGGGCAGGAAGGCATGGGCGGCATTTATCAAGCCTGGCGCCGCGCCAAGGCGCTGCTGCGCGGTGAACGCTTCGACCCCCGACATGAACAACGCGCGGAAACCGCCCCATGATTGAAGCCCTGCCTTGGATTGCGCTCGCCTTGGCGCTGTTTCCGATTGGCTTTGCGTTGGATAACCTCCGCCGCATGGCCAAGGCGCACGGGCCGGCGCCGAAGGATGCGCTGGTATCCATCCTGATCCCGGCGCGGAATGAGGAAGCGCATATCAGCGCCTGCCTTGATGCCGCACTCGCGCAGCAGGGTGTCGCGATTGAAGTGCTGGTGATGGATGATGGTTCAAGTGATCGCACCGCGGCGATTGTGAATGCTTATGCGGCGCGGGATGCGCGGGTGCGGTTGCTGGATTGCCCGCCGCTGCCGCAGGGCTGGACCGGCAAGGTGCATGCCTGTGCGCGCTTGGCGGAAGCGGCGCGGGGGACGCATTTCCTGTTCATTGATGCCGATGTGCGGCTCGCGCGTGATGCCGCTGCTGCCATGTGCGGCCATGCCGCGCAGCAAAAGCTTGCCATGGTGACTGGCGTGCCGCGCCAGATTATCGGCTCGCTAGGTGAAGCGCTGACCGTGCCGATGATCAACCTGCTGCTGATCGGCTATCTGCCCGGCGGTGGACGGGCCGAGACTGAACGTGCGGAGCTTGGCGCCGCTTGCGGGCAATTGATCCTGTTTGAGCGTGGCGCTTACGAAAGCATCGGCGGGCATGGCGCCATCCGCACGCTGTTGCATGATGGCTTGCAGCTTTCGCGCAAGCTGCGTGGCGCTGGTTTCCGGACGGAAATGGTGGAAGGCGTGAAGCTCGCGGAATGCCGCATGTATGATGGGCTGCGCGCAAGCTGGAACGGCTTCATCAAGAATGCGCATGAAGGCATGGCGACGCCGGTTGGCTTGCCCATTTGGACCACGCTTTTGGCCGGCGCGCATATCTGGCCCTTTTTCCTGCTCCCGGCTTGGCAGGCGGGGCTTGCCATTGCGCTTGTTTTTGCGCTGCGCGCCGCCATCACCTTCAAAACGCGTGAAGCCTGGTGGACCGTGCCGCTGCATCCCTTGGCCGTGCTGGTTGGGCTCGCCATTCAATGGACCGCGCTGGTGCGCGTGCTGATCGGGCGCCCTGCCGGCTGGAAGGGTCGCGCCTATTCCGCCAGCGGCGCGGCATGACAGGTCAGGGCGCCGCCTCCCGCGCGCCAACGCGGGACGCAGGGTCTGAGAATTTCCCTGTCGCGTCCCGGCTGCTGGCGCCGGAAATTCGGCCAAAGGTGCTGGGGTTTTATCGCTTTGTGCGCACCGCTGATGATATTGCCGATGACCCGGCGCTAGACCCGCCGGAAAAACTGCGCCGCCTGGCCGCGCTTGAAGCCGCGCTGGATGATCCCGCAACTGATGACCCCGCCGCCACGGCTTTGCATGGCGCAGGCAGCGGCACTGATGAGGCGCGGCTGATGCTCTCTGCCTTTCGGCAGGATGCAGTGCAGGCGCGGTATCCGGATTGGGCGGCTTTGGAAGATTACTGCGCAAGGTCAGCCAATCCCGTCGGGCGCATGTTGCTGCGCTTGCATAACGAAACAAAGCCCGAAGCCTTGGCGGCGGCGGATGCTCTCTGCACCGCTTTGCAAATTCTCAATCATGTGCAGGATTTGGTGCCGGATCGGCGCGATATCGGGCGCGTCTATATGCCCGAAGCCTGGATGGATTTGGCCGGCGGTGAGGCGCGCTTCTTCGACCCCACCAATACCGAGGCGCGGCGCGCCGTGCTGGATGCTGCGCTCGATCAGGTGGAGGAAAGGCTGGATGCCGCCGCTGCACTGCCGCGGTTGCTCTCGGCCAAGCGCCTGGCGCGCGAAAGCGCGGTGACGATTGCACTCGCGCGGCGGCTGCTGGCGCGGCTGCGCGCGGCGGACCCGGTGCTCGGGCGCGTTGCTGTATCGCGCCTCGATTTCCTGCATGGCTTTCGCGCGGCACTCGGCACCGGGCCAAGCGATGCGGCTTTGGTCAGTGCGCGGGTTGGGCGCGCGGGGTCTTCCTTCGCGCGCGGCATGTCGGCGTTGAAGGGCGAAAGGCGACGCGCGCTTTGGGCGGTATATGCTTTTTGCCGCGCGGTGGATGACATTGCCGATGGCGCGATGCCGGAAGCCGAAAAGCGCCGCTTCCTGGCCGATTGGCGCGGCAAGCTCCGCGCGCCGGATTGTGCGCTGTCGCGCGAATTGGCGCTGGCGCGCGAAAATTTCGCGCTGCCCATCCAGGAATGCGAAGCGATGATCGCGGGGATGGAAACTGATTCCACGCCAAGCCTGCGCATTGCTGATACCGAAGCGCTGAACCTTTATTGCCGTCGCGTCGCCGGCAGTGTCGGCGCCATGGCGGTGCGCATTTTCGGCGCGCCGGAAGCAGCCGATTTCGGCCTTGGCCTGGGACGCACGCTGCAATTGGTGAATATCCTGCGCGATCTGGATGAGGATGCGCTGCGCGACCGCGTCTATCTGCCGCTTGATCTGCTGGCGGCTGAGGGTGTGGCTGACGCACCCGCCGCGACGCTGATCGCAAGCCCCGGCTTCGCGCGCGCCGCGGCGCATTTGGCGCAGCAGGCGGAGGCAGGCTTCGCGCAAGCGGCAGTGGAACTACGCCATCTGGATCAACGCGCACTTTTGCCGGCGCGTATCATGATGTGGGGCTATCAGCGGCTGTTTGAACGCCTGATGGCGCGCGGCTTCGGGTTGCCTCGGCCACGTCCGCGCCTGACGCGTGGTGAGAAGCTTCAAATGGCGGCCTATGCCATGGGGATCATGCCCATGCCGCAAGCAAGCGCCAGCCGCGCGTGAGCAGCACGGCCACATGCCATGTCATTGGCGCAGGTGTTGCGGGCTTGGTGGCGGCGCTGCGCCTTGCTGACCAAGGCCGCGCCGTGATGCTGCATGAAGCAACGCCTGTGGCCGGCGGGCGCTGCCGCGCGCTACCAGATGGGACAGATAACGGCACGCATGCGCTGATGGGCGCCAATCACGCCGCGCTCCGCTTTCTTGGCGATATCGGCGCGCGCGAAGGTTGGGTGGAAGCGGAACCGGAAGGCCTGCCCGTATTTGACCTGGCTAATGGCAGCGCGCGGCGCATCGCGGCAAGCCCGCTCGCCTGGCGAGACGCCGCCAAGCGCCCACCGGGCCTAAGTGCCTCCGCCTTTGTAGCGCTGTTGCGCCTTGCCTTGCCCATTGGTGATCGGCCCGTGGCTGAAGTGATGGCGGCGCATCCCACGCTGTATCGTGCGCTGATTGAGCCACTCACGGTCGCTGCGCTGAATACGCCGGGACATGAGGCATCATCCGCGCGGCTTGGTGTGGTGCTGCGCCGGCTTGGGCGGCCCGGCGCGGGCGCGGTGCTGGTGGCGCGGGAAGGGCTGGGGCCGGATTTAATCTCGCCCGCTTTGCACAGGTTGCAAAAGGCTGGCGTTACCACGCGATTCGGTGCGCGGCTGCGCGCCATGACGGAAGCGGAAGGGCGCATCATTGCGCTGCATTTCGGTGATGACAGCATATCGCTCGATCCGCGCGATCAGATTGTGCTGGCGCTGCCGCCCTGGGAAGTGGCGCGGCTGATCCCGAAGCTCCGCGTACCGGAACGCCATGCGCCCATTCTCAATCTTCATTTCGCGTATCAAACGGCAGGGCCGGTCCGCTTCATCGGTGTCCTGGGCGGGCTCACGCAATGGATCCTGGTGCGCCCGAGTGGTGTCAGCATCACCGTGAGTGCGGCGGATGCGGAGGTTGAAGAACAGGCGCCGGATTTGGCACCGCGCGCCTGGGCGGAAATCCGCGCGGCGGCAAAGGCGTTTGGTTTGCCGGGGGAATGGCCAGAAGCGCCCCCCGCGATGCGCGCGGTGAAGGAACGCCGCGCCACGCCGCGCCATGCGGTGGGCATGCCGCCGCAACCGCCGCGGCAGATTTATCGCAACCTGGTGCTGGCTGGCGATTGGACCTGGCCGCGCCTGCCCGCCACCATTGAAGCTGCGGTGCTTTCTGGTGAGGCTGCGGTAAAGGATTTGCCGCGATGACCCCTGCCGAAGCCCTTGCCGCCTTGCGCGCGGCTGAAGCGCGTGATGGCGCGCCTAATCTCAAGCAACGCCGTGCATTGCTGGCGGGCCTCGCGCGCGCTGTGATGGCGCGGTCGCATGAGATCATGGCAGTGCTGGATGCTGAATATGAAGGCCGCGCACCGATTGAAACCCTGCTTGCGGATGTGCTGCTTGTTGCGGATGCCGCGCGTTATGCGCGGCGCAATTTATGGCATTGGATGCGCGCCCGCCGCGTGAGTGTGCCCTATCCCTTCTGGCCCGCGCGCGCGCGGGAGGAATTTGTCCCCAAAGGCGTGGTTGGCATCATGGCGCCGTGGAATTACCCGGTGCAATTGGCGCTGCTGCCCGCGATTGATGCCATTGCCGCCGGCAATCGCGTGTGTGTGAAACCATCGGAAGCGCTGCCGCGCACCGCCGCGCTGATTGCCGAAATTCTACGCGATGCCTGGGGCGATGACATTGCGCTTTGCGTACAAGGTGGCGCTGAAGTGGGTGCCGATTTCGCGGCTCAGCCTTGGGACCATCTGGT
>CALRPR020000122.1:0-6143 GCA_943370125.1 Allobosea thiooxidans | reverse complement strand
CCGGCGGCGGCGCGATTGCCCTGGCCCGCTTGCGGTTGCCCGGGCGGGCTTTGCTGCTGCCCAGCTGCCGGGCGCTGCTGCTGGCCTTGGGCATTGCGTTGCGTGGCCTGCGGCTTGGCCGGGGGCTTCACCACAGGCGGGCGCGCTTCTGAACGCTGGGCCGGGGCCGGGGCCGGGGCCGGGGCGGGCGCGGCCTGGCGCGGCGGCGGCACATTCTGCGCACCGCCCAGGTTCGACTGGCCAAAGGCTGGCACGGCCAGCGCCAGGGCGCTCAGAATCGGCAGAAGGCGGAGGGAACGCATGGCAGCATCTCTTCCGCCCCCAGGGGCCAAGGTCAAGCACTAGTTGCGTGCAAGCGCCTCAAACCCGGGAACTTGGACGGTAGAAGGGTTCATGCCGGGATGGATCAATGTAGTCGGCATAGAATCGCTTCGCATGAGGCAGCAGCGCCTTGGAGAGTTTGCGCCGTTCCACCTCATCATCCGAAAGGGCGCGTGAAAGATCATCATGCAGCGCCTTCAGCGCGGAATCACGGTCCACACGCGTGAAGCGCCCTTCCTGATAAATCACTTCCCCATCGCACATCACAGCGCGCACGGCGCTTGCCTTGGCGCGCTGCACCACGGCATCCAGGGTAGGCGTGAGTTCATCAAGGTACGGATAGGCGATGCTGTCCCAATCTATCAGCGACAAATCCGCCCCCTTGCCGACTTCAAGCGTGCCGAGGCTTTCGCGCCAGGAAGTGGTGCGCGCACCACCAACCGTTGCCATGCGTAGCACCTGGCCCATCCCCGGTACCTCATTATCGCCCATCCCCGGCACGCGATGGGCACGCAGCACCAGGCGCAATTCCTGCAGCATATCGCGGTCATCATTGATGCCGGCCTCATCCAACCCGATCGCGGTATTGATGCCCTTGGCTTCAAAGCGATTGAGCGCGGCAACACCGGAACGCAGCCGGAAATTGGAAGAACAATTATGGCAAATGCAGGTGCCGGTCTCGGCTAGCCGGTCAATATCCTTCTCATTCAACCAAACACCATGGCCAAGGGTCATATTCGGCCCCAGCATGCCGAAGCGATCAAGATATTCCACCGCCGTGCCACCACCGCGGCGCTTCGCGTATTCCTTCTGATAGGCGGTTTCCACCAGATGCATATGGATCGGCGCATCATGGCTGCGTGAAAGCTCGGCCATCGCGGCCAAGGCCGTGTCTGAACACCAATGCAGATTGGCCGGCGCCAATTGCACGCGCACACGGCGCTTGGCGTTGTGGCTGCGATGGAGGTTCCGGAACAGGTCGAGGTTATCGTCCAGCGTCAATTGAAAGCGGTCAAACCAGCGCTGCATCGGCCCGCGCAATTCAGGCGGCAGGCTGGCCACGAAATCCTGATCCGCCTGATAGACAAGGCGGTTCTGATCACGCAGCGCAAAGCAATAGGAAACGCGCATGCCAATATCTTCATAGGCGCGGATCACATCGCCCGCGCGCTTTTCCACATCGGGCAACTTGCCCGGTGCCCAGCCATGCAAATGCTGCACGGTGGTGATGCCAGAACCGATCATCTCAAAGGCGGAATAAAGTGTATCGAGGTAGGGGTTCACATTGCGCGCCACCATGCGCGTGACGAACCAAAGCTCCAGCGGCATATCGGGGGAGCCCAATTGCACCGGCGTCAGCCCGACATGGTGATGCGCATTGACAAAGCCCGGTAGCATGACCTCCCGCCCAGACCCCACCACCGGGATATGCGGGTGCTTGCGGTGAAGATCATCAAAGGTGCCGATTGCAGTGATGATGCCATCTTCCTGGATCAGCGCGCCATCGGCGATTTCCTCCCAGGCGGTGGCCGAGAGGGTTTTGGTGATCATGGCGCGGCTGCGCACCAAGGTAACGGCCATGGCGGGTTCTCCGGTTCAGATGAAATCAGCTTAGCGTAAAATCCGCGCCCTCATAGCAAGGGGTCTGGACGGCGCGGCGCGAAGCGCGGATGCTTCACACCAAAGCACTTCGGAGGAACACATGCTCAGTCTCAAAGGCAAGGTCGCCATCGTCACCGGCGCGGGTTCGGTCGGCCCCGGTTGGGGCAACGGCAAGGCGACAGCCGTGCTGCTCGCGCGCCAGGGGGCCAAGGTGTTTGGCCTGGACAATAACCCGGCGGCGGTTGAGGAAACCATCGGCATCATCAAATCCGAAGGCGGGGAAGCGACAGCGCATACCTGCGATGTGCTCGATTCCGAAAGCTTCCAGGCCGCGGTGGAAGCCTGCATTGCGCGCTATGGTCAGTTGGACATCATGGTCAATAATGTCGGCGGCTCACACCCCGGTGGCGCAGAATCCATGCCGGAGGATGTCTGGGACCGCCAGGTGGATTTCAACCTGAAATCCGCTTTCCTGGGCTGCAAATTCGCCCTTCCCCATCTGAAGAAGCGGCCGGGGAGTGCGATTGTGAACATCTCCTCCATCGCCGGCTATCGCATGCAGGCGGCGCGGCCGCATGTTGCCTATAGCGCGACCAAATACGGCATTGTGGCTTTGTCCAAATCAGTCGCCATCGAAAACGCCAAGGCGGGTGTGCGCTGCAATACTGTGGTGCCGGGGCTGATGCACACGCCATTGGTCGAACACCGGCTGGTGCGCCAATTGGGCGGCAATGACGCCGCCGCGCTGATCGCCAAGCGTGATGCGCAAGTGCCGCTCGGCAAAATGGGCGATGGCTGGGATATCGCCCATGCGGTGCTGTTTTTGGTGTCCAACGAAGCAAAGCACGTGACGGGGACAGAGCTGATCGTGGATGGCGGCGTCACCGCTGCCGGCGCGGTCTGAAAACAGGGAGAAACAAACATGAGACAAAAAATTTCCCGCCGCGCACTGACAGGCGCGGCGCTTGGCGTGCTCGGCGCTCCGGCTTTGGTGCGCGCGCAAGACACGTTCCCCAAACGGCCGATCACGCTGGTGGTGCCCGCCCCCGCCGGCGGTGGCACGGATTTCAGCGCCAGGCTGATTGCGGATCAATTGGGCCGCGCCTTGGGTGGTTCCATGGTGGTGGAAAACCGCCCCGGCGGGAATGATGTGGTCGGGCTCATGGCGGTGCTGCAAGCGCGTCCGGATGGCCATACTTTGCTGTGCGGCTATTGCGGCACCATGACCGGGCGGGTTGCGGTTGGCACGCTTGGCGGGATTGTCCCGGCGCGGGATTTCATCCCCATCGGGCAGATCACCGATACGCCACAGCTTTTCGTGACGCACCCTTCGGTGCCGGTGAATTCAATGCGTGAGTTCATTGCCTATGCCAAGCAAAGGCCAGGCGATCTGACCTATGCGTCCGCCGGTGTTGGGTCCATGCATCATCTGGGTGCGGAATTGCTGAAGCTTCGCGCCGGCATTGACATGCTGCATGTCCCCTATCGGGGCACGGGCGAGACCATTCGCGACCTGATCGCGGGGCGCGTGCATTTCTACATGAATTCACCGCCGCCACTGACGCCGCTGGTCGCGGATGGAAAGCTGCGCGCCCTTTGCGTCAGTTCCAATGAACGCCATCCTGGCATGCCGAATGTTCCCTCTGCGAAGGAGGAAGGTCTTGCGGACCTCGACCTCAATGTCTGGTTCAGCCTATTCGCGCCGCGCGGCACGCCTGAACCCGTGGCAAGGCTACTCGCGCAGAAATTGAATGAGGTTCTGGCCGATCCCACTATCCGCAAACGCGCCTTTGATGCCGGCGCGCTGGTGGTGCCTTCCTCGCCAGAAGCCTTGGCCGCGCGCATGGAACGTGAAACAGCCGCCTGGGCCGATGTGGTGCGGGCCGCCAAAATCACCGCCGGTTAAGGTTTTTGGCGCGCGCGGTGAGGCCCTTCACTGTAACTTAATGAAGCCAAGCGAAAATGCCGTCAGGTGATCCACCTGGATCGCCTGATGGTGGACCATGCCGATTCCAAGCTACGCCGATGCCGTGCGCTATGTGCGCCGCCAGCCGCGGATCAACACCAGCACCCTGGCTGATGGCCTTAGTGTGCGTTGGAGCCTTGCGCTCGATTATCTGGAACGGATGGAACGTTCCGGCGTGGTTGGCGCGATTGAAGATGATGGCTGGTGGCCGGTCGCGCGCAGCAAAGACCCGCCAGTTGCCCGCAAACCCGGTACGGCCGCCCCCGACAAAGGGGCCACGCTGCGTCGGGGCAGCCAGCCCGCACCCGAAAAACCGCTAGAAACGGCTGCCCTGCCACCGCCGCCCAGCAATGACCAGCAGCAAGTGATGGACAAGCTACGCGAAGCCGCCCGCGTGCTGATGGCCGAACGCGAGAATATGCAAAAGCTCCGCGATGCCTGCCGGCTACTGATCGCGGAACGCGAAGCCTGGAAGCGCCGCGCCTTGGCCGCTGAGGCGCGCATGCTGACCGAAGAAGCCGATGAGATGGATCGCCAGCGTTTTGGTGCGCTGCGCCGCGTACTAGCGCGCGAATTGCACCCGGATTACGCGCCGGCGGGTCTTGGTGATATGTCGCTCCGTGAAGCGTTGTTCAAATCCATCTGGCCGAAGGTTGAACAGATCGAACGCAAGGGGCGGTCTGGTTAACCCGAATTATCTACCCAACCAGCGCGCCAGGCGTTCCGGCGCCGCCGCCATATCCGCTTCGCGCCCGCAATAGGAAAAGCGCAAAAAGCGCCCGCCGCGGCCTCGGTCAAAATCGAGCCCGGTAGTGGCGGCAATCCCCGCCCCTTCCAGCATGGCGGCCGAAAAGGCCGCGCTGTCATTGGTGAGTGCGGAGACATCGCACCAAAGATAGAACGCACCATCAGCCGCCGCGATGCGCTCAAACCCAGCGCGCGGCAGGCCGGCCAGAAGTGCTGAGCGGCTGCGTGCATAGGCGGCCTTGTTGCCTTCCAGTTCTTCGCGGCAATCCATGGCGGCTTCCGCCGCAACCTGGGCGATATGGGGCGCGCTGATGAACATGTTTTGCGCCAGGCATTCCACCGGGCGGATCAGATCGTCAGGCAATACCAGCCAGCCGATGCGCCAGCCGGTCATGGACCAGTATTTGGAAAAACTATTCACCACCACGGCGCTTTCGCTGAAAGCTGCCGCACTGCTTTCCGCGACCGAGCCCCAGCTTAGCCCGTGATAGATTTCATCGCTGATCAGCCGCACCCCTTCGGCATGGCACCAGCGCGCAATCGCGGCCAATTCATCAGGCGCCAGCATGGTGCCGGCGGGGTTGCAGGGGCTGGCGATGATCAGCCCAGCCGGGCGCGGGTCCAGCTTTTCGAGCATTGCGACGGTCGGCTGGAACCGCGTTGTCGCATCGCATTCCAGCAATTGCGGGCGCATGCCAAGCGCTTGCAGGATATTGGCATAGGGCGGGTAGAAGGGTGCCGCCATGGCAATGGCATCGCCCGGATCAAACGCCGCCAGAAAGGCCAGCGGAAAGGCGCCCGAAGCGCCCATAGTGACCGCAATGCGCCGCGCCGGCACAACCAACCCGTAATGATCCAGATAATGCCGCGCGATGCGTGCGCGGAGTGACACCAGCCCAAAGGCTTCCGTATAGCCAAGCGGCGCGCCGGAATTGAGTGCGCGGATCGCTGCCTCAGCCGCCCCGCGCGGGGCGCCGGTGCTGGGTTGGCCGACCTCCATACGGATGATCCCGGGCGCACCGGGCGGCAGGCTGGCGGCGCGCGCATTGGCCGCCGAAATCACATCCATCACCAGGAAGGGCGGTGCCTCAGCCCCGCGACCGGTCTTGAGCGCCATGATCAGCGCCCAAAGCTGCCAAGCGCCACCCCGCCACCGCGCGGATCCACAGCGCCGATGCAAGCGGGACCATTGGTGGGCACCAACCCCGCACAGGAAATGGTTACGCCGCGGCCTGGCGCCGGCACGCCGGCATAGGGGTCGGCTGGGCCACCCCGGCGCTGCACAGCGGCCAAAGGCATGGCGGTTGCGGCCAAGGCAGCCTGCCCGCCACTGCCGGAAGATGCGGCTCGGAATCGGCGCAAATCGGGCCGTGCCAGGATGGCCACTGGCAAGGGGGCGGCCTGTACCTGGCCGATGCCCGGTGCGGCGGCCAGCAAAATCCCAGTGCCCGGCACCACGCGCCCGGTGCCAAAAAGATTATTCATGCTGAAGGCGCAGGAAACCGCA
>CALRPR020000121.1:0-6174 GCA_943370125.1 Allobosea thiooxidans | reverse complement strand
GCATCACTTGGCGACTCGGAAAATGCGACCAAACAAAAAACTCAGAGTGTTTCTTGCGCCTGTCTGTCATCGCGCGAGAAACGCTCTGAGTTGGGCGATTTCCGTTTCCTGTGCGGCGATGATGCTCTCCGCCAGGCGGCGCATTTCAGGGTCCTTGCCGTGGCGCAGCACCACGCGCGCCATGTCTATCGCGCCCTGGTGATGCGGGATCATGCCGGCGGCGAAATCCCGGTCCGCATCGCCGGTGAAGCGGATATTCATGTCGCGATGCATCTTGTCATTGGCAGCGCGGAATTCGCGTGTGGAGGCAGGTTCATTCGCGCTGGGGCGCGCGCCGTGCCCCTGATGGCCCTGCTGCGCCAGGGCAGGCAGGGCAAGGGCAGCGAGGGTAAGGCAAAGGGCGATGCGCTTCATGATTGGGTTCCCGGTTTTTTGTTCAGCCGGGAAAGGCTGCGGCTTGCCATAAGGGGAAGGTCAAGCGCGTTTCCAGCCTGTGCCACCGGCGCCATCTTCCAGGATAATGCCCTGCGCCTTCAATTCATCGCGAATGCGATCAGCTTCGGCCCAGTTCTTCGCCTGGCGGGCGGCAAGCCGCGCGGCGATCGCGGCTTCAATGGCGGCGGCATCATCGCCATCGCCCCGCAACCACAGCGCAGGATCAGTTTGCATCAGGCCAAGCACGGAAGCCGCTTCACGGAAGGCCGCGACCACCGCGCCGATTTCGGGCGCTTCCCGCAGGCCCATGCGTTCCAGCACGACATTAGGCGAACCACCCACCGTCAGCGCATTGGCGAGGGTGCGCAGGTCCCGCAGCCGAGCCAGCGCAAGCGGGGTATTCAGATCATCGTGCAGCGGTTCCAAGGCCCAATCGGCCATGCGCGCGGCTTCATCATCCGCATCGGTGGCATCCGCCCGCGCCAGCATGGCGTAATGATCATCCAGCTCCGCCTTGGCTTCTTCCAAGCCAGCTTCAGTGAAATCCAGCGATTGGCGGTAATGGGTGCGCAGCAATAGCAGGCGGAAAGCCTCACCAGCCCAAGGGCCTTTTTTCAAAATATCGCGCACGGTCAGAAAATTGCCGAGGGATTTCGACATCTTCTCCCCATCCACCAGCAGCATGCCGTTATGCATCCAGTAGCGCGCAAAGGCAGCACCAGGGAAAGCGCACACCGATTGCGCGACTTCGTTTTCATGATGCGGGAAAATCAGATCGTGTCCGCCACCATGAATATCGAAGCTGTCGCCAAGATGCTTCCAGGACATGGCGGAGCATTCAATATGCCAGCCAGGCCGGCCGCGGCCCCAAGGGCTGTCCCAGCCAGGTGTCTCGGCATCGCTTGGCTTCCACAGCACGAAATCACCAGCATCGCGCTTATAGGGCGCGACATCCACCCGTGCGCCGGCCAGCAATTCATCCGGTGATCGCCCGGAAAGCTTGCCGTAATTGGCAAAGGACGGGACCGAGAAAAGCACATGGCCATCGGCGGCATAGGCATGGCCATTGGCGATCAGGCGTTCAATCAGCGTAATCATTTCCGCGATATGGCCGGTGGCGCGCGGTTCCACATCCGGCGGCAGTGCGCCAAGGGCGGCCATATCATTGTGGAAATCGGCAGTCGTGCGCGCGGTGATGGCGGCGATGGGCTCACCGCTTTCGTGCGCGCGCGCATTAATCTTGTCGTCCACATCTGTGATGTTGCGCGCATAGGTCACGCGCGGATAAAGCCTGCGCAATAGCCGCGCCAGCACATCAAACACCACAACCGGGCGCGCATTGCCCAGATGCGCGAGGTCATAAACCGTGGGTCCGCAGACATAGAGCTTCACATGCTGGGGATCGAGCGGTTCAAACCGTCGCTTGCCGCGCGCGGCGCTGTCATGGAGAAAAACATCGGTCATGCTTTAGCTGCCCGCCGCAATCTTCAGGCGCGTCGCGGCTTTGTCTCGCCCAATAAGCGGCAGCATGGTGCCGATATCAGGCCCATGTTCTTCACCCGTCAGCGCCAAACGCATGGGCAGGAATAGCGCCTTGCCCTTGCGGCCAGTGCTAACCTTAATGGCGCTGGTCCAGGCACTCCAGGTGGTGGTGTCCCAAGGTTCAGCGGGCATGACATCCAGGGCAGCGCGGAGGAAATCTTCCTCTCCTTCCAGCACGGGCGGCACGATGCTGCCGCGCACCACATCGAACCAGGGCTTGGCTTCGCGCAGCAAATCCAGATTGCCACGCACCGCGAGCCAGAAAGCCTCATCAGCGCCTTCCGGTAGCCTGTCCTTCACCGCATCAAAGGCGACGCCATGCAGAAGCTTGCGATTGAGCGCCAGCATATGCCGCGGATCAAACCGCGCCGTGGATTGCGAAACCTTGCCAAGATCATAAGTGGGCGCGAGGTCAGCGGGCATCCCCGCCACCGGGTCATTGGATGTGCCAAGCGCCGCGAGATACCCCACCAAAGCCGCAGGCTCGATCCCATCTTTCCGCAAATGCCGGAGCGAAATGGACCCCAAGCGCTTTGACAGCGCGCCGCCTTCCGCATCCGTCAGCAGCGGCAAATGCCCGAAGGCGAGTGCGCCCTGTTTGCCGCCGAGCGCTTCAAAAATATCAATCTGAATACCGGTATTGGTGACGTGATCCTCACCGCGGATGATATGGGTGATGCCCATCTCCAGATCATCAACGACTGACGTGAAGGTATAAAGCGGCGATCCATCGGCGCGGATCAGCACGGGGTCTGATATCGCCGAAAGCTTCACGCTGCGATCACCCAAAACCTGATCCCGCCAGGAAACCGACCGCATGGAAAGCTTGAAGCGCCAGTAGGGCTGCTTGCCATTCGCTAGGGCGCGTTCCAATTGCTCGGCCGTCATTTTCAGCGCTTCGCGATCATAAAGCGGCGGCTTGCCTTCGCGCCGGCGGCGTTCGCGCTTGTAGGCGAGTTCTTCTTCCGTCTCGAAGCACGGATAAAGCCGCCCTGCGGCCTTCAGCTTTTCAGCCGCCAAGGCATAGCGATCAAGCCTTGTTGATTGCGCCACCAACCCATCCCAGGGCAGGCCAAGCCAGGTCAGGTCTTCTTCAATCGCTTCCGCATATTCCGCGCGTGAACGTTCCGTATCGGTATCGTCTAGGCGCAGCAGGAATTCCCCGCCATGGCGGCGCGCGAGCAGCCAATTGGCCAACGCGACACGCGCATTGCCGACATGCAAAAGCCCAGTGGGCGAAGGGGCAAAACGGAGTTTCATGCCGCGTCCTCAGAATCTTCATCGCGGCGCGGGTCGAGCATGCGCCAATTGCGTTCTTCCGAATCACGCACGGGCGTTTCGGCAAAACCTTTTAATTCACTACCACTCACCCAGCCATTCTCCGCGGCACCGACCACTTCCGCATCCTCGCCAAAGGCGAACCAGGCATCCAACACGGCCTTCGCATCCAGCCCTGGTGCGCGGCAGCGTTCCACGGAATCCCGCACATAGCGGCGGGCAAAGGCATTGGCGTGTTCAATGGTCAAAAACCCGCGCACTTCTTCCACCGGGTCACTGCCATTGGCGCCGGATAAATCCATGATGCGCACCGTCAGGTCATCCGCACCAAAAAGCTTGGGGTCCATTTCAGCGCTCATGAAATCAGTGCCGTAAAGCCATTGGTGATGGGGTAACGCCGATCCCGCCCAAAGGCGCGCGGCGTAATCTTCACGCCGGGTGGTGCCTGGCGGCGCTTATATTCTGCCCGATCCAGCAAGCGCCAAACCCTGAGCACCAAAGCGCGATCAAACCCATCCGCCACCAAAGCATCCACGGATTTCTCGCCTTCCACCAGGCCTTCCAGAATGGCGTCCAGCACTTCATAGGGCGGCAGGCTGTCCTGATCTTTCTGATCCGGCTTCAATTCAGCGCTGGGCGGTTTGGTGATGACGCGTTCGGGCATCACCATCCCCTTGGGGCCAAGGCCAATCGCCGTTTGATTTTCGTTTCGCCACCAACACAAGGCAAATACCGTGGTCTTGTAGACATCCTTCAGCACGGAATAGCCACCGCACATATCGCCATAAATCGTGGCATAGCCGGTGCTCATTTCACTTTTATTGCCCGTGGTCAGCAGCATATCGCCGAACTTGTTCGACAGCGCCATCAACGTCACGCCACGAATGCGCGATTGCAGATTTTCTTCCGTGATGTCGGGTGGGCGATTGCCGAAGGCTGGCGCCAACATCCCCGCGAAAGCCTCCATCGCCGGACCAATGCCGATATTCTCATAGCGGATGCCCAGAAGCTGTGCGCATTCGGCGGCATCTTCCAGGCTTTCAATGCTGGTATAGGGCGATGGCATCATCACCGCGCGCACCCGATCCGCGCCCAGCGCATCCACAGCCACCGCAGCCGAAATCGCGGAATCAATCCCACCGGAAAGCCCCAGCACCACGCCAGGGAAGCGGTTCTTGTTTACGTAGTCACGAAGCCCCAGCACCATGGCGCCATAGATTTGTTCCAGCTTTGCCAAGGCAGGCGCGATTTCTCCGGCAGCGCAGACCAGCTTGCCACCCTCACGCCGCCATTCCGTCAGGCGCAGCCCCTCAGTGAACATGGGCATCACATGGGCCAAGGAACGATCCGCATTCATCACAAAGGATGCGCCTTCAAACACCAGCTCATCCTGGCCGCCCACTTGGTTCACAAACACAAAGCCAAGCCCGGTTTCAACGCAGCGCGATACCGCCAGATCAAGCCGCGCCTGATGCTTTTCCGCCTCAAACGGAGAACCATTGATGGCGATCAGGATTTCCGCGCCGGTTTCACTGAGCGTTTCGGAAACGGCGGGGAACCACCAATCCTCGCAAATCATCAGCCCCAGGCGAAAGCCTCGAAAGGGAATGGGGCCAGGCGCGGGGCCGGCATCAAAAACGCGCTTGTCGTCAAACACGCCATAATTCGGCAATTCATGCTTGGCACGGCGCGCGGCGATCTGGCCGGCTTCCAGCAGAAACAGCGCGTTGAAGACCTTCTCGCCTTCGCGCCAGGGGCCGCCCACCACCAGGCCAGGGCCGCCATCAGCGGTCTCGGCGGCCAGTTCCGCAATGGCGGCTTCGCAGGCGGTAATGAAGGCGGGCTTGCGCACCAAATCTTCCGGCGGATAGCCGGCGATGGAAAATTCCGGCGTCACCACAAGATCGGCGCCAAGGCGCGCTGCCTCTGCGCGGGCGTTGCGGATCAGTGCCGCATTGGCGGTCAGCGCACCCTCATGGGGGTTGAGTTGCGCCAGGGCAATTTTCAGGGTCTCGGCCATGGGGGGCTTCTAAAGGTTTTCTGGCTTGGGTGAAATCACCCGATTGAGCCCGCCCTAAACATGCCCGCCATTACGCCGGCGGGTCTCCCCCTGCTTCAGCAGGAATTCACGGCCAACCTTCACGCGCGGCACACCATCATAGGCAACGATATCTGCCGTGGCATAGGTTTCGGACCAGGTATCGGGGATGAAGCTGCCCGTGCCCACCACATCAATCGGCGCGCGCGCTTCCGCCATGACCCGGCACTTGCTGACACCAAAGCCAGAAGAAGCGACAATCCGCACCCGTGGGAAGCCGGCCTCATCCAAGGTTTCACGCATACGCCAGATGGCGGCGGCGGAAACCCCGGTGCCGGTCAGGTGGCGGAGTTCCGTCTCACTCCGGTAGCGGCGGGTCGCCTGGGGGGCGTGGCGTTCCAGCACGGCATAGCTTTCGGCGGGGTCCAACCCCTCAAGGAAGCGCCCGCCATGGGTATCAAGGCGCATGGCAAGCCGACCGGCAGCGGCCAATTCGGGGAAGCGGCGCGCCACGGCCAGGCCATCGGATATTTCTCGGCCGAAGTAATCCACCAGCACAGTCAGGTTTTCATCCGGAAAGGTTTCGTGGAACATCTCGGCCGCGCGCACCGTGCTACCGGCATAGCCGATCAGCGCATGCGGCATGGTCCCATAGCCCTTGGGCGCGCCAAACCAATGCGCCGTCGCGTCATTGGCATTGCCGATGAAGCCCTTGGCGCCTTCCGCCTGCGCGGCGCGGCTGCCGACGGATGCGGCATAGGCCATCATGTCTTGCATTTCCGCCCCGGCGCAGTGGCGCGCTTCCATCGCCAGAAATGCGGTTTGCGGCAATTCGACACACATCTGATAGGCGTTATGGGCCGCAACACAGGCCGCACCCA
>CALRPR020000120.1:0-6343 GCA_943370125.1 Allobosea thiooxidans | reverse complement strand
AGGTGACAGGCCGGGCAGAGATGGGGTAGTTTCCGTCACGGCGGGTGTGGCCTTTGAATGCGTGGGTTTTGAAATTCAACAGCAAAATCATACGATATTTCAAAAGGATATACCACATCCGCCAACTCTTGGTGAATAATGCGGGTTAGAATATACGATGTTTATCAACTTACAGATTATATATTCTGGCTCTCGGAAATTGGAGAGCGAAGTGCAAAGGGTCGCTGGTCAACCATTAGCAACAGTTTGGCTGTAAAAATTAATGAGAGCCGTTCGTTCGAAGGTTATTGCAGGTTGTCGATGTGAGGTTTTTGTTTTAACCGAAATTATTTGTTATACAACTGCAAACAATATATCAGATTTCGTTCTGTCCCGATCCTTTGAATGGCTTTATCGGTAGATTTTCCTGGAGGGCATGAGGAGACAATTCTTGACTGAAGGTCAAATGTTTGGGCTGCTCGTCGGGGGCGTTGGTTTGGTCCTGGCATTTTGGATCGCAGTGTGGAGGTCTGTCATTGTCTCTTAGAATTTCCTTGAAATGAGACACAAACGTATTTGACTCTCACTTAAGTAGGCAAAGTTGTTTGTCTATCAAATTTAGTCTTTTTTGATAGACAAGAAAATCTCTTCTCTCTTCCCTGTCTAAACCCCCCGCCGCATCCCCCGCACCACCAGCCAAGCGCCCACCGCCATCATGGGCAGCGACAGCAATTGCCCCATGGTCGCCCCCGCAAACAAAAACCCCAAATGCGCATCGGGCTGGCGGAAAAATTCGCCAATGAAGCGCGCAATGCCATAGCCGCCCAGGAATACGCCCGAAAGCACGCCAGCACGCGCCCGCACTGAAGGGCGGTAAACCAGCACCATCAGCAGGATGAACAGGCACAACCCCTCAAGCCCTGCCTGATAAAGCTGCGATGGGTGGCGGGGATCAGGCCCCGCGCCGGGAAAAACCATGGCCCAGGGCACATCGGCCACCCGGCCCCATAATTCGCCATTGATGAAATTCGCTAGCCGCCCCAGGAAAATCCCAATCGGCACCACGCACACCACGCGATCGGAAAACGCCACCCAATCCAGCCCCTGGCGGCGCGTGAAGAAATATAGCGCCACAATCACGCCTAGTGCCCCGCCATGGAAGGACATGCCGCCTTGCCATAGGTACAGAATCTCCCAAGGCGCTCTGAAGAAGATGTCAGGGCGATAGAAGATCACATAACCAAACCGCCCGCCCAGAATAATGCCAAGCGTTACCCAGGTAACGAAATCATCCACCTGCTCGGGCGTCGCGACCTTTGGCCCAAGCACCACAAGCCGCCGCGCCAGGCGCCAGCCCAGCACAATCCCGGCGATATAGGCCAAAGCATACCAGCGAATCGCAAAGGGTCCGATTTGCACCAGCACGGGATCAATCATCGGAAAGGGCAGGGCGAAGAACATCAGGCGAAGGGATCCTCTGTCCGCAGCAGCACATCACGCACATAGGAAGCGACGCCGGCTTCCAGCGTGGTCGGGTTCTTGCGAAAGCCAGCCGCGCGCAGGCGTTCCATGCGTGCTTCGGTGAAATACTGGTAATTGCCCTTCAGATCATCCGGCATCGGCACAAAACGGATATCGGGCGCGCGGTCCAAGGCCGCGTAAATTGCCCGCGTCAGGTCAAGAAAACTGCGCGCTGTGCCGCTGCCCATATTGAACAGGCCTGAGGTGCCTGGATTGTCATGCAGCCACAGCATCGCGGCGACACAATCATCCACATGCACGAAATCGCGCATCTGTTCCCCATCCGCGACACCTTCGCGGTCCGAGGCGAAAAGGGTTGCGGCCTCTCCGGCCATGATTTGGCGGAATTTATGCAGCACCACACTCGCCATGCGGCCCTTATGGTTTTCATTCGGGCCATAGACATTGAAGAAACGTAAGCCTGCCCATTGCGGTGGCCTAGCCCGCCCGCGCATCAGCATCTGCGCCACGCGCCGATCGAAGGCGAGCTTGGACCAACCGTAAAGATTCAAAGGCCGCAACTTGGCGAGTGCGGCTTCCGACCCATCATCATCAAACCCAAGCGCCCCATCGCCATAAGTCGCGGCGGAAGACGCATAGATGAAGGGCACGCCGCGCTTGGCGCACCAATCCCACAAGCGCTGCGACAGGGTGATGTTCACCGCCGCCACCAGATCGCCATCGGTTTCCGTGGTGGCGCTGATGGCGCCCATATGGAACACCGCTTCCACCGGCGCGCCGGCGGCCAGGAAATCCCACAGCGCCTCGGGCGGGATCACGCCGGCGATGGGGTGTTTGGCGAGGTTCCGCCACTTCACCCCTTGGCGCAGGCGGTCCACCACCATCACCTCCGCCCCTCGGGCGCAAAGTGCTGCAACCAGGTTGGAGCCGATGAAACCGGCCCCGCCAGTGACAATATGCATGGACGGTCTTTGCAGCCTCGGCCTTGAGCGATCAGGCTATAGCGTATAGGCCGTGGGTGAGTGGACCGGCAAGCAAGGGCCGAAAGGGCAAGGCGATGAAGGATCAGGGTGGCGGGCGTGCCCGCATGATGGACGATCTGGCCGGCGTGGCGGGCGGCGCCTTTTCGGTGCTGACTGGCATCCGCGCGGAGATTGAGGCCATCGCCAAGGCCCAGGCGGAAGCCATTATCCGCCGGCTGGACCTGGTCCGGCGGGAAGAATTGGACGCGGCCATGGATGTGGCCCGCCGCGCCCGGGAACAGGCAGAGGACCTCGCGGCCCGGGTGGAAGCGCTGGAAGCCCGCCCTATTCCGAAATCAAGCGGCAAATCCTCATCCGGTACTTGAAGACAGGATTGTAACTTATTCGCCCTTGCGGCGGGATTCCGCACCTGCGTAATCTCCGCTTGTGGTCGACGGCCCGATTCGCACACCAGATGTTGGGGTGCAGGCCGGCTGATCGGAAAGGGGGAGTTTCCGATGTCCGCCTCTTTGCATACTGAAATTGATCGCGTTATCAATCCCTTAGACGTGCTGGAACAGATTATCGCCGGCAATGAATGGGAATTTGAACGCCGCTCCGATGAGGAGATGGCGGCCGAGGCGCCCGGGAAGTGGTGCGATTACGGGCTGCATTTCTCCTGGTCCTCGGAAATGAGCGCCATGGCCTTTACCTGCGCCTTTGATTTGAAAGTGCCGGCGGCGCGGCGGGAAAAGCTTTATGAATTGCTGGCCTTGGCCAATGATAGGCTCTGGATCGGGCATTTTGGCATCGAATCGGAAGAAGGTGTCCCGGTGTTTCGCCATTCCGTGCTGCTGCGCGGCGCGCCTGGTGCCTCGGCGGAAAGCCTGGAGGATATGGTGGATATCGCGCTGACGGAATGCGAACGCTTCTTCCCAGCCTTCCAATTCGTGCTTTGGGGCGGGAAAAGCCCGGCCGATGCGCTGGCCGCCGCGATGCTGGATTGCATTGGCGAAGCCTGACGCGCTGGGCGCGGGGGTGATTGCCCGCGCCTCATTTCAAAGGCAATCTGGGGCCATGAGCGAAAAACTCCCCCCGATCCTTCTCATTGGCTGCGGCAAGATGGGCGGCGCGATGCTGTCCGGCTGGCTTGAACAAGGCCTGACTGACGCCGTGGTGGTTGAACCCCATGCGCCGGCGGTGGCCGCCTTTGCCGGGCGTGTGCGCGTGGTTGCGGATGCTGCCGCCATCCCGGCCGATTTCCGCCCCGCCGCGGTGGTGACGGCCATCAAACCGCAGGAAGCGCCAAGCAGCCTGCCCGCCTATGCGCGGTTTGCGGGGCAGGGGGCCTTGTTTCTGTCCATCATGGCGGGGCGTTCGATTGCTTCCATGCAGGCAGCGCTTGGCGCGGGCACGGCGGTGGTGCGCGCCATGCCGAATACGCCAGCCGCCATCCGCCAAGGCTTTACGGCGGCCTTTGCCGGGCCGGGAGTGACGCCCGCGCAACGCGCACTCGCCGATGCGCTGCTGGCCGCGATTGGCGAAGTGGCCTGGGTGGATCAGGAAGATCATATCAATCCCGTCACTGCAGTCTCTGGCGGCGGCCCGGCCTATGTGTTTCTGCTGGCCGAGGTGCTGGAAGCCGCCGCCGTGGAACAGGGCTTGCCGCGCGATCTGGCGCGGCGCATGGCGCGCGCAACAGTCGCGGGTTCTGGCGCGCTGCTGGGCGCCAGTGATCAGGACGCCGCTGATCTCCGCCGCGCCGTGACCAGCCCCAAGGGCACCACGGAACGTGCCTTGGCGGTGCTGATGGAACCGGATGCCTGGCCGCTGGCCATGTCACGTGCGATTCAGGCTGCCACAGATCGGGCGAGGGAATTGGCGGGGTAAAGGAAAACCGGCGATGCAGCTTGGCCAGGCAGCTTTCAATCCCATCACGGACCGCGAAACGGCGAAACGATACTTCGCCAGCACGGTGGGGCGGGTAGAGATTGAAACCCATTCCTATTGCAATCGTCGCTGTTCCTATTGCCCCAATGTGGTGGGCGACCGGCTTGGCGATAATGTGCGCATGGAAGAACCGGTCTGGCGGATGGTGCTGGATAACCTGGCCGAAATCGGCTTCCGCCATAACTTTGTGATGAACAGCTACAATGAGCCGTTGGCGGATCGCGCCATTCTGGATCGCATCCGGGAAGCGCGGGAAGCTCTGCCCAATGCCAGGCTGATGATCTACACCAATGGCGATTATCTGGACCCCGCTTATCTTGAAGCCTTGGCGGAAGCCGGGCTGAATTACCTGCACATCTCGATCCATATGCGCAAGGATGACAAGTATTCGGATATCTATGCCATCAACCGCATGCTGGAAATTTCAGTGCGTGCAGGCATCGCAGCGCGTATACGTACCATACGATCAAATGAATACATTATCGCGGCCATGCCGCATCCGCGCCTGGAAATCGAAACCCGCGCCATCAACTTCATGCGCAACGGGACAGATCGCGGCGGGTTGCTGCCAGACATCACACCTGCGGCGAAACGCACGGCGCCCTGTTTCTTCCCCTTCGCCCATTTCATCATCGGCTTTTCGGGCAATATCGTGCCCTGTTGCCATATCCGCAGCGACCGACCGGAGCATGAAGATTATCTGATCGGCAATTTGAGTGAATACGGCAGCATCTTCCAGGCCTTCGCGAGTCAAAGGGCCGTTGACTGGCGGCGCGAATTGGTGGGGGCACAGGAAAAAAAGAAGCCCTGTGATACCTGTACCGCCGCCTTTTTGCAGGGGCCGCAAGCCGCCGCTGCTTTTGGTCAAGCCTGGCGGGAGCATGTGCTGCCGTCGGGGTCCCTAGCGCCGACCCTGGTGAAATAGGCTTTGAACGCCATATCCGTGCCATGACCGAAACCGCCACCGACGAAACCCTGATCGCCGCGCTCTGGCGCGTGATTGCCGCGCATGGCTGGCCTGGACTGACGATGCGCCGCCTGGCCGCAGAAGCGGGCACCGATACCGCCACCTTGCGCGAACGCTTTCCAACCCGGCTTGATCTGTTGCTGCTGCATGGCCGCGTGATGGATCAGGCCGTGCTGGCCGGCACTATTCCGGGCCAGGGCGGTTCGGCGCGGGACCGCGTGTTTGATGTGCTGATGCGCCGGCTGGATGCCATGCAGCCGCATCGGGCGGGCATTTTGCGCCTGTTTGAAGACATGCGCCGTGATCCAGCACTTGCGCTGGCGCTGGTGCCTCATATTGGCGTTGCCATGCGTTGGATGCTGGAAGCGGCCGAAATTGAAGCGAAAAGCTGCCAAGCGCGGGTGCTGGCCATTGGCCTTGCCGGCGTGTGGCTGGCCACCATTCGCGCCTGGGCGCGCGATGAAAGCCCGGACATGGGCAGCACCATGGCCGCGCTGGATTCGGCGCTCGATCGGGCTGAGCGGATCGCCCGCCCGCTTGGCCTGCTGCGCGGCGTTGCCGAGCCGGCACCCGAAGCGGAAACTTCGTGACCTTGGGCGTGGGCGGTCTATACTGGCCCCTCACCACCGGAGCACCCCCATGACCGACCCGTTCAGCTTTAAGCCAAATATGGACATGACCAAATTCCTTGCGGAGTTTCGTCTGCCCGCCATGCCGGATATGAGCGCGCTTGCAAAGGCGCAGCAGAAAAATCTGGAAGCCATCTCGGCCGCTAATAAGGTGGCGCTGGAAGGTGCTCGCGCAGTCGCTGAACGGCATATGGAAATCGTACAGCAATCGGTCGCTGAAATGCAGGATGCCATGCGCAGCATGGCAAACCCGGCTGATATTCAGGAACAGGCTGCGAAGCGCGCCGAAATGGCCAAGGCCACTTATGAACGTGCTGTCGGGCAAATGCAGGAATTGGCCGATCTGATCCAGAAATCGAGCGGCGAGGCGCTAT
>CALRPR020000119.1:0-6425 GCA_943370125.1 Allobosea thiooxidans | reverse complement strand
CTCCGCGAAATTCTGGCGCTGGCCCTGGTGTTATCCGGCGTGGTGCTGGCGGTGCGCGGCTGAGCGCTTCAGTTAGCGCGGCACGTTCAGCTTGCTCAAGATCGGTCGCCATTGCGTGTCGGAACGGCGGAGGAATTCGGCAAAATCTTCGGGCGAACCGCCAGCCAGGAACTGGCCTTCCGTGATCAGTCTTTCGCGAATTCTCTCATCCTTCAGCGCCTCATTCGCGGCGGCATTCACGCGCTGCACCACATCCTGCGGCGTGCGCGCCGGGGCGAGCAAACCGAACCAGCTCAATACATCAAGGCCAGGCGCAAATTCCGCGATGGAAGGCACATCCGGCGTTGAAGCAATGCGCCGCCCGCTGGTCCAGGCAATCATTCTGCCGCGGCCATCACGATGCACGGGCTGGGCTGTGCCGCCGGACACAACAAGCACATCAAGATCACCTGCCATGAAGGCGGCAAGCTGTGCGGAATCTCCGCGATAGGTAACGTCCTGCATGGTGATGCCCAGCCGTTCCATCACCATCAGCATCGCGACATTCGTAAGCGTTGTTGGACCATTGGTGCCATAGGTCATTTGCCCGGGCCGCGCCTTCGCCGCCGCAACCCAGCCCGGCACATCCACCGCGCCACCACGCATTTGCGTGATGATGCCGAAGGGAAAGGTGGTGGCCAGCATCACCGGCGCGAAATCTTCAAGCTTGTAGGGAAGATTGGGCACAATGACCGGATTGATCGTGAGCGTGGTGCCGGCGGCCATCAGCAACGTATGGCCATCTGGCCGCGCGCGGGCCACGAATTCAGCGCCGATAATGGTATTGGCGCCGGCTCGGTTTTCGACCTGCACCGGCTGACCGAGCAAGCTTGTCATGCGTTCCGCCAAAAGGCGGCTCACGATATCCGTGCTGCCGCCAGGCGCGAAGGGAACGATGATGGTGATGGGGCGCGGCGCGGCGCCGCTTTGCGCCAATGCTGGGCTGGCCAGGCCAAACGCGGCGAGGCCTGCCAGCAAGGGACGGCGTGCGATGTGACGGACCATGAACCAAATCCTCCCGAGGCTACGCGTGATGCGCGCAGCGGTGTTTTGTTATGAGGGCTTTTCGCCCTATTGCGCGCAACAGGCGTATCATCAAGCAAAGGCAGGCTACCGAGCTTGGCCGCTGCCAGCAAGCGGAGCGTCGCAAAAGCGGCCCGAGGCGCAGGGGGGTCTCGACTTGCGCATTGCGGGACAAGCGGCAAACCGCCATGGTCCGGCGCATGAATGCTTCCGTACCATCTGTTATCCGCTTGCTCCCTGGCCGAGACCGCCGCGTGAAGGCCGGCCACCCTTGGGCGTTTTCCAATGAAATCACCATGACGCCGGCGGCCAAGGCGCTGCCACCGGGCAGTGTTGTTCGGCTGGAAGGTGATGATGGCGTCAAGCATGGCGTTTGGCATTTCAACCCGCATTCGCTGATTGGCGCGCGCAAGCTGGATCGCAACCCCGATGCCGCCTGCGATCTGGCCTGGTTCAAGCAGCGCCTGCAGGAAGCACTGACTTTGCGCGACAAGCTGTTAGACCGCCCGCATTACCGGCTGATCCACGCCGAAGCCGATGGCCTGCCGGGTTTGGTGATTGATCGCTACGGCGATGCGGTGACGATCCAGGCCAATACTGCGGGCATGGAAGCCGCGACACCGCTGATCCTGGAAGCACTGCACGCCCTGATCGCGCCCAGTATGGTAATTTCCCGCAATGACAGCGCCGTGCGCGCCCTGGAAGGCCTGCCCGAGGAAACCAAGCTGTTGCATGGCGAAGCCGGCATGATTTCCGTTGAGGAAAGCGGGCTTTCCTTCGCCGTTGATCCGCTCGGCGGGCAGAAGACCGGTTGGTTCTTTGACCAGCGCGAACATCGCGCCCGCGTTGCGCGGTTGGCAAATGGCGCGACGGTGCTGGACGCCTTCTGCCACACGGGCGGCTTTGGTATTTCCGCGGCCGTCGCCGGGGCTTCCTATGTGACGCTGCTGGATCGCAGCGAAGCGGCGCTTGCACTCGCCCTTGAAGCTGCCAAGCGCAATAACGTTGCTGATCGCGTGGAAACGCAAAAGGCCGAGGCCTTGGAGGCTTTGGAACGCATGGTGGGCGCGGGCAAGCGTTTTGGCGTGGTCATCACGGACCCGCCCGCCTTCGCCAAGGCGCGCAAGGATCAACCGGCGGCATTGCGCGCGTATGGCAAGCTCGCGCGGTTGGGCGCGACTTTGGTGGAAAAGGGGGGCTTCTTTTTCATCGCATCGTGCAGCCATCACGTCGCACCGGGTGAATTCGCCGATGCCGTCGCCTGGGGCGTACAACGTGCGGGGCGGGAAGCGCGCATCCTGCATATGGGCGGTGCCGGGCCGGATCATCCACTGCATCCCATGTTGCCGGAAAGCGCTTACCTCAAAGGCATGTTGCTGCAGTTGCGATGAAGCGGGCAGAGCAGCTTTTTCGGGCCTATCGCGCCTCCTGCTATTTCGCGGGGGCACATGTAGCGCGCATCGGTCAGCGCGCGCCGGGTTTGGATGCGCTGCTGCGAAGTTGGCGCGTACAGGAAGGCGTTTTCATCGCCACCGGCAATCCCTTCAGCCGGCGCCATCCCGATGGCTGGAATGCGCGACGCCAGGCAGCGTTGCGTGATCGCTTGCGGCGCCTGCACTACGTTGAAGGTCAGGGAGGCGCCAAGCGCTGGTGGGAAGCGCATTGCTTCATCGGCATCAGCGCGGCGCGGGGCAGGCGGTTGGCGCGATTGTTCCGACAGAACGCGATGGTGGCGCTGCGGCGCGGGGCGAAGGCGCGGTTGATATGGCTGTTCTGAAAACCGCCGCTGCCTTTCTTGTTGCCGTCTTCATCCTGCGCGCTGCGCTGGGCGCGATGTTCCAGGCGCCCGGCGCCGCCGGTCCCGCCTTGGTCGAAGCCTTTGCGCTGGATTGGGCGGGGTTTGGGACAATTGTTGGGCTATTCTGGTTTCCAGGGCTTTTGCTCGCCTATCCACTCGGACTTGTCGCGCATCGCTTCGGGGATAGGCGCGGCGTGCTGCTGGGCATCGCTTTGCTGATGTTGGGGGCGGCGGTATCGGCCGCGGCAGAGCATGTCGCAACACTGGTCACCGGGCGAGTGCTCATGGGGCTTGGCACGCTATTGGTCATTCTGCTGCTGACCAAAATGGTGCAGGACCGCTTTCTGGGGCGTGATCTTTTCCCCGCCATGGCGGTGTATGTTTTGGGCTGGCCGCTTGGCATTGCCGCGACCCAAGCCACCCTGCCCGGTTTTGTGCCCGAATTTGGCTGGCCTTTTCCTTTCCAGATCGCCTTCATCGCCGGCGGCATTGCTTTTGTGGCCATGGCACTGGCGCGCGGGCCAGCGGTGAAAACCCCAAACGCTACGGCGCAATCCGCCAGCGCGCTGACACCTGCGGAATTCCGCCGCATGTGCCTGGCCGGCGCCTGCTGGGCCACGGTGAATGGTACTTACATGGTGCTGGTGACCTTCGCGCCCCCCATGCTGGCGGCGCGCGGGATTGGCGTGGCAGAGGCGGGCTTCGCTGTTTCGCTGATGTCCTGGAGCAATATCATCGCAGTTCCCGCCGGCGCCTTGCTGGCACGCCGCGCTGGTGTGGCGGTGCCAATGACCATTGCAACAACCTGCCTGGCCGCGCTGGCGGCGCTGGCGCTGCCCTATGCGGGGGCAGGCTGGGCCGCGCCGCTGAGCCTGCTGCATGGCTTATTCTATGCGCTGCCGATCACGGTTTTTTCCGCCCTGGCCGCGCAGGCCGTGGCGCCGGAGCGGCGCGCACGGGGCTTGGGGGTTTATTTCGTGTGGTTCTACGCCGGCTGCACCGGTTTTCCGGCCTTTGCCGGCTGGCTGCGCGATGTGACCGGGAGTGCAGAAATCCCCTGCCTTTTCGGCGTGGCGCTGCTGGCCGTGACGTTGGTGCTGTTTTTATGGTTTCGGCGGGATTTGGCGCGGGGGTGAGGCGCGGAATGGGTTAGCGGCTATGTTGCAAATAGGGCGTAGATTTCCGCAAGCGTCACGTTGCCTGCCAGGATCACGTCATCTCCGGCGCCACCGTTGAAGTTATTGGTCAGCCCATTGCCGATCAGCATGTCATTACCCGCGCCACCGGTGATGGTGATGCCGGTGACGTCAGCGGCGATACGCATTGCCTCCACTTGGTCCTGCATGGTCATGCTGACCGAGGTGATGATGGTATCCGCGCCACCGCCGGCGGTTTCGATGATGCGGTCGAAGGTGTCGGAGATGATAAAAAGGTCAGCGCCTGCGCCGCCAATTACAGTATCGGCGCCAGCGCCCCCTGTGAGGGTATCGTTCCCGGACACGCCAAGCAGGGAGTCATCACCCGCTAATCCGTCAATCCGATCATCTCCCGCCAGACCATCAACCGTATCATTTGCGGGGCTTGCGTTGATGATATCATTGCCGTCGGTCAGTTCGTCTTCGGCCATCACTGTAACGGTAATGCTGGGTAGGGCCGTTATGTTGCGAAACACATTCAGTGTGCCGGACAGATTCCCCGACACCAGGTCGAGGCGATTATCTCCATCTAGATCAATAAAACTCGGCGAGCTATTCCAGCCGATAGAAATTCCACGAAAGGGGTTCGAGTTCGCGGTCAGTGCTGAAAACACAAATCCATCATTACGGAAAACAAGGAACTCGCCTGAATAGCTACCCACAATTATATCAGAGTCGCCGTCGGCATCTATATCCGCAAACGTCGGGCTACCGTGAGAGAAAAAAACACCACGGAGGGGATTTTCATTCGAAACCAGTTCCCTATACCCAAGGTCTTCCTTCACCCAAACCCGTAAATTATTCCAATTAGAACCAACGACTAAATCTAGATCACCATCGCCGTCAATGTCACCAAAGCTTGGTTCGCTATCGTCACCAACATCAATCCCAACAAACGGGTTCGCGCTGCCGGAGAGCGCAGTGTAGCCAGCGCTGTCCTTCCGCCACACGTTTAATGTGCCAGTCTCGCCGCCGACAATAAGGTCAAGATCGCTATCACCATCGAGATCAGCAAAAACCGGCGTGGCCATATAATCGACACGTACATCTCGGAAGGGGTTTTGTGTCTCAGTTAGTGCAGAAAAACTGGATCCATCATTTCGCCATGCAAGGAGACCATAATACGCCCATTGTCGCCCCATGACGATATCAAGATCGCCATCACCATCCAAATCCGTAAAGGTCGGGGAACTATAACTGTTCTGATTTCTTATATCCTTCAATGGATTTGCATTTCCGGTCAGTTCACTGAACTGCGGAGTCAGAGGGGCGTTTAACATTACGCCGCTGGAGTCGATCACGTTCACCGCAAAAGTTCGTGTTAAAGTCGGATTATCACTGACATTTGCATAAGCCAGCCGTTCAATTAGAGCATCAACAGCAGCGCCGGTAACTGCGCTATTGAAGGTGATAGTCAAGGTTTGCCCATACCCACCAGAGAAACTGCCAATAGCTGTTCCTGAATAGGCGATTGTCGTACCGCTCACACCAATTTGGCCAGCCGCATTTCCTTGACCCAATATGGAAACGCGGTCCTCTGCTAAAAGTCCACTTACAACTAAGCGACTATTGGCAAGACTGAACCCTTGCGAAAATGAAACCGATGCATCCAGCAATTGAGGCAGGCGATTTACAGTATTTTCCCCAAAAGCAGCGATTGAGTTAAGGCCAGTTAGTTGCGATGGCTCTCGTACATCCTCGATTGCAATGATCACTGACTTACTCAGAGGGAGATTAATAGAGTCATCAGCGCTCACAGTGATATGGTATATGTTATCGTTATTGTTATCGAGCGGCCTTTCAAAATCCGGAGCAGAGATGAAACGTACAGCACCCGAGGACGTATCTATGGTAAACAGGGCTGAATCAGTGCCTCCGATGGACCAAACAATATCAGAATTTGCATCGGGACCGCCTGCCAAAGCCTGATAAACAATGCCTGTCTGATTTTCGCGGAAGCTTGTATTATTGCCTGAAATGATAGTCGGGGGGCCATCATCCTCTCGCGAAACTGTTACGTTTACGCTCGCGCGGCTCGTCGTATTTTGCCATACTCGCAGTGTACCGTCATAATTCCCAACGACGAGGTCCTGATCTCCATCCGAGTCTAAATCGACTGCGATTGGTCTACTAGCACTTCCCACGTCGATGCTCGCGAAAGGATTAGACGCCGTTGGCCAGAACTGATAAGTACCTAGCCCGCATTATTCACCAAGAGTTGGCGGATGTGGTATATCCTTTTGAAATATCGTATGATTTTGCTGTTGAATTTCAAAACCCACGCATTCAAAGGCCACACCCGCCGTGACGGAAACTACCCCATCTCTGCCCGGCCTGTCACCTGTTTCTGGCAAGTCGCTGATTGCCCG
>CALRPR020000118.1:0-6518 GCA_943370125.1 Allobosea thiooxidans | reverse complement strand
AGTGTCACCAGAATGCGTGATTGACCCTGGCGGGCGATCAGCGCTTCGGCAACGCCGTTTTCGTCCACGCGGCGGCGGATGATTTCAATGGATTGTTCGATCGCTGCGCTGGCCTTGGCGCGCAGCCCCGCCTCCGTAAGGCTCGCGGTGACGGTGCCATCAGGGGCAGTCGTGACCTCAATATCCGGGACATTCTGGCCGGTGGGGAGTGTCACGGGTTCGGCCAATTCACGCAAAGCCGCCGCTGCGGCGCTGACCTGCGCTGTGTCCAGCACGCGGAAACCCATGCGACGGTTCGGCCCATCGGCGGCCAGATTCACATAGCGGATATTGGCGGTGCGGAGCTTGCCGCGCACGCCATCCACCGCGGATTCCAGCCTTTCCCGCACAACGGTATTCAAATCCACTTCCAGCAGCAGATAGGACCCGCCGCGCAAATCGAGGCCGAGGCTGATCTGGCGGGGTTCCATCCAGGAGGGGAAGGCCGAACGCGGCATGAGGTTCGGCAGGCACAAAAGCACCCCGAGCAGACAAACGCCGAGAATAACAGCCTGTTTCCAGCGCGCGAAATGAAGCATGGGCTGGTGGAATCCCCTGGTTGAGCGGGCGGACAATGGCGACGCACCTCAGGGGATGCAAGCCCGCCCCGCTTAGGTGTAGCTTCTAAGCATGAATGTGAACCCCGCCCCGCTTCGCCTCGGCATTTTGGGGGTTGGCCATTTTGGCCGATTCCATGCGCTCAAGGCCGCCGCCAACCCCGCCATCCACCTGATTGGCCTGCATGATGCCTCGGCTGACCGGGCTGCGCAGATCGCGGGGGAGGTCGGCGCCCCGGCGCTTTCGCCGGACGCCGTGATCGCAACGGCGGAGGCCGTGATCATCGCCGCGCCCACGCGCTTTCACTATGCGCTGGCCGAACAGGCCCTGACGGCGGGGCGGCATGTCTTTATCGAAAAGCCCATCGCGGCGAGCTTGGATCAGGCGGATCGGCTGATTGCGCTCGCCGCGCGCCAGGGGCGAGTCTTGCAAGTGGGGCATATTGAGCGCTTCTCGGCGGCCTTCCGGACCGTGATGGCGACGCCTTCCGGCGGGCGGGCGCTGTCTTTTGAAGCGGTGCGCGCCGCGCCCTTCCGCCCGCGCAGCCTGGATGTCTCCGTGGTGCTGGACCTGATGATCCATGATCTGGACCTGGTCATGGAATTGGCGGGCGGCGAGCCGGAGGCGGTGGAGGCCGTCGGGGCGGCCATAGCATCTGACCATCCCGATTTCGCCGTGGCGCGGCTGCGCTTTTCCGGCGGGCGGGCGGCTTCCATCACTGCTTCCCGCGTTTCGCTTGCCATGGAAAGGCGGCTGCGCGTGCTGGGGACGGAAGGCGAGATGGCGGTTGATTTCCTGACGCGGTCCCTTGCCGTGCTGCGGCGCGGCGGGGCGGAGGCGGTTGAGACCATGCCCGGCCATGGCATAGATCGCGGTACCTGGACGGATCATGACAGCCTTGAAGCTGAACAAGCGGCTTTTGTCGCTGCCTGCCAGGGGCGCGGGCCGGTGGTGGTGGATGGGGCTGCGGGGCGGCGCGCGTTGAAATGGGCGCTCGCGATTGAGGAAGCGATTCGAGCCGCTACCTGACCCCCCTCTTGCCGCCGCGCGATTCCGGGCGGAGCATCGCGCAACTTCAAATAGGGGAAACGCGATGAAGCCCAGAATAGCGATTTTCGGTGCGGGTGCGGTTGGCGGTTATGCCGGCGCGCATATGGTCCAGGCGGGGGAGGATGTGACCTTCATTGACCCCTGGCCCGAACATGTGGAGGCGATGCGTAAGACGGGCCTCAAGATCACCCATTTGCGCGACGTGCCGGAATTCACGGTGAAGCCGCGCGCGCTGCATTTGACGGAAGTGCAGTCTCTGGCGAAAGAAAAGCCGATAGATATCGCCTTCATGTGCATGAAGTCTTACGATACCGCTTGGGCGACGACGATGATTGCGCAGTATCTCTCGCCCAGTGGCTACGTGGTATCCTTGCAGAATTGCATCAATGAAGAAGTGATCGCGGGCATTGTCGGCTGGGGCAGGGTGCTGGGCGCGATTGCCAGCCTTATCACGGTAGAATTGGCGGAGCCTGGCCATGTGCGGCGCGCGGCGGGCAAAAGCGGAACATCGCATACCGTGTTTCGCGTGGGCGAACCGCATGGGCGGATTTCACCGCGCGCTGAACATATCACGAAGCTTGTCGGGCTGACGGATAGTGCCTTGACCACCAGCAATCTTTGGGGTGAGCGCTGGTCCAAGCTGGTTGCCAATGTCATGGGCAATGGGCTTTCTGCCTGCACCGGGCTGACCACGCGCGACATGGTGGCGGATGATGCCATTCGCGGTTTTGCGGCGCGTTTGGGGTCTGAGGCGATCCGCATTGGCCAGGCGCTTGGCTATGATCTGGAGGAGGTTTTTCACCTGGATCCCGAAATCATCGCCCGCGCCGGCGAAGGCGATGCGGCAGCGCGCCAGAGCTATGATGAGCATCGGCTGGCTGAAACATCCAAGGGTGGTGGCGGCGCGCATCGGCCATCCATGGGCCAGGATATGGTGAAGGGCCGTCGGACGGAGATTGAATATCTGAACGGCTTTGTCGTGGATAAGGGGGCGACGATTGGCATTGATGCGCCGGCGAATGCCGCGCTGACCGACATTGTGAAGCGCGTTGAACGCGGTGACGCCAAGCCAAGCCCGGAATTGATCCGCGGCTTGCGGTTGAATTGAAAACAATTTTTGCAGACGGGATAAGGAAGGAAACGATCATGATGAATCCGATGGCGCTGACGGGCAAGACCATCATCGTAACCGGCGCGGGGCAGGGTATTGGCCGTGCCATCTCAGAATTGGTGCTGGGGCTTGGCGGCAATCTGGTGATAGTGGAACGCAATCGCGAAACCCTGATGCAGGTGGCGGAAGACTTGGCGGGTGATCACACCATGGCCATTGAAGGCGATGTGAGTGAGGAAGAATTTGGGCCGCAATGCGTGGCCGATGCCGTGGCGCGTTTCGGCGCCGTGCATGGCCTGGTGAATTGCGCCGGCATCACGCGCCCCGCGATGATCGAGAAAATGACGCTCCGCCAATGGCAGGAAGTGATTAATGTGAACCTGACGGCCTGCCATTTGATGCAGCAGGCGGTGGGCAAGCATATGATCGAGCGTGCGCGTGCCGGTGATGAACGCCCCGGTGCGATTGTGAATATCTCCTCGACCGCGGGCAAGCGCGGCAGCATTGGTCAGGTGAATTATTCCGCCGCCAAGGCTGGGCTTTTCGGCGTGACCATGACAGCGGCGAGCGAATGGGCGCGGTATGGCATTCGCGTGAATAGTGTGGGCTTCGGTACGGTGGAAACGCCGATGACCGAGGTTATCCGTTCAGAGCGTTTCCGTGAGCGCACGCTGGCGCGTATTCCGCTCAATCGCGTGGCTCTGCCATCGGAAGTGGCGCCCTTGATCTGCTTCCTGCTGTCCGATGGGGCTTCCTTCATTACTGGGCAGAATTGGGTGCAGTGCGGTGGGGCGCATATGCAGCCCTGAGGCCGATTAAGGCAGCGCGGCGAGTACCGCTGCTGCTGCGGAGTCGGATGGGAAGCCTTCAGGGGCGCGTAGTTTGGCCAGGGTTTCCGCGAAACCCTGGCGCTGCGCTGCGATGGATGCGGGGTTTTGCAAAAGCGGTAAGAGCGCGGCGGTCAGTTTTTCCTGAGTGCAGTTTTCCTGAATGCATTCCGGCACCACTTCGCGCGCGCAGAGCAGGTTGACCAGCGAGACATGCGGCACCTTGATCAGCCGCCGCGCAATCGCCGCCGTGATGGGATTGACGCGATAGGCAACGATATGCGGCACGCCAGCCACCGCCATTTCAAGCGATGAGGTGCCGGATTTGATCAACCCCGCGCCGTTTTCTGCCGCTGCCGCAAAGGCATCATGCTTATCGGCGATGTCTTCCACCAGAATGGGTGCAGCGGGCCATTGCGCCGTCGCCTCGCGTACCAGCGGCGCAACTATAGGTGAGACAGCGACCACTGGGCGCAGCGCTGGGTTTTGTGGCAAAACGGCCTTCAAGGTGGCGCCAAAAATCGGCAGCAAGCGCGTTGCTTCAATGCGCCGGCTGCCAGGCATGATGATCAGCGGGCGATCGGTTGCCGCCAGCCCATGGCGGGCGCGGAAACGCGCGGCATTGCCCTGATCCACCCCACTTTCCAGCACGGGATGGCCCACGAAAGTTACGGGTATGCCTGCCGCTTCGAAAAACGCGGGCTCGAAAGGCAGCAGACACAGCAAATGATCAATCTTGTGCCGGAGTTTCTTGACGCGCCCCGGCCGCCAGGCCCAGACCTGAGGTGCGACGTAGTGCATCACCGGGATGCCGCGGGGCTTCACGGCCTCCGCTATCCGCAGCGTGAAGCCGGGGCTGTCAATCGTGACCAGCAGGGCGGGTTGGCGCGTGAGGATATCGGCTTCGGTCTCGGCCAGGCGGCGCTTCAATTGCCGAATGCGCGGCAGCACTTCCAGCAAGCCCATCAGCGCCAATTCGCGGTAGGGAAAAAGGCTTGGCATGCCCTGTTCGGCCATGCGTTCGCCGCCAATGCCGGCGAAGCTCAAATCAGGGCGGGCCTTGCGCAAAGCCGCAATCAGCCGCGCACCGAGCACATCGCCCGAAGCCTCTCCGGCGATGATATAGATCAGCGTCATGCGAAGTTCGCGGATTTGGGTGAGCCAAAGGGCGCCCTTGGCCAATCGCGATGATTGAGCACAGCGCCATCGCGCCGCACGGCTTCGATCAAACTTGGATCGAGCGTGCAAAACACCCAACCTGGCGCATCCATCTGGCCTTCGGCGAGGATACCATCGGCAGGAAAGCCACGATCCATAGGGCCGAAAACGCCGGCGCGGCCACGATTTACATCAAGCGCCGCTGACCACGGCGCTTCGCCAATGGTTGGCGTGATCGCAACATAGCATTGGTTCTCCAGGGCGCGCGCGCGCGCCGAGAAATGCACGCGGTTGAAACCAGCGAGCGTATCCGTGCAGCTAGGTGCGAGGATCAGCCAGGCGCCGGCCATCACCTGAACCCGCGCATGCTTCGGAAATTCGATATCATAGCAGATGGAAATGCCAATCCTGCCCCAGGGCGTGTCAAACACATTTGGATCAGCGCCTTGGCTGATGCCCCAGCGTTCAGTCTCAAACCGCGTCATGGCGCGCTTATCCTGAAAGGCGACGCGGCCTTCTGGCGTGATCAAAGGCGCACGATTAACCACGCGACCATCGGGTGCGCGCATTGGCAAGCTGCCGGGCTGTAGCCAAATGCGGTGGCGTCGCGCGGCATCGCGCATCGCGCTCAGGATGTCCGGTGCGGCGGTGATCATGGCGGCAAGCTCTGCAGCTTCAGTGGCCTCGCCACCATTAAGCCCGGCGCCGAGTTCCACCGCGGCATATTCCGGCAGCACCAGCAAATCCGCCTGCGCGCGGCCTTCTTCCAGCCAGCGATCAAGCGCTAGCGCGAATGCCGCGATGGAGGCTGGGCGGCCCACCGGATATTGCAGCAAGCCAAGGCGGATGGGGGCGGCTTCCGTCATGAAAGCCGCTTGATCCAGAAGGAAAGCACATGCGGTGTTTCGCGGGTATCGCCCACCTCGCGCCAGGACATGACGGTGGAGATATCTGGCCGCGCTTCATAGCCGCGATTACGCCAAAACTTATCCAGCGGCGTGTAATCGCGCGGCCGACGCGGGTCATTTTCATTGCGCACTACGGAACAGAAGGCAGCGATGGAAAGCCCGAGGCGGCGCGCATGCGCTTCGCGTTCCTGAAAGAAGCGCACGCCCGCACCCTGGCCGCGATATTCCGGCAACAAAACACTCTCACCAAAATAACATAGCGTCGTCGCATCAAGCCCTGCCGCAGTCCAGGAAGCGCGGAGCTTTTCGCTGGCTTCATGCCCCGGTTGGCAGCTGGCCATGCCAACGGCCTCTCTCTGCGCCGTGCTGGCCGCCACCACCAAGGCGCCGGGGCTTTGCGCATAGGCTGCAAGGTAGCGCGCCTCATGCGCCGCATCGCCATCGTAAAGATACGGCCATTCGCGAAAGACACGAATGCGCAGACCGGCCAGCGCATCCAATCGCGCGGTGAGCGCTGCGCCAGAGAGGGTTTCGAAGGTCAAAGGGGCAGGGGGCATGGCGGGTTATTAGCGGAGATTGCCGCGCGGCGGAATCATTTCGCGCCGGCGGCCAGCGCTGCCTTATCGCGTGCCGCTTGCAGGAAGGCGGCCAAGCCTTCTTCCACCACGGCCCGGTCCAGATCGCGCAGGATGAAGACAAGGCGGGATTGCCGATCATGCCCTGCCGGCCAGGCGGCCAGGCGTTCCGGCGGGTGAAACACATGCTGCACGCCATGCAGAACCACTGGCCGATCCTCCCCTTGCAGGTTCAGAATTCCCTTCATGCGCAAAACGCTGGCGCCGCGCGTGATGGCGAGCATTTCAAGCC
>CALRPR020000117.1:0-6866 GCA_943370125.1 Allobosea thiooxidans | reverse complement strand
ACAGGGGATTGGCGCAGGCGCTAAGCTTCAGTGTTCTTCGTCGCGATCCGTGCCGACTTCGATATCTTCCGCGATATCCTCGGCATCATCCTCCAGCTCCTCGGCGTCTTCAATCGCCTCATCGCCTTCGATATCTTCCACTTCGATATCATCGGGCTCTGCCGCTGGGGTGCCGGGGGCCTTTTTCAGCCGCTCATCGGGTATATTCGCCGCACCGCGCCGCACGCGCGGCTGATCGGCCGGCTGTTCGACCCCGCATTTCGGGCAATGCGCCGGGCTACGCGTCATGTCGTAGAACTTCGCGCCGCAACCTACGCAGGTCCGCTTCAGGCCGAGTTCGGGCTTTGCCATGGAAACGCCTCATGAAGACCGCAGGGCGCGGTATATGGTTGGGCACGCCATGGCCAGGCAGATAGAATCAGCCAATCCGCGACGCGACCCGGAAAATAGGGTGGCGCGCATTGCCACGCCCGGCCCTGCCATGTCAAACGGCCCCCATGTCCACCGCCGCCCCCCGCCCCTTCCGCGCCAGCAAACCCACCGCCCCGCTCTCCGGCCAAGCCGGCGTGGCGGGCGATAAATCCATCAGCCACCGTGCGCTCATGTTCGGCGCGCTGGCGGTGGGCACCACCGATATCACCGGCCTGCTGGAAGGCGAGGATGTGCTCCGCACCGCCGCCGCCATGCGGGCACTCGGCGCAGAAGTGGAAAAGCTTGGCCCCGGCCAATGGCGGGTTTCGGGCCGCGGCGTGGGCGGCCTGACCGAACCCGCCGATGTGTTGGATATGGGCAATTCCGGCACCGCGGCGCGGCTATTGCTGGGCTTGCTCTCCGGCCATCCGTTATTCGCGGTGATGACGGGCGATGCTTCGCTCCGGCGCCGGCCCATGAAGCGCGTGACCGATCCGCTTTCCGCGACCGGGGCGCAATTCTGGACCCGTGAGGGCGGGCGCCTGCCGCTGGCGGTGCGGGGTGCCGTTGACCCTCTACCGCTCGATTACCGCCTGCCCGTCGCCTCGGCCCAGGTGAAAAGCGCCTGTCTGCTGGCTGGGCTTTGTGCGCCAGGCACCACCCGCGTGGTGGAACCGGAACCGACGCGCGATCATACGGAAAACATGCTGCGCCATTTCGGCGCCATGGTGGCGGTCGAAGACACTGCCGAAGGCCGCGTGGTGCGCCTGGATGGCCAGCCGGAACTGAAGGCCGCGCCGATCAAGGTGCCGGGCGATCCCTCCTCAGCCTCCTTCCCGCTGGTCGCGGCACTTTTGGTGCCGGGTTCGCGCATCAGCCTGACGCCGATCGGGCTGAACCCGCTCCGCACCGGGCTTTTTACCACGCTCCGTGAAATGGGCGCCGCCCTCAGGATCGAAAACGCACGGATCGAAGGCGGTGAGGCGGTGGGCGATATCATCGGCGAATATACCGCGCTCAAAGCTGTGGATGTGCCGCCCGGCCGGACGCCTTCGATGATTGATGAATACCCAATCCTGGCCGTGGCGGCATCCTTCGCGCGGGGCACCACCCGCATGCGCGGCCTTGCCGAATTGCGCGTCAAGGAAAGCGATCGGCTGGCCGCCACCGCTGCGCTGCTTGAAGCCAATGGCGCCAAGGTCAGCATCGAAGGCGATGACCTGCTGGTCCATGGCACGGGCGCACCGCCCGCCGGCGGCGGGCTGGTCACCACGCATATGGATCACCGCATCGCCATGGCCGCCCTGGTCATGGGCCTTGCCACGCAAAACCCCGTCACGGTGGATGACGCCAGCTTCATTGATACCTCCTTCCCTGGCTTTGCCGCGCTGATGAACCGCCTGGCCGGGTCGGACGCGATCCGCGCCGCATGAAGCTGCCCGCCGGGTCAGTGATAGCGGTTGATGGCCCCGCCGCCGCGGGCAAGGGCACGCTTGCCCGGCGCCTCGCGGCTGAGCTTGGGCTGCCTTACCTCGATACTGGCCTGCTCTATCGCGCCGTTGGCCGGCGCGTTTTGGATCGCGGCATAGACCCCCAGGATGCCCGTATGGCGGAAGCCGAGGCCCGCGCGCTCACGCCCGAAGACCTCGCACGAGGCGATTTGCGCGGTTCCTTGGCTGACATGGCCGCCAGCAAGGTCGCCGCCATCCCCGCCGTGCGCGCCGCCCTGCTTGATTTCCAGCGCCGCTTCGGCGCCACCGAGGGCGCTGTGCTGGATGGGCGGGATATCGGCACCGTGGTTTTCCCCGATGCGCCAGTGAAGCTGTTCATCACCGCGAGTGTGGCCGAACGCGCCCGCCGCCGTTTTCTGGAACTCGCCGCCCGCGGTGTCACCGCCGACCCCGCCCAGGTGGAAGCTGAAATCCGAGACCGCGACGCGCAAGACGCCAATCGCCCCGTGGCGCCGCTGAAACCCGCCCCGGATGCCATCGAAATAGACACAACCGCGCTGAATGCTGAGCAAGCCTTCAACGCCGCCCTGGCATTGATCCGCAAAAGGCTTGATTCCGCTTGACGCGCCAAGCTGTCAGGCTCTAAGCATCCCGCATCCTGCTCCGGTGCAAATCGGTGCAGCGCCCATCATTGGGCCGGCAAAGGGCGGACCGTTATCCCGCCCGCCCCATCTGGGCCTGCCAGCGCAAAGCGCCGGGGCCAAGCCGTGTTTCCCCCAAGGGTGGAAGGGCGCAGACAAAATGGCCGCAGCTGCGGCCCGTACAGGACACATAAATTTCATGGCTACTGCCACCAGCCTCGCCTATGCCGGCGAGGAGGATTTTGCTGCACTTCTCGATGCCACGCTTGGCCCGGATACGGGTTTTGCCGGCTCTGTCGTCACCGGGCGCGTATTGCGCATTGATGGCGATTTCGCGGTTCTAGATGTCGGCCTGAAAAGCGAAGGCCGCGTCCCGCTCAAGGAATTCGCCGCCCCGGGCCAGAAGGCCGAAGTGAAGTCCGGCGATGTCTATGAGCTTTTCGTCGAGCGTTATGAAGATCGCGATGGTTCCATCGTGCTGTCGCGCGAAAAGGCGCGGCGCGAGGAAGCCTGGACGACTCTCGAAAAATCCCACCAGGCCGGCATTCGCGTGAATGGCGTGATCTTCGGCCGCGTGAAGGGTGGCTTCACCGTTGATCTTGGCGGGGCGGTTGCCTTCCTGCCGGGCTCTCAGGTGGATATCCGCCCGGTGCGTGATGTGATGCCGCTGATGGGCAATGCGCAGCCCTTCCAGATCCTGAAAATGGATCGCGCGCGGGGCAATATCGTTGTCTCCCGCCGCGCCGTGCTGGAAGAAACCCGCGCCGAACAGCGGAGCGAGCTGATCCAGGGCCTCAAGGAAGGCATGATCCTGGACGGTGTTGTGAAGAACATCACCGATTACGGCGCCTTCGTGGATTTGGGCGGCGTGGATGGCCTGCTGCATGTCACCGACATCGCTTGGCGGCGCATCAACCACCCATCCGAAGCGCTGACCATCGGCATGCCGGTGAAGGTACAGGTGATCCGCTTCAACCAGGATACGCAGCGCATCAGCCTTGGCATGAAGCAGCTGATGTCCGATCCTTGGGATGGTGTGGCGCTCAAATACCCGGTTGCCGCGAAATTCTCTGGCCGCGTTACCAACATCACCGATTACGGCGCGTTTGTGGAGCTTGAAGCCGGTGTTGAAGGCCTGGTCCATGTGTCCGAAATGTCCTGGACCAAAAAGAACGCGCATCCCGGCAAGATCGTCTCCACCTCAGAACAGGTGGATGTGATCATCCTGGATGTGGATGAACCGAAGCGCCGCATTTCCTTGGGCCTCAAGCAGGCGCAGGGCAATCCGTGGGAGCTGTTCGTGGAAGCGCATCCGGTGGGTTCCACCATCGAAGGCGAAATTCGCAACATCACCGAATTCGGCCTGTTCATCGGTGTCGGCGCGGAAATCGACGGCATGGTTCACATGTCCGACATTTCCTGGGACGAAGCCGGCGAAGCCGCGATGCAGCATTACAGCAAGGGCCAGATGGTCAAGGGGAAGGTGCTGGATGTGGATGTTGAGAAGGAACGCATCTCGCTCGGCATCAAGCAGCTTCAGGCCGACCCGGCCGCCGAAGTGCTGGACCGCGTGCGCAAGGGTGATGTTGTCACCTGCATCGTCACCAAGGTTGAGCAGAACGGCATTGAAGTGAAGGTGGATGAAGTGCTTACCGGCTTCATTCGTCGCGCTGAATTGGCCCGCGACCGTGGCGACCAGCGTCCCGACAAATTCGCCATTGGCGAAAAGGTGGATGCGAAGGTCACTGCGGTGGACCGCGCTGCGCGCCGCCTGACGCTGACCGTCAAGGGCAAGGAAGTGGAAGAGGAACGCGAAGCCATGCGCGAATATGGCTCGGCCGATTCTGGTGCCTCGCTCGGTGATATTCTGGGCGCGGCCATCCGCCGCCGCCGGGAAACTGCCGGGGAAGAATAATCCCTGGGGTCACGACCGACAGACTATCAGCCCCGGGGTGGCGACGCCCCGGGGTTTTTCATTTTAGTGCGTTTTCCGTTCATATTCCTTCACCGGAAACGCACTAAATTTCTGTTTGATCGCATTTTCCGAGCCGCCAAGCGATTCCGCTTGGCTTGAAAATGCTCAAGCCCCTTGCCCCAACGCGCGCCGCGCGCCACAAACAACTCATGTCAATTGAAGCCGATCTCATCGCCGAACGGCGCCGCCTGTCGCGCCGTGTCAGTCTTTGGCGCACGCTTGCGGTGCTTGGCGTGATCGCCGCGCTTGCACTCATGTTCGGCAGAGGCAGCCTGGGCGGCCTTGCTTCCAATGATCATGTGCTCAGGCTCCGCATTGAAGGCGTGATCACCGAAGACCGCCGCCTGTTGGAAGTGATCGAAGAAGCCAGCCGCGATGCTTCCGCCCGCGCCATGCTGCTGGTGATAGACAGCCCCGGCGGCAGCATGGCGGGGGGTGAGGCTTTGCATGGCGCGCTCAAGCGCTTTGCTGAGAAAAAGCCCATTGTGGCGCTGATGGGCGGCACCGCAGCCTCAGCCGGCTATATGATCGCCATGCCCGCGCAGCATGTGCTGGCGCGGGAGGCGACGATCACGGGTTCGATCGGCGTCCTGCTGCAAAGCTTCGATGTCTCGGAATTGATGGCGAGGCTTGGCGTCCGCCCCGATATCCTGGCGACCGGGCCCTTCAAGGCGCAGCCCAACCCTTTCCAGCCGCTGACCGATCAGGGGCGGGCGGAGATGATGCGCGTTCTGGAAGATTTGCACGGCCAATTCATCGCAATCGTGGCCAATGGCCGGCGCATGGATGAAGCGCGCGTGCGCCCCTTGGCCGATGGCAGGGTCTTTACCGGGCGCCAGGCGCTGCCCCTGGGCCTCATTGACGCCATTGGCGGGGAAGCCGAGGCCCGCGCCTGGCTCGCCGCCCAGAAGGGTGTCGCGGAAGCGCTGCCGGTGCGAGATCTGGAACCGCGCGACAAGGTGGAGAAATTCCTTAACCGGTTTGTGGGCGGCCTTGTAAAAACGCTTATGACAGAATGGTTTGGCGTTGACGCCCCGCGCGCGGTCTGGCAGCTTTCCAGATAGGGCATTTCAGGCATAACCTGCGGCTTTGTGGATTTGTCCCAATAGGTGAGGCTCAAGGGCGCTCCAACGACTATGGGTGCCGGATAAAAACGCTTAGGGAGAAAACCCGGCATGACGAGATCGGAACTGATCGCGCAATTGGCCGCGAGCAACCCACATTTGCGCGAAAGCGATGTGGAAGCGATTGTGGCGACGATTTTTGGTGAAATTACTGCGGCGCTTGCGCGCGGTGATCGTGTGGAATTGCGCGGCTTTGGTGCTTTTTCCACGAAATCGCGCGAAGGCCGCACCGGGCGCAATCCTCGGACCGGGGAATCCGTGCCAGTCGAACCGAAATCCGTGCCCTATTTCAAGCCAGGCAAGGAATTGCGCGAACGCATCAACGCAAAAAAAGCCGCTGCGCCGGCGAAACGGGCGGCGACACGCCGCGCGTGATTGAAATAGTTCTCATGGTCTCGGGCTATAGAGGCGCTTTGACGCCATCGTGCGCGACAGATGGCTGCCTTTGATGATTTTCGGGCGGTACAGTTACACTAAAGCTTTGGTCAGATTGATTTTGGGTGCTTACCTTTTCGCGTTTCTTGGAGGTTGTTCCAGGGAATTCTCCGTCAACGATGTTCCATATTTTCAACCACCTATCACCGTCAGCGATGCTCCAGCACGACCATTGCGGGGAAGCTGGTCGCTTCGGAACAACACAACACGCGTTGAACTCGCGGAAATGCGGCCCATTATTCCGGCATTCAATGGTCAGGGCTTGTTGCTTGCATCGTGGAATCCTCACCCACAAGGCGTCACCGGCCGACCAACCTTTGTCGTGATTCATGGGGGCCACGGCCTTGTCCCAACAAATTTCGCCACTGCGCTCTGGCTCCGCCAAAAACTGAATGCGAATGTCCTTATCCTGGACAGCTTTTGGAGCCGTGGGCAGGAAGAGAATTGGGCCACGGGCACACGGTTCGGCGTCAATATGCGTGTATTGGATGTAATCGCCGCCGGGCGATGGTTACGCGATATGGCAGGTGCGGACCCGTCCCGAAGCTTCGTCATTGGTGATAGCCAGGGTGGATGGGCAGTGCTTCGCAGTTTCACGCAAGAGCCTTTTTTCCAGGGCGAAATTCTTGCGCTTTTCCGCGGTGGCATCGCTCTTTACCCTGTTTGCCGCACCGACGGGACTAGCCCGCATTATTCACGATCCCCTGCGCCTGGTTGATTGTCTGCCTCCATTTTCTGCTGAGGCGAATTGCTGACGCGGCTTCACTCCCGGACTGCCTTTCCGGTTTTGTGTTGCGTATCGCGGGGTTTGTCGGTTGAGGTTTCTGTG
>CALRPR020000116.1:0-6887 GCA_943370125.1 Allobosea thiooxidans | reverse complement strand
CGCCTGCATATCGGGCGTCGCACTTTCCGGCAAAGCCTTGAAGGAAGCCGCGAGAAGCGATGCCGCATAGGTCAGCACCCCGCGCCCCAAGACAGCGAATTTTAGCACCTCACCGGCCAGGCGCAGGCCGCGCGTGCGTTCATTCAGCGTCGCCACATCCTTCACCACGGCCTGCACGCGCACCAGGAAATGATCCTGAAAGTTCCGCCCCACGCCGCGCAATTGATGCAGTACCGGAATGCCAAGGCCGGCCAGATGCTCTGCATCCCCCACGCCAGAAAGCTGCAGGATATGTGGTGAACCAATGGCACCGGCGGAGAGAATAACCTCCACCGCCGCATCGGCGCGTTCAGCGACACCGGCGCGGGAAAACTCGACGCCGACCGCGCGCTTGCCTTCGAACACTACGCGATGCACCAACGCATTGGTCACCACGCGCAGATTGGGCCGCCCCATGGCCGGGCGCAGATAGGATCGCGCGGCACTCGCACGGAACCGCCCGCCGCGCGTCTGCTGCACCCAGCCGATATGATCGCCAAGCCCATGCGGCAGATCGTTCAAATCATCGCGGAAATCCCAGCCCATCTGCTGGCCCGCTTCAATCGCCGCCTGACACAATTCCGGCTGGTCCTGCGATGGCGAGGTATAAAGCAAGCCATCCTTGCCATGCGCCGCCTTATCCGGCCCTTGCCATTTCTCGGATTTGTTGAAGTAAGGCAACACATCGCCCGAAGACCAGCCGCGATTTCCAAGCTGCGACCAGTGATCATAATCTTCCGGCTGAGACCGGATATAGATCATGCCATTGATCGAACTTGATCCACCCAGCACCCGGCCGCGCGGATAATTGATTTCGCGCCCATTCAATCCGGAATTGCGATCTGCCTTGAAGCCCCAAGTCAGCGTCGGGTGATCGAGCAATTTCATGTAGCCAGCAGGGATATGGATCAGCGGGTTCCAATCCTTGCCGCCCGCTTCAATCAGCAGCACCTGATTGCCTGGGTCTTCCGAAAGGCGATTGGCCAGCACACAACCGGCCGAACCACCACCAACGATAACGTAATCAGCTTTCATCGCGCTTCCCCTTTGCCAAGCATGATAGGCGAAGTGCGCGTATTTCAAAGCCCCCTTTTGGGCTTGCATCCAGCCCTGATCCTGGCAAGCTTCGGCAAGCACCGCAGACAAGGCGTGGCGATGCAGAAGGAAGCCAAGATGCGCAAATGGTTCATGCTGACCCTGACGGCTTTGGCCTTGTTGGTCACATCCCCAGCAAGCCAAGCACAGAACTGGCCCGCCCAGCCCATCACGCTCATCAATGGCTTTCCGCCAGGTGGCGGCGCCGATATCCTCGCGCGGCTATTTGCTGAAAAGCTCCGTGATGCGCTGGGCCAGCCGGTCACGGTGGAAAACCGCACCGGCGCCAATGGGTTGATCGCTGCTGGCACCGTCGCCGCCGCGCGGCCAGATGGGTATACGCTGCTGCTGCAAACCATGAGCATTGCCGCGACATCGCCCATCATGCCGGGTGTCACGCTGAACTTCAATCCAGACCGAGACCTTGCGCAAAGCGTCATCATCGCGGGCTTGGATAATCTGCTTTATGTCTCAGCCAAAACCTCCTTCACCACGGTGCAGGAGGTTATTGATTACGCCCGCGCCAATCCCGATAAACTCACCTATGGTTCTTCCGGCGTTGGCAGTTCCTATCAGCTTTGGGCCGCGCAATTCACGAATATGGCCGGCATTCGCATGGTGCATGTCCCCTTTCGCGGCGGCCCGCCCGCCATTGCGGAAATCATCGCCGGGCGCGTGGATATGATGTTCGGCAATCTGGCGGAAATCCTACCGCATATCCGCTCCGGCGCGGTGCGGGCGATTGCTTTTACCAGTGTCCCGCCCTCACCCGTGCTGCCGGGCGTGCCCACCATTGCCGCTTCCGGCCTGCCGGAATTTGCCGCCGATAATTGGTTCGGCATCGCCGCCCCAGGCGCCACACCGCGCCCCATTCTGGAAAGACTGAACGCTGAGGTGAATCGCGCCCTGCAAAATCCCGAAGTGGCGCAGCGCCTGATTTCACTCGGCTACCAGCCGCGCGGCGGCACGATTGAGGAAATGGTGGCGACCATCCAACGCGATCGCGCCAAATGGAAGACGGTGATCGAAGCCAATAATATCCGCGCGGAATAGGAAAAGCGCTTCAATCGAAGCGCAATTCCCACCCGAGCCACTCACACACCGCGCGGCCCATCACCCATTCAAGGTCTTCGCCCTTCAGCCAAGGCAATTCCTCGGTGAAGAAGGTCACGCATTGGCGATAGCTGCACGGCATCCGGGTGATATCCGTGCCCCAGAAAAAACGCTTCGGCCCGAAGGCATCAAAAATCCGCTGCAAGCCATCATGGATATTGCGATAGGGATAACCCTGCGTTGAATAATGCGGCGCACCGGTTGCCTTCACAGCAACATTGGGCAGCTTCGCCAGTGCTACCAATTCATCCAGCTTGGCAAAGGCCGCTTCATCCTGGCCGGTCCGCACCAGGCCGCAATGATCCAGGATCATTTTCAGATTTGGATGTGCCTCTGCAATTTCACGAAACTCCTTCAGGAAAAGGCCGCCCATACAGGAAATCGGCAAACCTTCTTGCTCCGCCGCCGGCCACAACCAATCCAGCGTACCATCGCGCAGCCACACCTGTTCTTCCGGGTGCAGCAAGGCCCAACGCAAGCCAAGCATGCCCGGCTGATTCTTCCAGCCACGGATCAAATGTCGCAATTCCGGTTGTGTTGGCGGAAATTGTCCCATCACCGCGAAACGCTCCGGATAACGCCGCGCGGCTTCCACCGCCATGGCGTTTGAATCCGGGTCCCAGCTTGCCGGCGGATGGATCACCGCCGCATGCACGCCCGCTTCGTCCATTTCACGCAAAGCTTCCTCTGCCGTGAAAGATGAAACCTTCCGATGCAGACCTGAAGGCGTTCCCTTGGACCAGATATGGATCTGCGCATCAACAATCTTCATGTCACATGCCCCATTATTGCGCGATAAAGCCGCCATCAATCACCAGTTCTGTCCCCGTGATGAAGGATGCCTCATCGGAAGCGAGGAAAAGTACACCATAGGCAACCTCAATCGCCTCACCCAAGCGGCGCAGCGGTGTCAATGGAATCTTCGCCGACCGCCCCGGCCCATTCGTGCCCCCCAGCATCGGTGGCAGATAACCGGGATGGACGGAATTGACGCGCACCCCCTGCGGCCCCCAGCGCACAGCAGCGTTTTTCGTGAGCAACCGCACCGCGCCCTTGGAAGCGGAATAGCCCGGATGACCTTCCGCACTGCTCACAAACCCCATGATGGAGGAGATATTGACGATGGAGCCCTTGCCCTGCCCCGCCATCACTTGGCCCACCAGAGTGGTACCCAAAAACACGCCCGTCGCATTGATGGACATGAGCTGATTCCAGCCTTCTAGCGATAGCATATCCCCAACGGAGCTACCGCTGATGCCCGCATTATTCACCAGAATATCAATGCGCCCGTAATCGGACAGCGCCCTTTCAATCAGCCGCTTCCAATCCGCTTCCTGTGCCACGTCAATTGCAGTAAAGCTCGCGCGCCCCTGCACAGCGTTGATATCGGCCGCCAGCGCTTCACCCAAATCAGCGCGACGATCAGCGATGATCACAATCGCACCTTCCTTGGCGAATAGCCGCGCTTCCGCTTCGCCCATGCCATGCGCACCGCCTGTAATGATCGCAACCTTATCCTTGAGTCGCATCTCCGTTTCCCTCCCTAACCCCGTTGATACCAGGCCTTGCTTCGCATCACGATCGCGACCACCGAAAGCATGACCGGCACTTCCACCAGCACGCCAACCACGGTGGCCAAGGCAGCACCCGAATCAAACCCGAAAAGGCTGATCGCCGCCGCCACCGCCAATTCGAAGAAATTGCTCGCGCCAATCAGCGCCGATGGCCCAGCCACGGCATGGGCTGAACCGCATTGCCGGTTCAGCCAATAAGCCAGCCCGGCATTGAAATAGACTTGAATGATGATCGGCACCGCCAGCAGCGCAATCACCAAAGGCTGCGCAATGATCTGCGGCCCCTGAAATCCGAACAGCAGCACCAGCGTCAGCAACAGCGCCGAAAGTGAAACCGGCCCAAGCCGTCGCAATACCTGCGCCAGCGCCACTTCCCCACCCTGCGCCAATAAGCGCCGACGCCAAAGCTGCGCCAGGATCACCGGCAACAAGATGTAGAGCAACACAGAAAGAAACAGCGTATCCCAAGGCACGATGATCGCGGAAAGCCCGAGCAGAAACCCAACCAGCGGCGCAAAAGCGATGATCATGATGGCATCATTCAACGCCACCTGGCTCAGCGTGAAATTCGGCTCCCCATCCGAAAGATTGGACCAGACGAAGACCATCGCTGTGCAGGGCGCCGCGGCCAGCAGAATCAAACCCGCGATATAGCTTTCAATCTGCGCTTCCGGCAGCCAGGGCCTGAACAGCCAGCCGATGAAAAGCCAGCCGAGCAGCGCCATGCTGAAAGGCTTCACCAGCCAATTCACGCCAACCGTCACCAGAATTCCACGCCAATGCTTGCCCACTTCCGCAATGGCACCGAAATCCACGCGGAGCAGCATTGGGATAATCATCAACCAGATCAGCACGGCGACCGGCAGATTGACCTTGGCGAGATTGGCCTCCCCCAAAAGGCGAAACGGCCCAGGCATCACCGCGCCAAGCCCAATGCCCACCACGATGCATAAAGCAACCCAAAGGCTCAGATAGCGTTCAAAGAAGCCAAGCCCCGCTTTTGCCTTATCCATCTGGGCAAAGCCTACCCCGCGCTCTTCACCGGGTTGGGCGATTGCATCGAAACGCCCGCCCATTCCTCATAAAGCTGCGCGACGGAGGTCATATCCGCATCAGGGCCAAAGCGATTCTTGGCGATGTTCAGCATTTCGCGCGCCAGCGCCGCCATGGGTGCGGAAAGCCCAAAGGCCGCAAATTCCGCCACCGCCAAGGACAAATCCTTGGAGACGATGGCATTGCTCGCACCCCCCGAAAACTGCCCCGTCAAAACGGCACGCGGGAATTTGGTCACAGTTGAGCTATTCCGCCCCGTGCTGGCATTAATCACATCGCACATCAGCGCCGTATCAATGCCGGCCTTGGCGCCAAGCGCAAACGCCTCAGATGTCAGCACCATGCCCGCCAGGGAAAGCAAATTATTCGCAAGCTTCATGGTTTGGCTCAGCCCCGGCGCGTCACCAATGGTGAAGACCGTGCGCCCCACCACCTGCAATAGCGGCATCACCTGCTGCAAGGTGTCCGGTGCGCCGGAAGCAATCACCGCAAGCGCGCCGGATTCTGCCCCATGCACGCCGCCGCTGATCGGGCAATCAATCAGCGAAATACCTTTCTCAGCAAGCCCCGCGGCAATACGCTGCATCGCCGCGCTGCCAATGGTGGACATTTCGATATAGGTGCGCACCGCGCCAGGCATCCCGGCAATGCCCTCAGCGCCCAAAGCCACGCGTTCAGAGGTTTCGGCACTCGGCAAGCAGGCGAACACTACGCTGCATTGCGCGGCGACAGCCACGACCGAGCCCATGGCCTCCGCCCCCGCTTCCGTCGCGCGCTGCATGGCCTCCGCGCGGGGATCAAAGACCAGCATGCGCTTGCCCGGATTGCGCTGCGCCCAATCCGCCATGCGCGTTGCAATCGGGCCACCCATGGCGCCCAGACCCAGAAAACCGATGCGTTCCATTTCCATGGCGTTGCCTTCCTCCCGCACTCAGAAGGTCAGTCTTCACCCATTTCGGTTGCCTGAATAGGGAAGGCGTGGCCGGCTTTCACAAAATCCCGCACGTTATGATAGGGCTGAGGCATTAAGGGGAAGCGCAGCATGGTCCAAGCAATTGCACCTTGGCTTAGAAATGCTCTACTCCTTTTCGTGATAGCAACTTCGAGCCGCCAAGTGATGCCACTTAGCTTAAAAAGGAACCGGCCATGCCGTTGACCCCCGCCCAGAAGACCGCACTTGAAGCGGTCACCACCGCGACGCTGACCACGGTTCTGCTGAAGAAAGGCGTACGGTTTTGCTACATCGCGGGATCGACCCCAATCGTACAGGGCGATCGCCGCCGCATTGTGGGCCCGGCCTTCACGTTGCGCTTCACGCCAACGCGGGAAGATTTGGCGACGGTGGATAGCTGGTCTTCGCCCCGCTCCACGCGGGCCGCGATTGAAGACATGCCCGAAGGCTGTGTCGCCGTTGCTGACGCCATGGGCAGCAAGGCCGCCGGGATTTTTGGCGATATCCTTTGTGCGCGCATGGCGAAGAAGGGTGTCGCCGGCTTGGTGACGGATGGCGTGGTGCGCGATGGTGCGGGCGTGATTGGCACTGGGCTTCCGGTTTACTGCCAGGGTTATGTGGCGCCGGCATCCGTGGCCGCGCTGAATTTCGTCGGCTGGCAGGAAACCATTGGCTGCGGCGGCGTGACGGTAGTGCCGGGCGATATCATTGTGGCAGATGCCGATGGCGCGGTGGTGATCCCGCAAGCGCTGCTGGATGCCGTGGTGGAAGCCGCGGTGGAACAGGAACGCCTGGAAGCCTGGATCATGGAAGAAGTGGGCAAGGGCGTGGCGCTGCCTGGCCTCTATCCGCCCAATGCGGAGACCAAGGCGCGGTATGAGGCAACCCGCAAGGGTTGAGGCCGGAGCATTTTCAAGCCAAGTGGTCACACTTGGCGACGCGGAAAATGCGACCAGACAATATCTGTGGGGGGCGTGATGCCCCCCATTTCTCAAAACCCGTAAAGCCGCGCGGGGTTTTCAACCAGCACACGGCGGCGTTCTGGATCACTCGGCGCCCAT
>CALRPR020000115.1:0-7307 GCA_943370125.1 Allobosea thiooxidans | reverse complement strand
TTGGTGGGGGCGGGGGTGTTGGGCTTGGCGGGGTTTGCTGCGCTGTGGGCTGCGGCGGGCGTGGCGATTCCGGAACGGGCGGCGGTGCCGGGGCCGGGACCTGAGGCGGTGCGGGTGGCGCTGGGGGGGCGGCAGCTGCCGGTGGTGGTGCCGGTGGTGGCGCCGGTGGCGGTGTGGGCGGCACTTCAACCGGCGCGCCCTGTTCAGGTGCCGCGTTGAAAACCATGTCAAATCCCTGTTCTTCAACCTCCAACGCGCCCTGCCGCGGGGCGCGCGGGTCCAGTTCCAGAAAAACCAAACCGGTGAACAACAGATGCGCCAGGACCGAGGCCAGAATCGCCCGCCCGCCCAGGCCAGGCCGCTTCGGGCTGAGCCAGCTTACCGGCCGACGACCGCTGGCGTCAGCGGCGCCAGGGCGGGTCAATTCTGGTTCGGTGCGGCGCATCGGGGGGTCGAACGGGTCCTGACAAAAGATGACGGGACTCGGTGCGGGACCGAGTTGCCGAATGAGCGCACTCTGCTACATCAATCCAGCGCGCCGGGTTAGCACAGGGGTAGTGCAACTGATTTGTAATCAGAAGGTCGGGGGTTCAAATCCCTCACCCGGCACCAGCGGCCCCCATCACCCTAGCGCCATATCCAAATCGCGGATCAGATCCGCCGCGTCTTCAAGCCCAATGGAAAGCCGCACCACATCTGGCCCGGCGCCGGCGGCCATGCGCTGTTCTTCGGTCAATTGCCGATGGGTGGTGGATGCCGGGTGCAGGATAAGGCTGCGCGTATCGCCAACATTGGCCAGATGCGAAAAAAGCTGCACATTTTCGACCAAGCGAATGCCTGCCTCAAAACCGCCTTTCACGCCAAAGGTGAAGACCGAACCTGGTCCTTTCGGCAAATAGCGCTTGGCGAGTGCGTGGAAGGGGCTATCCGGCAAGCCAGCATAGGAAACCCAGGCGACTTTCGCATGCCCAGCCAAGAATTCCGCCACCTGCTGCGCATTGGCAACATGGCGTTCCATGCGCACATGCAGTGTCTCAATCCCGGTGATGGTCAGCCAGGCATTCATGGGTGAAAGCGTGGGGCCAAAATCGCGCAGCGCCACGGCGCGCGCCTTGGTGGTGAAGGCGAAATCGCCGAAATTCTCGTAAAACTTCAGCCCGTGATAAGCGGGTTCAGGGTCTGCCATACTCGGGAACTTTCCATTGGCATAATTGAACTTCCCCGATTCAACGATCATCCCGCCGAGCGAATTGCCATGCCCGCCAAGAAACTTCGTCAGCGAATGTGTGATGATATCCGCACCATGTTCGAAAGGCCGACACAAATAAGGTGAGGCAAGCGTATTATCCACAATCAGCGGAATGCCCGCTTCATGCGCAATATCCGCAATGGCGCGCAAATCCACGATAATACCGCCAGGATTGGCGAGGCTTTCGACAAAAATCGCCTTGCATTTCGGCGTCAGCGCACGGCGGAAATTCTCAGGATCAGTCGGGTCCACGAAATGGCTGGTCCAGCCGAGTTTCTTAAAGCTGAGAGCGAATTGCGTGAGCGATCCGCCGTAAAGATTGCGGCTGGCCAGGAATTCATCGCCTGGTTCAAGCAGCGTGAAGAAGGTGACGAATTGCGCAGCATGGCCTGAAGCGGTGGCAACAGCAGCGCGCCCGCCTTCAAGGCTTGCGACACGTTCCTCCAAAACCGCGACGGTTGGGTTGGAAAGCCGCGTATAGACATGGCCAAAATTATGCAGGTTGAACAAGGAAGCCGCGTGATCCACATCTTCAAAAACGAAGCTTGTCGTTTGATAAATCGGCGTGCTGCGTGCGCCGGTAGTGGGATCCGGCGCGGCACCCGCGTGAATGCTGCGCGTGGCAAAACCATAATCCAGATTGCGGGGTGGCAGCGGGCGATTGCGGGTTTTGCGATCGGCGGGCGGTTCCGGCGGGCGATTGCGGATCAGGCCGGAATTGACACCACTCCAGGACAATTCGCCACCGAAACGGCTGAATTCAATTTTTGGGCAGCGATCCATGATCACTTCAAGCCCGGCGGCTTCCGCCTTGGCCGCCGCGCCATCATGGCGCACGCCAAGCTGCGCCCATAGCACCTTGGCGCCAATCGCAATCGCTTCATCGGCAATGCCTGGCAGCGCATCCGAGGCGCGGAACACATCCACCATATCCACCTGGTCCGGGATATCGGCAAGCTTGGCGTAAATGGTTTCACCCAACAGCGTTTGCCCGGCCGTGCCAGGGTTCACGGGAATGACGCGATAGCCCTTTGATTGCAGGTATTTCATGACGAAATAGCTGGGCCGGTTCCAGTTGGAAGAAGCACCAACCAGCGCAATTGTCTTCACCCGCTGCAGGATGGAGCGGATTTTCGCATTACTATAAGCAAGCGGAGCCGGCTGGTTCATGGCGCAACCTTCGAAGAATGTTCAGGACCAAGCGTTTCGTTTAGCATGATCCGAGACCCATCACCCACCCCAGGCCAATCCCATGATCGCCATTATTTTTGAAGTTGAACCGACAGAAGGCCGGCTGGATGAATACCTTGACCATGCCGCGACGCTGCGAGAGGAATTGCAGCGCATGCCCGGCTTCGTTTCGGTCGAGCGGTTCCGCAGCCTGACCAATCCCGCCAAGCTGCTCAGCCTTTCGCTGTGGGAGGATGAGGGCGCCGTCACGCGCTGGCGCTGCCATGCGGGGCATCGTGCGTCTCAGGTGGCGGGGCGGGACGGAATTTTTGCGGGCTATCGGCTGCGCGTGGCAGCCGTTCTGCGCGATTACGGCATGACGGAACGGCGCGAACAGGCGCCGGCGGATAGTACCGCGCTTTGGGGGCTTTGAGCGCCCTTCAGGCTTGCCCGAAGGCGCGCGCGATGTCCCGCAGCTTGAATTTCTGGATCTTGCCGCTTGGCGTGCGCGGTAGTTCGGCCAGAATTTCCAGGCGTTCCGGCATGTATTGCCGCGCCATGCGCTGGCCTTCCAGATAGGTGGTGACCTCCGACAGGCTAAGGCTGGCGCCTTCCCGCAGGCGCACAAAAGCGCAAGCCCGCTCACCAAGTCTTGCATCAGGAATGCCCACAATCGCCACTTCGGCCACGGCGGGGTGGTGAAACAGCAGGCCCTCAACTTCCACCACGGGAATGTTTTCGCCGCCGCGAATGATGATGTCCTTCGATCGCCCGGCGATGCGGATATAGCCATCCGCATCCATGCGGGCGAGGTCGCCGGTGTCAAACCAACCATCCGGATCATTCGGGTTGAGTTCCGGGCGCTTCAGATAGCCCACGAAATTGGAACAACCGCGCACTTGCAATTGCCCTTCCTGGCCAGCGGGCAGCACGGCGCCATCGGCGCCTAGAATGCGCAATTCCATGCCGGGCAGGGGGCCGCCATCCGTGGTGGTGGCTTTTTCTTCCCCATCATCAAGCCGCGTCGTCGTCACCGCGCCATTTTCCGACATGCCCCAGGACGAAACAATCGCCGCGCCTAAAGTCTGCCGCGCCTTCGCCATCAGCGCGCGCGGAATGGGCGCGCCGGCTGAGACAAATACGCGGAGGCTCGGTGTGGCGTGACCGGTTGCTGCGACATGTTCCGTAAGGTCATTCAGGAAGGGGGTAGCGCCCATGGTGAAGCTGGCGGCTTCATCGCGGATTTGCCGCGCCATTTCAGGGGCGGAGAAGATGTCCTGCAAAATCGCCGTGCCACCCAGCATGATGGGCAGCACAATGCCATACATGAAGCCAAGCTGATGCGCCAAAGGGGAGGGCATGTGGATCACATCATCCACGCCAAGCCCAAGCCTTGTGGCGAAATATTCCAGATTTGACAGCATGGTGTTGGAACTATGCATGACCCCCTTGGGCTCACCGGTGGTGCCGCTGGTAAAAAGAAGCTGGATCACCTCATCAGGGCCGGGACCATCGGCAGGGGTGAAGGGCGTGCCAGGCGCGGGGTGTTCAAGCAGGCGCGCAAAACCATCAGGGCCATCGCGCCCGACCACAAAAACATGCGCGAGCTTCGGCAAGTGTTCGCGCAGATTGGCCGCCATGGCAGCATAATCAAAGCCACGGAAACTTGCCGGTACCACCAAAATCTTACTTCCCGCCAAGCCCAGCATGAAGCGCAATTCGCGTTCGCGGAAAATCACCATTAGGGGGTTACTGATGGCGCCAAGCTTCAGGCAGGCAAGATGCAGGATGGAGAATTCCCACCAATTGGGGAGCTGGAAAGAAACCACATCACCGCGCCCAATGCCGCGCGCGCGCAAGGCAGCAGCCAGGCGGCTCGATAGATCATCAACCTCAGCATAGCTTAACCGCGTTTCGGTGCCGATATCAGACCGGCAGGCAACAATCGCGGTCTTGTTCGGGCTGCGCGCGACGGCGCGGGCCAAATGATGCAGCAGCGTCTCATCGCGCCAGAATCCTTGGGCGCGCATGGCGGGACCACGAATGGCGATATCATTGCCCTGGACGGTCATATCTTCCTCCTGACATATCAGCGGGCGTCTTTGCGCCCTTTCGCTTCACCCCTTGCGGGCATATTGCACAGCGACGCGGCCGGCTTTTTCGCGCGCTACGATCAGCTTCATGATCTGCGCGGTGCCATCGCCGATCTCAAGCCCCATCACATCCCGCAACCGCTGCTGATGCGGCAGGTCCAGCGACCAGCCATAATGCCCATGCGTCAACAGGCATTGATGGATCACATCCACCGCAGTTTTCGGGCCGAGCCATTTGCACATGGCGGCCTCAGACGTATGCGCCTCATCCGCGTCGCGCAGGCGCAGCGTGTGGTAGCAAAGCTGGCGAATGGCCGCGATCATGCCTTCGCCCTCGGCCAGCGGGAAGCTCACACCTTGATATTGCGCAAGCGGCGCGCCGAAAGCCTGGCGTTCCGTGATATAGGACCAGCTTTCATCGAGCGAGGCTTGCGCGGTGGCGCAGCATTGCAGGCCGATCAACGCGCGGCTGTAATCGAAACCCTGCATCACCTGCACAAAACCCATGCCTTCTTCGCCGAGAAGATGGCTGGCGGGGATGCGCACCTCATCAAAAAAGATCGAACCGCGTCCGATGGCATGGCTACCCAAATCCCTGAAGCGCGTGACGCTAATGCCAGGCGTACTCATGGGCACCAGAAAGGCGGAAACGCCACGCGCGCCGGCTTCAACAGGCCCGGTACGCGCAAAAACTACAGCCGCATCAGCCTGATCCGCCATACTGATCGAGGATTTTTCGCCCTTGATCACATAGCAATCACCATCGCGCCGCGCGGCAAGCGCCAGATTGGCGGCATCCGATCCACCACGAGGTTCGGTCAATGCAATGCAGAACAGCGCCTCGCCCGCGACAATACGCGGAATCCAATGCCCGGCGATTTCCGGTGCCGCATGCCGCGCAATGATCTGGCCATTGAGCGAAGCAAGCAGCGGCACGTAAGACACATTGATGTCACCATAGGCGAGCGCTTCTATCGCAAGCCCCGCCGTGACGCTTGGTTCGCCAAGCCCGCCATAGCGTTCCGGCAAATCAGCGCCAATCAAGCCAAGCGCGCCCATTTCCAGCAGCAGGGAGCGGTCCAGCCGCGCCTCCGCCTCACGCTTCATATAGCCAGGCGCGATTTTCTCCCGTGTGAAGCGCTGCGCGGTTTCTTGAAAGGCGCGCTGATCATCTGTCAAAGGGCGGGTCATGGCGCGACTACTTCTGATATTTGCGGAAATCGGGTTTGCGCTTTTCGTTGAAGGCGCGCACACCTTCCTTCGATTCCTCGGTATCGTAATACATGGAAAGCGCTTGCATCCCCATGCCACCGATGCCGCGAATATTCTCACTATCCGCATTGAAGGAACGCTTGGCGATAGCGATCGCCGTCGGGCTCCGTTCCAGGAGTTCCGCGCACCAGCGCGCCACTTCCGCATCCAATTGATCATGCGGCACCACAACATTGACCAGACCCATGCGCTCAGCCTCGGCAGCCGTATAGCGGCGGCAGAGATACCACATCTCGCGCGCTTTTTTCTCACCCACAATGCGCGCCAGATAGGCGGTGCCAAAGCCCGGATCCACGGAACCAACCTTCGGCCCCACCTGGCCGAATTGCGCCTTTTCCGATGCGATGGTCAGGTCACACAATGTCGCCAGTACATTGCCGCCGCCAATCGCATAGCCCTGCACGCGCGCAATCACGGGCTTTGGCACATCGCGGATCAGACTCTGCAATTCCTCAACCGGCAGCCCGATCATGCCGCGGCCATCATATTGCCCATCATGCGCGCTTTGATCGCCGCCGGTGCAAAAGGCACGATCGCCCGCGCCGGTTAGCACAATCACGCCAACGGATTTATCCCAGCCGGCGCGGTTCAGCGCATGGATCAATTCTTCGCAGGTCTGGCCACGAAAGGCGTTCATCACCTGCGGGCGATTGATGGTGATGGTCGCAACCCCATCGCGCGCTTCAAACAGAATATCCTGATAGGTCATAATGGTTTTCCTCAGCCCGCCATGGTCAGGCCGCCAGAGACACTCAGCACCTGGCCGGTGACATAGGCGGCATCGTCACTCGCGAAAAACAGAATGGCGCCGGGCAGGTCCTCCGGTTCGCCGATGCGGCCCATGGGTGTGGCGCGGCGAAAGGCTTCTTCCAGCTTTTCTGGATTGCCAGCGCCCTTCTTGTAGTCATCGAAAAGCGCGGTGTTCGTGGCGCCCGGGCAGACCACATTCACGCTAATGCCATGGCGCGCATGTTCACGCGCGATGGTTTTGGAAAAGCCAACCAGCCCGGCCTTGCAGGCGGCGTAAACCGCTTCACCGGAAGACCCGACGCGCGCTGCATCGGAAGCGATATTCACAATCCGCCCATGGCGGCGTTCCAGCATACCGGGCAGCACCGCGTGATGCATATTGAGCGCCCCGGTCAGGTTGATGGCGATCAGTTTCTGCCAATCCGCCGGCGTTGTGTCCTTGAACAGTCGGAAGATATCCCAGCCCGCATTGTTCACCAGAATGCTTGTGGGGCCGAGTGCGGCTTCTGCCGCTGCGACCGCCGCCTTCACGCCTTCATGATCTGTGATGTCGCATTGAAAGGCCTCAGCCACGCCGCCGGCTTGGGTGATGTCTGCCGCTGTCTTCGCCGCGCTTTCAAGGTTGATATCAAACACCGCCACGCGACTGCCCGCTTCCCCGAAGCACCGGCATGTGGCCCCGCCAATGCCGCCGCCGCCGCCGGTGACGATGACCGTTTTGTTCTGAAGGCCGCGCATGTTTCCCCCTGGTTCGGTTCAAACAAGATTTGACT
>CALRPR020000114.1:0-7696 GCA_943370125.1 Allobosea thiooxidans | reverse complement strand
GCGATGATCCCTGGGCTATGCGCTGATAATCCAAACTGTGGCTGCGCAGTTTCATTCAGCTACGCGGTAGACGGTGTAGGACCCTTTCGCGCCCTGCTTGTTCGGGCCGACTTGGCGGATACGCTCAGCAATCTCCACCGTAATGCCCTGGCGCTTCTTCAGCCCGGCAAAGAACCCGCGCACCGTATGCTGCGCCCAGCCTGTCGCCTCGGCGATTTGCGCCACCGTCGCGCCCTCAGGGCGGCGGAGCATCGCCAGCACCACTTCCTGCTTCGTGCCCTCGCGCGGCTTGCGTGGCGCGCCCGTGGCGCGTGTGCCGCGCCGTGAGAGCGCGTTGCGCAGCATGTCCATCGCGCGCGTGACGGGGTCCTTGTCAGCATTGGCGGGCGGCGTTTCTTCCCAGGCTGCGAGCAAGCGCTCGGCGGCTTCGCGCAGGTTCACGCTTCCCATGTTGGGCGCCTCTGGCGCGGCCTGGGCGGGTTGTTCTGCCTCCGCGTCGTCCGGCTGCGGCGCGGGGCTTTCCTCGCCCTGTGGCGCCGTGTCGGGCGCCGCGCGCCCTTCATTCGGGTCAATGCCAATCGCGCGCAGCCCTTCATCCGTCACCTGGATCAGGATCGGCGTGCCATCCCCATCCTTGCGCCACACCATCGCCAATTGATCGCGCGGCGCAGCGACCTCAATCAGCAGGCGGCTTTTGATCAGGCTGTTCACCACCGCGCGGCAGGCAGCGACTGGCAAATGCTTCGGCGCAATCGCCAGCAATTGCGGGTGCTGCGCGCCATGGCTCAATACAATCCGCTGCGTGTCAGAAAGCTTCATCGTCTCGGTCTCCGGTTGTGGGTGCCGACCATCGGCCCCTACTACCGGGAGCCCCGCGGGCGGACCCTGCGGGGCAGTGCGGCGCCGCTGCGCGGCGTGTGGCGCGTCAGTCCTGCGCTTCGGCGCCGATGCCCTCGTTGATCACGAAGCCCGTCAGGTAGGGCAGACCGGCGGGGATGCCCGTCTCGCGGCTGGTGCGCTGCGTGATGCGCCAGCCCATCCATTCCGCGGTGGTCTTTGCGATGGCGTCGGCGAGGCTCGCGCCGTGATGCATCTGGCCATTCACCCCATCCGCGAAGTGGCGCCCGTAGCGGCTGTCGAGGAAGGCGCGGACCGAGGCGGGATCCGTGCTGGTCGCGTTGTGGATCGCGGTGAAGGCGATCGGCCAAGCTTGCTGCGCGTGTTCGCGCATGGTGCCCCAGAAACCCCAGTCTTGGTTTTCGGTGGGAAGGATTGTGCTCATCTGTTTGTCTCCGTCATCGGCGGGGGAAATCCCCTGCGCGTGACAGACCATTCGCGCTGTGATGGGGGCTGAGCCAAGCGAAATAGAGCGTCATTTCATTGCTATGTTCAGCAGGGTTTGATCATGATGTGAGGGCCAGAAGCTGCTGCTGTCTGGCCCTTCATTGTCATGTTTTGCTGCGCTTCGCGGCGGCTTGGCCGGCGGCGTAGGCTTCCGCGAGTGAATTGCGGATGGACCAGACGGCGACATCGTGGAAATCGAGCGCGTCGCGGTTTCTGGTTTCCAGCGTTTCAACCGAGGGCATGTGCCGCTTGGCGATTTCCAGGAAAAGCTGATCGGTTGAAAGGGTGTCGTTCATCTTGGTCTCCTTGCAGTGGCGCCGAGGCAATTCCCTGCGCCTGAGGGACCATTCGCGCTGTAGCGGGGGGCGAGCCAAGCAAGAATGAGCGTAATTTCGTTGCTATGATTCGGTACGATTGGTTGTGATGTAATCGTACGATACAAACCACGATAAACTGTTCCAAAAGTGGCAATGGTAGGTCATAATTCAGCCATGCCGAGGATAACCGTCTCCCTACCGCAAGCGCTGCAGACCTTTCTGGAGGAGCAAGTCCGTGCCGGTGGCTATGGCAATAGCGAAGAATATATCTGCGACTTGATCGCGAAGGAGCGAGACCGCCGAGAACTCAATGCGCTGCTGTCACAGGGTGCTCGATCGGCACGGGGCTCGGAAGCAAATGACGCCTATTTCGATAGACTGCGGAGTAGGTTTCCGGGTCGATAGGGGTGGAGTTCCCGATCCATTCAAGGTCTATTTTATCTCACTCGGCCCCTTTGCGCGCTGCAGTGACATCGGCGAAGGTACGGTCCTCGCCATCCAGAACCGCCGCTTGCCCGGTTTCCTCCTGCCAGCGCTGCACAATCACATCGCAATAGGCGGGATCAATCTCCAGGAGCACCGCGCGGCGCCCAGTACGCTCCGCCGCGATCATCGTCGTGCCCGAACCGCCAAAGCAATCCAGCACCGTATCGCGCGGCTTGCTGCTGTTGCGGATGGCACGCTCGACCAGCGCCACCGGCTTCATGGTCGGGTGCAGATCGTTTCTGGCAGGTTTGTCAAAATACCAGACATTCCCCTGGTCGCGCGCGCCGCACCAGTAATGCTGCGCGCCGGCCTTCCAACCATAGAGCATCGCTTCGAATTGCTGATGGTAGTCTGCGCGGCCCAGTGCAAAAGTGTTCTTGGCCCAGATGATGGTGCTAGACCATTTGCCGCCGGCTTCCTGCCAGGCGCGATGCAGCGTCGGCCACTCGGAAGACGACATGCAAACATAGCTAGCGCCCTTGGTGACCGAGAGAAGGTTCGTCAGCGCCGGGCGGAGGAAATCCAGAAAACCCTTGCCTAGCGCGTCATTCGCGATGGTCATCTTGGCCGCCGTGCCGCCCTCGTAAGCAACATTATAGGGCGGATCTAGAAAGGCCATATCCGCGAGGTGATCATTGCCAAGGGCGCGCTCGACATCGGCAAGCTTGGTCGCATCACCGCAGAGCAGTCGATGCTCACCACAATGCCAGAGATCACCTTCACGCGTGACGGGATTGACTGGCAGTGGCGGTGCTTCGTCAGTGTCCTCGCCATCAATGCCAGCATCGGCGGCCGCCAGCAGCCGGTCCAACTCCATGCCGGAGAAGCCAAGCACGTCGAGATCCACCGAGGCATCATCACGGATGCGCGCAATCTCCGCCGCCAGCAGCGCCTCATCCCAACCGGAATTGAGCGCGATCTGATTATCCGCGAGCCGCAGCGCGCGCGCCTGGGGTTCGGTGAGATGTGCCAGCCGAATAGCAGGGACCGAGGCCATACCGAGCCGCTTGGCCGCCATGACGCGGCCATGGCCTGCGACCAGAACACCGGCACCATCCACCAGCACCGGATTCACAAAGCCGAATTCGGCGATCGAGGACGCAATCTGCGCCACCTGCGCCGGCGAATGCGTGCGCGCATTTTCGGCATAAGGCACCAGCGCCGCGACTGGCAGCGAGACAACGGCAAGCTCAGGCTGCATCGGAAAGTGTCCCTTCGCGTGCAGTCGCGATGGCATCAAAATCGCGCCCATCGCCCGCCAGCGTCACCGGCTGATCGGGAAAGAGCATCCGCCAGCGCGCAATCGCCAAATCCACATAGGCCGGCGCCAATTCAATGCCGCGCACAACGCGTCCGTTGCGTTCCCCGGCAATCAACGTTGTTCCGCTGCCCGCGAAGGGCTCAAACACCACCTCGCCGGTCTCGGTATATGCACGCATCAGGAAATCCGGCAGCGCCACCGGAAAGACTGCCGGATGCTCGGTTTCAATTCCGCGCCCTTTGTGACGCGTGATGCGCAGCACCGCGTCGGGGATGCGCATGTCCTGCACCGGCTGGCCGATATGCGTATAGGCCTTCACCTCGCCATCGGCCGCGCGCAGCCCGCTGCCCTTGTTTGGCGTGCCGGCCCATTTGCAGGGGATGATCTTGTTCGCCTGCCGCGCCGTGCGGTTGAAGTGGAACACCAGCTCAAATGCCGGCGCCAAACGACCATTCCAATCGCCTGGCAAGCCCGGCCCCTGGTCCCATGTGTAGAGCCCAAAGCGGCGCCAGCCACGCGCGCGCATCCATTCCAGCCAGGCTTCCCAATAGGGCTGCCATTCATTCTCGCGATGGATCAGGCCAAGATTGATCAGCGCCTGGCCATCCGGCCGCAACGCCAAGTCCAGATGCTGAAACACACCCTGCATCAGCGCATCCCAATCGGAAACGCCACCGGTCGTGTAAGCCCTCTGGTTGCCATAGGGCGGCGAGGTGAAGAGCATCGCCGCACGATCACTTTCCATCACGCGCGCCACCGCCGCTGCGTCCGTGCTATCGCCACACAGCAACCGATGCGCGCCAAGCAGCCACAAATCGCCGGGGCGCGAGACCGCCTGGCGCGGTGCCTCGGGCTCGGCATCGGCGGGATCATCAATATCCTCGCCAATCGCGGGCGCAGCAGGGTTCTCGGCGGTGTCTGCGGGCAGGGCTTCGGGCGCATCGCCGTCGGACACAGCATCTCCAGCCGCCGCGAGGATGCCCGCAAGTTCATCCGCCGAGAAACCAAGCGCCGCCAGGTCAATCTCTGCCGCCTGGACGCTGGCCAACGCATCGCGCAGCAGCGCCTGGTCCCAGGTGGCGTTCTCTGCGATGCGATTATCAGCAAGTCGCAGCGCTTCCTTTTGCGCGGGCGCCAAGTGCTTCAGCACAATCACCGGCACCTTGGCGATGCCGAGCGCTTCCGCCGCCGCCAGACGGCCATGACCCGCGATCAGCACGCCATCCTCGTCCACCAGCAGCGGATTGGTGAAGCCGAAGGCCTGCATGCTGGCCATGATCTGCGCGAGCTGCGCTGCGTCGTGCACGCGCGCATTGCCGGCATGCGGGCGCAGCGAGGCGATCGCGCGGAGTTGGATCCGCTCGGCCATCCAGGGAAGCGTCATGGGGGGTATCCGGGAAGGGTGGGGCGAGGATGCGCGGCGCTATGCGCTGAGGTTTGCACCTAAGTTGCGGAAATCACGGCGAAAGAGTGCAAACCATGCGGGGGCTGGGTGCAAACCAAGTGCAAACCTAAGCGGCCTAGGTTTGCACCTAAGTCATTGAATTCGTGTGGCTATAGTGCAAACTGCAACCCATATTTTTATTCTGACGCTAGAGGGGTCGGGCGCTTCCGCCCCCCGCATACAAAATCGCCAGGAAGGAACCATGTAATCAGAAACATTGTTATTGGAGGTTAGATCTTGACTTTACGTTTTCCCTTTACCGGCTCTCCAATGTTCGTTCCGTTCTTCAATCTACTGCGTACCGACATCACCCGGCTGCAGTCGCAATTCAACGACTGTCGAGATACTATCCCATCTGGTTCCGACGCCGCAATACGGTTTGAGCAGGGTCAGAACTGCATGGTGGACATTGTACATACATTGCTGTAGAACCCTTTCAGGAGATAGCAATGCCATCAACCGCCAAACGCATCACAACGCCGCGCCGACGCGTCTCGAAGGCCAAGCCCTCTGTCACCGTTGGTGCCGTCAATATCCGCATACGTCCCGAAGAGCGTGCGCTGATCGATCAGGCCGCTATGCTTTCCGGCAAATCGCGCTCTGAATTTATGCTGGAAGCAGCGCGTCGCGCTGCAACTGATGCCATCCTTGACCGCACGTTGCTACGCCTTGAACCCGCAGCCTTTACGCGCTTTTTGGCAATGCTCGATGCACCGCCCCAGCCAAATGAAAAACTGCGGAAACTACTCAAGACAACACCGCCATGGGGGTGAGCGGGGGGATTTCGGCTCCCGTCCCTCTCGATGACACGCACGAACTTGCGATGTTCGATAGCGGCCAGCCGTCTCTCGACGATTGGCTGAAGCAGCGTGCGCGCACGAATCAGGTAGCGGGCGCATCGCGAACATTTGTTGTGTGCCGCGGTAGTTTTGTTGTGGGCTTCTACTGCTTGGCCGCAGGGGCTGTGGCGGTCGCTGCCGCACCAGGGCGGATCAAGCGCAATATGCCAGACCCGATTCCCATGGCGTTGTTGGGCCGTTTGGCGGTGGACCGCACCCTGCATGGCCAGGGCATTGGGCGTGCCCTGTTGCGGGATGCGGTCTTGCGCGTCTTGCAAGCTGGTGAGGTGCTCGCCGTGCGGGGATTGCTGGTTCAGGCGCTGAACGCCGACGCGCAGCGTTTCTATCAAGCCTGTGGTTTTACGCCGTCACCTGCCGATCCGATGATGCTGATGGCCACGATGGGCGATCTCAAGGCCGCCATCAGCTGAGGCTTGTGCATCACGTACCTTTGGTTGCAGGCCATAATGAACCGCCAGGACGCCAAGCGCCGTGAGGAGAATGCCTTGCGCTTGAACGTGATGGACAGCGCGTCCTGACCATCCCTGGCGTGTTGCCCATTCGCGAAGGGAGCATTCAAGGCCCAGCACATGCCACAGGCAACTTCCGCCAGCACTATCGGCGCCGCCAAATAAACTCAGCATCGCAGCGATGCGTTGTCGTGCTGCGGCCTGACCTTCGGTGAGTGGGTCGCTGGTGCTGCCCGGGATACGAAGCAGCTGCGTTGTGCGCATGCCATCCAATGCGGCGATACGGAACGTCGCACGGAAATTCTGGCCGGCGTCGTGCATGGGCTGCGTGATACTGCCCTTGGCCAGCATGAGGCCGAGCGTGTCGGTGCACCGCCGCTGCATGATCGGCGTGCCGCTTTCCGTATCGGCAACGCGCGTGGCTGGACCGATATCGCCATGCTGCATGCGCCATTTCGATGGGGCTGACAAATCCTCACGCGGCTTGGCGGGATGTCTGGTCTTGCGTTTAGCGGCCATGGTTATTTCCTCCATTGCGCCGGCCCCAGCGGCGATTGGCCTCGTTGGTGATGGCTTGGCGCAGCCATTGATCGGTGATGTCATCCACCGCGATGCTGGCCACGCCATGCCGGTGCCATGCGGCCGCGCGCATGGCGTTCAATTCGGCGTCGTTGGTTGTGCTGCGCAGGCGCGTGAGCGGGCTCTGCGCGAGCATCGGGGCGCCGTGCAGGGTCATGCTCGGCCTCCCTCAGCGTCGGTGGCCCAGAGCAGCAGGGCCAGCGCATCGGCCTCGTTGTCATCCGCCGGCGCAAAGCCGCGCGCCCGCATGGCAGCGATCATGGCCGCCTTGTCCGCATTGCCCTTGCCGGTCGCGTATCGCTTGATCGTGCCGACCGGGACGCCCTGGTAGGGCAGTTCGTGCTGCTCGCACCAGCCGGTGAGCGTGCCCAGGAAGCCGCCATAGACATGGCTTGCATCCGTTCCTGCGTGTCGGCGCACTTCCTCGAACACTACTCGCCGAAGGCCATGCGCGTGCATGGCGATTTCAACGAGCCAATCCGTGAAGCGCAAAAACCGCATGCCGCCGCCCTCAAAGCGACCGGGCTTGAAGGTCATGGTGCCGGAGACCGTGCCGCCGTCACCAAAGCGAAGTGCCCACCCGGTTGTGGTACCGAGGTCCAGTGCCAGGACGCCTGGGCGGCGTGCGGCGCCGATATCGCTACCGCTGATGCGGGGCGGCCTGCTTGCCAGCGCCGGGGACATGGGGAGAGTCGAGAGATCCATGATTGTCTCCTGATGGGGATGGTTGTGGTGAGGGCGGCGGCGGTGGGGTTCTTGGCGGAGCACACCGTCGCTGCCCGGCTTTGGGGTTCGGCCCACGCGTGGCGGACCGGTGCTGTTCGGGCGGCGCGTCACGGCACGCCCTCGAGCCAATGGGGGAGTTGGGGGGAGTCGGGGGGAGTTGGTTTTGCACTCCCCCATTCATCAGTGTCTGCATTTATTGGGCTTGGGGGGAGTGGGGGGGGGGGGGGGGG
>CALRPR020000113.1:0-7798 GCA_943370125.1 Allobosea thiooxidans | reverse complement strand
CACGGCGCCGAAGCTGCCGCCGGTCGCGCGAATGGCTTCCACCTGCTTCATGGAAATCTCTTCAATCGCCTCGGCAAACAGCTTGGCGATGAACCCCATGGATGCGATGGTCAATGCTGCGACCCCTGCCAAGACGCCAAAGCCAATGGCTTTCACGAACAGGATTGCTACAATCACGTAATGCAGGCTGCGGCAAAAGGCGATGAAACCGCGTGTCGCCACCGCAAGCGGCCAGGCTGCCAGGTTGCGCGCAGCCATGAGCCCAAGCGGTAGCGCCAACAGAATACCAAGCGCCGATGCAATAAACGCGATTTGCAGGCTTTCCAAAAGCCCTTCAATCAGCAGTTCGGCGCGGCTGAAATTGGGCGGCCACATGCGGGCGAGGAAGCGCCCCGCTTCCCCAAAGCCAACCGAAAGCCGTGCCCAGGTGATATCCAGTTGCCCGAACGCGTAAATCGCATACAGCATCAGGCCAAATGCCGTGGCACGCGCGCTCCAATTCGGTGGAAAGGCGCGACGGCGTAGCGTGCTTGCGCTCACAGCCAATCCTCACCGCCGTAAATCTGGCGGAGATGCTCAGCCTCCAAAGCCTCGGGCGGGCCATCAAACACAATCTCTCCACCCGCCATGCCAATGATGCGCTGCGCGAAGCGCCGTGCCAGATCAACATTATGGATATTCACCACCAAAGGCACACCGGCCGAGGTAGAAAGCCCTGTCATCAGTTCCATGATCTCAACCGCCGTGCGGGGGTCGAGTGACGAAGTGGGTTCATCCGCCAGCAGCAATTCCGGCTGCTGCATGAGCGCGCGCGCAATCCCCACGCGCTGGCGCTGCCCGCCCGAAAGCGCATCGGCGCGGCGCGTTGCCTGTTCCGGCAAGCCAACGGCATCGAGCAGCGAAAAGGCGCGCGCGATATCCGCTTCCGGATAGCGCCGCATCCATGCTTGCCAGAGAGATACATAGCCAAGCCGGCCAGAAAGCACATTTTCCATGACGGTGAGGCGTTCGACCAAATTGTATTCCTGAAACACCATGCCGATGCGCCGACGCGCCATGCGCAAACTGCGCCTGCGCAAGGGCACCAGATCCTGACCGTTGAGCAGAATCTTACCGGCAGTTGGCTCGACCAGCCGATTGATGCAGCGAAGCAGCGTTGATTTCCCCGTGCCCGAAGGGCCGATGACGGCCGTGATGCCCTGCGGCGCGATGGCGAGGTTGATCCCGCGCAAGACAGGCTTACCCGGGACGTATTCCTTGACCAGGCCCTTGATAATCAGGCCCTGCATCGCGCCCGCTTGCATCACTGCGGCCGCGCTGGCGCTTGCTGCTGCTGTTGTTGCTGCTGGCGCTGCTGATTGCGGCGCTGCTCGGCTTCCAATTCGCGGCGGCTTTCAGCGTCAAAGGCCGAACGATTATAGGGCGCATTCGCCGCATCTGCCACCGCGCGCACCGGCGCCCAATGTTCGGAATAGGTCGCGGGCCAGAAGCGATCATTGCCGCCCATATCGCGCCGGAGCGATTCCGGGAAGCGATAGTCAAAGAAGCATTTGCGGATGCGTTCCGCCAATTCCGGCTTCAGATCATGCGCGAGTGCGAAGGATGAAGTCGGGAAAGGATCGGATTGCCAGATGATGCGGAAATTATCGCGCCGCACCTGGGCGCGCCCGGCCATTCGGTTGAAGACATCGGAAGCAACCGGCGCGGCATCGTAATCGCCGGCATTCACGCCCATGACGCTGCGGTCATGGCCGCCAGAATAGACCACGCGGTAATCCGCATCCGGCGTCAGCCCTAGCCCGGGAAAGAAGGCGCGCGGTGCCAGATTGCCGGAATTGGACGTAGCCGAAGTATGCGCAACGCGCTTGCCCTTCAAATCAGCGAGTGTCTGAAACGGGCTATCGGTGCGCACCAGCGTGAGTACGCGATAGCTTTCAAACGCATCCGCATTGCCCTTGATGGCAAAGGGCACAGCACCCGCCAGATTTACGGCAAAGGCTGTCGGCCCCGTGGAAAAGCCCGCGATATGCAGCCGCCCGGAACGCATGGCTTCAACCTGCGCGGCATTGCTGGTGACCTGGAAATAAACCACACGCCGCCCGACGCATTGGCCAAGATAGTCCAGTAGCGGACGGAATTGTGTGGCGTAAAGTGCGGGGTCTTCCACCGGCGTATAGGCAAACACCAGCGTGGAGGGGTCACGCTGCCGCGCCGCATCGGCAGGCACATCGGCCACCATATCGCGATTGGCATCGCAATAGGCCTCATCCAAGGAACCGCGGAACGGGCATGCGGTTTGCGCTACAGCATCCCCCGTAAATGAGGCGACAAGCGCCGCGGCAAGGCCGATGGCGCCAAGGCTTTTCCGGAACATGATGCTCTCCCTATGCTGGTGATTCGAATTGGTTTCCGATTTGGCGGCTTTGCATGCGCGCCGCAAGGTTTTGATCATGGCCGGACCAGAACCACCCCTTCCGGGTCCAGCGTGACCATAACCGCGCTACCGGCGCGACGACGATAAAGCCGGTCAGGATGGATGGCGAAAAGCTCCCCAAGGGGGGTGGTGATAAGGTATTCCGTATGCGCGCCCATATAGGTTGCACGCGCGATCTGACCCGTGATGCCGGGGCCGCTATCCGAAAGCCGGATTGCCTCAGGCCGGATCACCACATCACATGGCCCAGTCCCCAAGCCGCGATGGGGCAAGGTAAGCGTCAGCGCATCAAGCGCAACCTGCGCTGCGTCATCGGTGATCGTTTCGATACTGCCACGTACGTGGTTCGCTTCCCCCATGAAGGTCGCGACAAAGACATTCTCGGGGCTCGCGTAAAGCGCCTCCGGCGTGCCGCTTTGCGCGATTTCGGCGTTGCGCATGACAACGATCTTATCGGACACCGCCAGCGCTTCCGCCTGGTCATGCGTGACATACACAACGGTCAGGCCAAGGCGCTGTTGCAGGGCACGGATTTCCTCGCGCATGCTGCGCCGGAGCCGGGTGTCCAGATTGGAAAGCGGTTCATCAAACAGCAGAACTGCCGGCTCCAATACCAGCGCGCGCGCCACCGCCACCCGTTGCTGTTGCCCGCCCGACATTTCCGAAGGCAGCCTTGCGCCAAAGCCGCGCAGGCCCACGGTCTCCAGCGCGGCTTCAGCACGCACCGCTGCGTCACGCTTGTTAAAGCCTGAGGAAATCAGGCCATAGGATACATTCTCCAGCACATTCATATGCGGAAACAGCGCATAGCTTTGAAACACCATGGAGACATTGCGCTCACCAGCAGAGAGAAGCGTTACATCGCGCCCGCCGATGAAAAGCCGCCCGGCGCTTGGCTGCTCCAGGCCGGCGATCATGCGGAGCAGCGTGGTTTTGCCGCAGCCCGATGGGCCAAGCAGTGTGACAAGCGTGCCGCCTTCAATGACAAGATCAAGCGGCTTGACGGCCTCGATCTTGCCGTAGCGCTTGCCAATGCCTTCAAGCCGGACTTCGGCGGCCTTATTGGTCATTATGCGCGCCCTCCTATCGGTGCGACGGCTTGGCGTCGGCCCAGACGCCTACTGCCGACCAGCAGATTGATCAGGCCGATTGCTGCCATCATCAGCACAATCAGTGCGCTGGAATAGGCAATGGCAAGCCCGTAATCGCCATTAATGACACGATTGATGATGAAGACCGTCGCCATTTCATACTGCGCCGATACCAGAAAGATCACCGCGGAGACCGTCGTCATGGCGCGCACAAACGCGTAGACCAGAGCGGTAACAATGGCGGGCTTCAGCAGCGGCAGCACTACGGTGCGAAGACTCCTGAAAGTTGAAGCGCGCAGGGTGACTGCGGCCTCATCCAGGGATTTGTCCAATTGGCTCATGGCCGCAACGCCGGAACGCACGCCCACCGGTAGGTTGCGGAAGACAAAGCAGGCGACCAGGATCATGGCCGTGCCGGTGATTTCAAGCGGCGGCAGATTATACGTCAGGATATAGGCAACGCCGATCACCGTGCCCGGCACGGCGAAGGTCAGCATCAACGCGAATTCCAAGGCAGTACGCCCGAAAAAACGCTGGCGTGAAAGTACCCAGGCCGCGAGTAAGCCAAGCGCTGCCGTGATAGGGGCGGCAATGGCAGCAAGCTTGATGGTGGTAAAGAGCGAATGCCAGGCGCCGCCTGACAAGATCAGCGCGCCGCTGGCGCTCCATTCCAAGGTAAAGGCGCGCTTGAAATGGGAAAGTGTGGGCGTCCAATCCCGCCCCCAGACTCGCACGAAACCACCAGCCAGCGCCATGGTATAGACAGTGATCGTCAGCAGCGCCCAGGGCAGCGCAATGGCGTAGGCCAAGCGGCGCACCGGGGTTGGCAGCGGTGTCGGCAGCCCAACATCGCCCTTGCCGGTGAGGGAGACATAAGACCGCCCACCAATGACCACGCGTTGGATGATGAAAGCGCAAAGCGCGATCACCAGCATGATCCCGGCCAGCACCGCAGCGCGGCCAAAATCCTGCTGCGCGCCAACAACGGCGAAGAATATCTCAGTGGAAAGCACACCGAAGGATCCGCCCAGCACAATTGGATTGCCAAAATCCGCTAGGCTTTCAATGAAAACAACCAACCAGGCATTGGCAATACCCGGCAGCATCAAGGGCAAGGAAACAGCGCGGAAGGTCCGCATGCGACTGGCGCGGAGTGTGGAGGATGCTTCCTCCATGGCTGGCGAAATGCCTTCCACCACGCCAATCAGCACCAGAAAGGCGGTCGGCGTGAAGGAGAAAACCTGCGCCAGCCAAACGCCATTGAAGCCATAAATCCAGCGGCCAAGTTGCAACCCGAACAGACTATCGGCCAATTGGTTCACCACGCCGGAGCGACCAAAAATCAGGATCAAGCCGAGGCCTATCACGAAGGGCGGCGTGATGATGGGCAGCACCGTCAATAGGCGCAGGGCGCGGCGCGCAGGAAAGCTGGTGCGCGTGACGATCAGCGCGAAGCAAAGCCCGAGCAGCGTTGCCGCCGTTGCGGTAGATGTTGCAAGCACGAGCGTATTCCAAAAGACGCCGCAATTTGCCCTGGAGGTAACGCAAGCAAGCCCCCAGATCTTTCGATCAAACAGCCGCGCCGCCATGGCATCCGCCACGCCAAGATCACCTTGCGGCGTGAAGATTTGCGCGAGGATGGTGGTGACCGGCCAGGCAGTGAAGATCACGATGCAGGCGATCAACACGCCCACCGCGCCGGCGATGAAGCGATCGCCCTTGAAATAGCCACGCAGCGCCAGGCCATCGGTCAGCAGTATCAGAAAGCCGATGAAGCTAAGCGTGCCACCAAGCCCCATGCCGAATTGCCGATCTTGCAGCTCGCCAAAGGTCGCTTCAAGAAAGGGATAATTCCAACCCTGAATGCCGATCGCGAAGCCTTGGGCGATGATGGCGCATAGCCCAAAGCTGCCGGCCAGGACCAGCAAACGCCCACGCGTCATGGCGCTTGCGAAGGGTAGCGCTCCAGGCAGTGCCAAGGCCAAGGCAGCAATGATTGGCCAGAACCAGAAGCGGCCGAAATGCAGCGCCTGCCAAAGGGCAGATGCGGCTTCCGCGTCTTCAGCGCCAAGGCCCATTAGTGTGGCAAGGCTGATGCCATCCTGCTGCATATGCCATGGCAGGATCAGCGTGCCCAAAGCAGCGATCAGCCAGAAAAAGAAGCTACTGCCAAAGAACATGGGGCGGGTCTTAGCGCGGCAGTGAACCGATTTCTCTCTCCCAGCGTTGCAGAATATGCCGGCGCCGATTGCTTTCCCCGTAAGCCGCGAAATCATAATCAATCAGCTTAACCTGGCTGAGGTCCGGGATACGGGGATCAGGTGCGGCGCCCTTGTGCGCGGGCACATGCCATTGATTGGCCTTCGGTCCGATATCCATCGCCGCCGGTGTCAGATACCAATCATAAAAGCGCCGCGCCTGGGGAAGGTTTCGCGCGCCGCGAATGATAGACATGCAGGCCACTTCGTAAGATGTGCCTTCCGACGGATAGACAAGATCAATCGGAAAGCCCGCCTGTTGCATGGAAGTGACTTCCATATTGAAGCTGACAGCAAGCGCGGTTTCCCCGCGCGATACCGCCTGCATCGGTGCCGCGCCGGAACGCGTATAGGCATTCACATTGGGATGCAGCCGGCGCAAATAATCGAAAGCGCGATCCTCATCCCAAAGCTGGATCAACCCGGCAATGATCGTATAGGCAGTGCCGGAAGAGTTCGGATTGGGCAATTGGATTTCACCGCGATAGGCCGGGTTAAGCATATCCGCCCAGCTTCGCGGCAGTGCCAGATTCTTGCGCGCCATTAATTCGCGGTTCCAGGCAAGGCCAATGGCGCCGGATGAAACACCAACGCAGCGCTCACCGGACATGGCATGTACGCGCTTCGCCCAATCATGCAGCCCCGCCATATTGGGCGAGGTATAGGCTTGCAGCAGATTACCCTCGGCGGCGGAAAAATGCGTCTCGGCCGAGCCGCCAAACCAGATATCGGTGCGCGGGTTCTGCGCCTCGGCCCGGATTTGCGCCAGGATTTCGCCGGTGGATTTGCGCGCCATGGCCACGCGAATGCCGGTATCGCGCTGAAAGGCGACAGCAATTGCCTCACACCAATCGGCGGCCGGCGCGCACAGCATATTCAGGCTGCCCTGCGCCGCGGCAGGCAGCGCAGACAAGGCCAGGGCCGCAAGGCTGGCCAGCAGGCGATGGGGTTTTTTCATGGCGCAGGGTTCCCGTTGCTTCAGCGCGGCAGGGCGCCGATGTCGCGATCCCAGCGCGCAATCAGCCGGCGCCGTTCAGCGGCCTGGCCAAACTTCGCGAAATCATAGTCAATCAGGCGAATTTTCGAAAGGTCAGGCGCATTGGGCGGCAGCGGTGCAGCGCGGTTGGATGGGGTTTGCAATTGCCCGCCCGCGTCAAAGCCAAGCTGCTGCGCCGGTGCCGTCAGGGCCCAATCATAAAAGCGCCGCGCCTGTGGCAGATTGCGCGCGCCACGAATGATGGACATGGACCCGATTTCATAGCCCGTGCCCTCGCAGGGGGTGGCATAGGCAACGGGGAAGCCGGCATTACGTTCCGTCACCGCGTCATGCACGAAGGAAAGCGACACACCGGTTTCGCCGCGCGCCACGGCCTTGATGGGCGCCGTGCCGGAACGCGTATAGGCATTTACATTTGGGTGCAGGCGGCGCAGGTAATCAAAGGTGGGCTCTTCACCCATGATCTGCACCAGCGTCGCGATCACCACATAGGCGGTGCCCGATGAATTCGGATTGGCCATCTGGATTTCGCCCTTGAAGCGCGCATCCAGCAAATCTGCCCAGCAGGCAGGCGGCGCGATATTCTTGCGCGCCAGCAATTCGGTATTGATGCCAAAGCCGATTGCACCCGCATACACGCCAATGGCGCGCTGCTGGGATTGGCGCCATTGCGTCAGCGCCCAGGGCTGCAACTGGCCATTATTCGGGCTTTCATAGGCTTGGGTCAGGTTTTCTTCGCCCGCCGCCAGATGCGGGTCCCCCGTGCCGCCAAACCAGACATCGGCGCGCGGATTTTGCGCCTCGGCCCGGATGGCTGCCAGGCTCTCGCCCGAGCCACGCTGCGTCATATTCACCCGAATGCCCGTATCGCGCTGGAAATTGGTGACAATCGCCTGGCACCATTCATTCTGGACCGAGCAATAGAGGTTGAGAGAACCCTGTGCCGCTGCGGATTGCCCAAAGCCGAGCACCCCCAGCGCCATCGCCGCCAAAACCAATTTTCTAGTGAACATCGTAA
>CALRPR020000112.1:0-7870 GCA_943370125.1 Allobosea thiooxidans | reverse complement strand
GCCGGAGGGGTTCACCACACTTACATCACCCTGGCCGCGCCGGTAGAGGATCATCCCAGGCTCGAAGCTTTCCACCGCGCGGCCTTGCGCGTCGCGCAGCAGGCCAGGGTTGGCGTCGCTCGGTTTGGTCAGCGTTTCCTCGCCATCATCCGTCACCACGGCAGCAAGGCAGGCCTCGATCTTGGCCTTCATCAGCAGCGCGCCCTCGTAATCGCCCAGGTCGCGCAGCCGCAGCAGCACGGGCGCGAGCCAGGAGACATCGCGCAATTGCCCAGGGCGACGCTTGCGAAAGATATGCAGCACATCGCGTGCGGGGATGAAGTTACTCGCCAGCCGCGCACCCGGCAGCATCCAGGCGCCGGGATGGGTTGGGAATAGCCAGTAGCCAATCGGCTCGCCCGTCGATCCAAGCGCGATGCCCTGGATGGTTGGCACGCCATTCACCACGCCGTTGCGCGACGTATCCAGATGATCGCTTTCCAGCACCTGCAAGCTAAGGCCGATCGGGTTCCGCGGCGATGTCGGCACGGTCAGCAGCCGGATGAAGCATTCACCGCTTTCGACGACTGCCCGCATGGCCAGCGCTTGCAGGCCATAGAGATCGAGCTTGTCCTCCGCATCGCAGGCCGTGCTTTCCGCCCAGGCCTGCCAGGCATTGCGATGCGCGGTTTCAGGCCAGCGCGTCGTGATACCCGCACCGACCGCATTGCCGGTCCAGAGATCCACGATGCGTGCGGCATAGGGATCATTGCGCACCGCATCGCGCGCGCGGCGTGCAGCGCTTGCAGCGGCCATGCCGACCTCGCCATTTGCACTGCCACCCGAGGGCGACCAGGTCGAGGCACGGTTCTCCTGCGCGGCCGCATAACCCCGGAGGGCCTTCCAGGCAGCGCGCAGGTGAAGCTTCATTCGGCGGGGGCCTCGGTCATGGCATCAAGTAGCGCGCCAGCCGCTTCGGCGATTGCGCCATGGCAGGCCGCGCGATCCGCCGCGACCCAAGCGAGCGCGAGGCTGGCGGCTTCGGGCGGCGAGAGTTCCTTCTCCCAGGCGATCTGCCGCAGGCGGGCGAAGGCGCGGAATGCCTCATCCGGCACGCCAAGTGCAGCCGCCAGTGTGGCGGGCTGCCAATGTTGGGTTTGGGGCATGGTGATTTCCATGAATTTTGTGGATGGCCGGACCATCGGCACGCTATGGAAGGAGCAGTTCTGGTGCGATCGTTTCTGGGGAATGCAATGCCGATGAAAGTCACGGCCAAGGGTCAGGTGACTATTCCAAAAGCGATCCGCGATCTGCTTGGCATTGAGCCGGGCAGCAATGTTACTTTTGCGCTTGCCGAGGATGGTAGTGTCACGCTCAGTAAGTGTGATGAAGATCACGCATCCAGAGGGCACCCCAACCGGTTCGCCGCGCTGCGTGGTAGTAGCAGTTTAGGCATGGGCACGGATGAAATCATGTCGCTTATGCGGCGTGAGAACTAACGCCGCACTAGCCCGATTAGGGGGGGCTTTACCGCCTTCACGCATCAACCGCCCGAATGACAGTAGCAGCGCCTTTAAAGGTTTTGAGTTACTTGCCCGAACGGGCGTCTTCCATTGCAGCGTGCGTCTCTGCATTCGGAATTCGTACCTCGAAAGGCAAACCACCCTGAAGTGAAACCTGGAGATAAAACAAACGGATCGCTTCGGTTGGGCTTAGCCCGAGCCGAGCCAGCACAGCCTCGGCTTCGACCTTAAGGCTCGGCTCAACGCGGACACGAATTATCGCGGCTTTGCGCATGGCAAATCTCCTTGGTGGGAAAAAGTGTAGCATACGCAGAGTAGACATCTAACGCTTAATGATCGCGAGTTGATGTTCGAATTCCGTCAAACCTTAAATATACGGCACAAACCATCGTAACTTTTCACCCCAAACGAGAGAATTGGGCGAATGTGATGCCCGGTCGCCGTGCGGCCGTGTTCTCCGCGCCGTAAAGGGCGGCGATGGCGCGGCCCAACTCATCCAGGCTGCGATATTCCACGGTGCGACCTTCGAAGGTCACGCGCGTGACGCCGCCGGTATAGGCGGAGGCCAGGACAGCAGCGCGGCTACCCGCAGACTGCGCCAGCGCCCAGGCGAGTGTTGCAGAATCCATAGGTTATCCCTCGGCGTAGCCAGCTTTACGTCAGCGTGTACCAAGTTGTGCGGCCACCACCATGACGAACCAGATGACCCTTTTCGACAAGCTGGCGAAGCTGTTGCTTCAGCGTGTTTCGACTGGCGCCTGTCAGCCGGATGATTTCGCCCATACTGACCCGACCGTGATCACGCACATGATCCAAGACGCGCAATGAAAGCTCTGGCAGGCTTGGCGCCACCAGCCTTTCGCGCTCAATCTTCGCAGCAAGGCGCCGCTTCTGCTTCAGCAGCGCATTGAGGAAAAACACCAGCCAAGGCTGCCAATCAGGCGCGTTACTGCGGATGGAACCTTGAGTTTGCCGAAGGGCGAGATAATAGCCTTCCTTGTTTTGCTCAATGACGCTCTCGAGCGATGAATAGGCGACATAGGCATAGCCGGACTGCAACAACAGCAAGGTGGTAAGGATACGGCTGAGGCGCCCATTACCATCCTGGAAGGGATGGATTTCCAGAAAAACCACCTTGAACAGAGAAATCAGCAAAAGCGGATGCAGGCGCCTTGCTTCGCGTTCCTTGTTGAACCAACCGATCAGCTCGCCCATCAGGCGTGGCGTGTCGAAAGGCGTTGCCGTTTCGAATACGATGCCTATCTGCCGCCCATCCTCATCAAAGGCGGCAACACTATTTGATGAGGTCTTGTAGTTGCCGCGGTGCCAGGCGTCCTTCTCGCTATGCGCAAGAAGGTCGCGATGCAGCTGCTTGATGTGGTTTTCAGTGATAGCGATGTCTTCCCAAGCGCGAAAGACCAGATCCATCACTTCAGCATAGCCGACTACTTCCTGTTCGTCGCGCGTTGCAAATGATTTTATTTCAAGATTGGCCAGTAGCTGTTCAACTTCCCGATCGGAAAGCTTGCTGCCTTCGATGCGGGTGGACGAGCCGATACTTTCGATGGTGGCAACGCGGCGCAGCGCCAAAAGCCTCTCGGGGGCGAGCGTGCCGAGCGCGCGCCACGCCCCTTTGAACTCATCAATTTCGGCAATCAGCCCGAGCAATTCGGGGGTGATGATGATAGTTTCGGTATTGAGGGCAGTATCTGACATACCCGAATATGAACCCAAATAAGCCCAATTAGGCAAGCCCGGAATCACACCCAATTGCACCCGAATTTATCAACCTATTGAGAAAACTACACTTTATATCCGGTCTTGGCCGAAGCCTTATTACGGCAGCTGGGGGAGCCTCCTATCCTCCAGCGCCGAGCGAGAGGGCGCGCAGGATTGGCAGGATCTGCGCCCCGCCCGCGCCTAGCGCGATCAGCACAGCAACGATACCCCAAATCGCGCCCTCAATCCGGCGTGTCTGCTTGCGCAGGCCGCAGATCTCGGCGCGCACCGCCGTGTAGCGTTCGGCGCAGCGCTCGACATGCAGCGCCAGATCCTCGCGCTCACGCGCGTGGAGTTCCCCGTTACTCATGATTTCCTCCGGAAATGGATCAGCGCGGCTGGTCGCCGCGTCGGTCGTTCGCTTTGGTGATCAGCGGCCCAAGGTGATGCCGCATTCCTGCATCAGCCCGCCAACATTCCCGCGGGTGGCATTGGCAACACGGGCGACGCGGGTAGGAGTCAGCCTTTCCCGTTTTCACCCTGTATGTTTGCTGCGCATGCGCTTGAGAAATGCAGTATTTTCAAACGGTGCCGGTTGGCCGGATTCCTCTCCGACAATCACCGCCTGCTGCAGCGCCGTTAACTTAGCCTCCCGATCTTCCAGAAGATGCAAACCAGCGCGCACAACTTCATCGGGCGTAGCGTAGCGGCCAGATTGAAGCAGGCAGTCGATGAATTTCGTAAAATGGTCATCGAGTGAAATAGACGTTTTGTCCGTCATCTTGCATCTCCCAACCGTCGACAACTGATACTAAATCCTGGCGAGAATGGGTACCCTAGGCTCTTGCCTCACCGGTGTAACGGATCGCCCAAAAAATCAGCGCAACCAACCGCCACGCGGCGCAAGCCAACCAGGTCGGCGCATTAGTGGAGGTGGATCCGGGCTCGGTGCTGGCTCAGGCCGGGGATGTTCCAGCATTTCCAACGGTGCATTCGCGATATCCTCACGCAGCCTGTGCCAAAATCGCTCCCCATACCGATCGGCACCCAGCAACCACAGCGCCGCGCGCGCCAGGACCGCGCAATCCAGTGCTTCATTCCGATCCCGCAGCTTCGCCCATTCCTGCCGCACAAAGCCGCGCCGATCTTTTATCTGATGCAGCTGCTCCGCCACCAACTGCTTGACCCATTCAACCTCGATCCCCTGCGGCAAATGCACCCAGCCGGGCGGGAATTCAGCTGCCTCGCCGCGCCCAAGCCAAAGCCGGCGATAGAGATCAACCTTCCAGGTCGAAACCGACACGGTCCAAAGCTTCAAGCCACGCCGCAGCTTTCGCCCATCTACCAGCGCATCAACCGGCGTCGGGCCCTGCACCGGCTGAGCCCTATTCCAACCATCCACACCCTTGGTCGGCGCAATGCGCGGGTCGCGCAGCCGGCGCAGATGGCCATAAACCGCCGCCGTATCGCGCCCGCCGGTATCAACACAGACCTTGGCAATACGGATTGCGCCACCATTCGCCCGCGGCCAATCGCGCGCCAGCAAGGCTGACAACGCATCCCAGGGCGCGCGTTCGCGCGGGCTGCCGGCAATGACAATGTGATCCACCAGCCAGGAGGAATAACCCTCGGCCCAGGCCCAGATATCGCATTCCAGCCGGTCATCCTGCACATCCACGCCAGCCGTCAGTACCAGCGCGTCCTGGGCCACAACGCCAAGCCGGAAATCCTCGCGCCGTTCCACCAGGCGTTCCCAATCCGGCGCCTCGCCGCGATCCTGCCAGGTCTCGCCTAGCACCGTGTTGCGGAAGGTTTTCAGATCCTCGGCCTTGCCCTGCGCAGCTTCCCAATCGCGCGCGATCTGCTCCCAGGACAACCAACCAACAGGCGAATAAAGCGCCGAGATATGAAAGCCGATGGTATGCGGGTTCTCCGCGGATGCCGTTGGCCGCCATTCGCCGGCGGCGAGCATGGCGGTCTTGTGATGCTCCTCAATCGGCGTGTTGCATTCCTCGCAATGGTAGCGCACGCTTCGCGGGTCGCCCTTTTCCCAGATCAGGCGCTCGAATTTCAGCCATTGCATCGCGTTGCAATGTGGACAGGGAAGGAAATAGCGGCGCTGGTCGGAGGCAGCATATTCCCGTTCAATCCGGCTGCGCCCGGCGATGGTCGGCGTGGAAACCAGAAATGCTTTCCTGCGCCAACCGAAAGTCCGTGCCCGGGCCTCAGCCAAGGCAATCGGATCGCCTTCGCCTTCAATGTCACCGGGATAGGCGTCCACCTCGTCCAAGAACAGAAACCTGGCCGGCATGGAACGCAGCCCGACCGCACTATTGGCGCCCGTCAGCACCAGAATGCCGCCGGGGAATTCCTTGGACAGCATGGTATTGCCGCTGTCGCGCGCGCGGGCGGGGGCCACACGATCCCGAAGCGCCGGCGTTTCCTCCAGCAATGGATCAATGCGCTGGCGAGAAAAGCGCTTGGCCAATTCCACGGTCGGCTGCACGGCCAGCACCGGCGCGGGGACGTGATGCAGGATATAGCCGAGCCAATTATTGCCTGCCTCGGTCGCGCCCACCTGCGCCCCCTTCATGAACACAATCCGTCGCGCCGGATGCACCGCAGACAACGCATCCATCACATCGCGGAGATAAGGCGTGCGGCTTGTGCGCCAGGGGCCGGGTTCGGATGAGGCACGGCTGCCCAGGATGCGGTGTTGCGCAGCCCATGCCGAGACAGTGAGTTGCGGCGGCGGGCGCAGCATGGCCCCGGCGCGGCGGCGCACATGCTCACGCGTGCGGCTCTCGCTCGCCGCCGATGCCGGGAGGGTCGAAGCGATCGGAAGCCTCCGTCATAAGCTCATTGATGTGCTGCTGCAGAATGGTTTGCAGCAGATGGGGCTCGATGCCGAGTTCGGCGGCAATCACGCCTGCCACGCGCGCGGGCCAGTTCAGCAGCGCGTCGCGCATGGTGCTGGCGATTTCGTCAATCGTCGCATTGGCGGTGGCGACATCGAGCAAGCGGCCCTTGCTTTCGTCGAGCGCCAGGCGCTGGGCTTCGACCTTCAGGGCAAGCTGCGCGACCTTCAGGCGGGCGAAGGGCGTGCCCTCTGCCGCCGCGCTGCCGCTAAGCGAGGAACGCTGTGGGTCTGCGGTCTCGCGCATCTGCACCCGCAGCTTGGCGATGTCCCATTGGCCGTCCGGTTCGCGCGTAATGCGTCCCGTGCGTTCGGCCTTGTGCATGGTGGTGTCGCTGACGCCAAGGCGTCGTGCTGCTTCACGCGTGGAGGATGTCAGTTCAGCCATGGCGGCGACCTCCCGCCGCGCGTTGGTAGGGGTTCAGGAAATGATCAGCCTATCAGCGCCTTAAGCTTCGCGCGTACTTCGGCGAGTTCCGATGCGGAAACGCGACCCTTCCGCGTGGCGCGGCGCGCTTGCCAATCCATGCTCTTGACCTGATCTGCCAGTACCACGCTCGCGGGATTTCCCTTGATAGTGACTTCGAAAGGATAGCCCTTGATGCGCGTTGTCAGCGGGCAGCACACCATCAAGCCTGTCTTGCCATTATAGGTCGCCGGGCTGAGTACCAAGGCCGGGCGATGACCAGCCTGTTCGTGGCCAGCCTGTGGATCGAATTCCAACCAGACGATATCGCCAGCTTCCGGAACGTAGCGGCGACCACTCACCAGATTTCGCGCCCCATGGGTGGGCCTGTTTCAACCGCATCGTGTCTATTCTTTTTGGTAATGCCATTGAGCAGCGTATCAAGGTCATAGCTCGGCTCACGAATGGGTGTGATGACGATGCGACCGTCTTCCTCTTTCACTTCGACCGGCTGGTCGAGCGAAACCTTCGCTGCTGCCATAACGGCGGCTGGTATGCGCAGCGCAGCGCTATTACCCCATTTCTTGACGAGCACCTTCACGTTGGAGACTTTCCTCATAGATTAGGAGGCCTGGATAGCGCTTTGCACTCTTTGGTGTCAACATTGTAGATACTCCGTCAGCGCGTGGCTTGGGCCAGGGCCAACCCGCGCAAACGCTGGAAAGCGGCAAGGGCAGCTTGCCAGTCTGCTTCGTGATCGGCGCCAATGCGCTTGAAAGGAGCGAGCGTCACTTTTCCCCGGCTGTAGTAGTCGCCCTGCATGCACGCGAGCCATCCAGAAAGCCCCTGCGCGGTGAGCGCATCACTCACGCCGATGATTTCAATATCAGTGGGCGGTGTTGCGCGCCCAAGCGACATGTGCCGGCCATCGGCGCCGAGTACGATCCAGCGTTGCTGTACGCCGGCGCTCATCGCGCCGCCTCCGCGTTGCGAATTTGCGTCAGCAATTCGCCAAGGCTCCGGCGCCACACACCCGCACCCTCGATGCAATAGGCCGGGCCGTATTTGCCAGTGCCGCCCTTCCGCGCTGCGCCGAGCCAATGTGCGTGGCTCAGCCGGGCGTGTTCAGCGAGACCCTTGAGTTTCGCGGTTTCCGTTTGTTGCATCTTCAATCTCCGTCCTGCGGGGCGGCATGCCCTTCGCGTGACGGACGCTTCGCGCTGTGTTTCGCGCGAGCCAAGGCAATAAAGCGCCAGGGCATTACGGTGGAGATTGCTGAGCGTATCCGCCAAGTCGGCCCGAACAAGCAGGGCGCGAAAGGGTCCT
>CALRPR020000111.1:0-7907 GCA_943370125.1 Allobosea thiooxidans | reverse complement strand
AGGCCGCTGGCCGAAGCGCCCGCGCCGCCCCCCCCGCCGCCGCCTCCACCCCCACCGACGCCACCCCAAATAGCCGAAGCGCCGCGCCCGATGCCGCCTCCACCGCCAACCGTGGCGCCACAGCGCGCGGAACCCGCGAGGCCCAATGTGGAACCACGCCCGCCGCTAGATCTTTCACATCTGCCGCCGATCAGGCTGGGGGAGCAGGGGTATCGGCCGCGCAACCAGTTGGATTTCACGCCAGGGCCAGTGCCCAATGCGGCGCTTGGCATCCCCAATCTGCAAGTGCGCGGCGCGGATGATGCCGATGATTGGCAACGCGAATTCTATCGTTGGCTACAGGATAATCTGCGCTACCCGCGCGATGCAGCGGATTTCGGCGAACAGGGTCTGGTGGGTGTGCGCATATTCACAGCACCTGACGGCACGGTGAGGCGCGTGGAACTGAGCACAGCTTCGCGTTCCATCACGCTCAATCACTATTCGCAATCCGTCTTTCGCGGCGCAAAGCTGCCAGCATTCAAGCGCCCGACTTCAAATGAAATCGAGATTGACCTGCGTATTCGCTATAATCTGATCAGGCGCTGATCAGGCGTGGCCGACTTGGCCAAAGCCCTCATCATGCGTGGTGCGCACCAGCGCGGCGAAAAGCCGGAGCGCATCAGGGCCGCCACGATCGCGCAAAGCGCCATCTTCCATTTCGGCGGCAAGCATTTCGGCGTGTTCGGCCAGGGTGTCGGCGGCGCGGCGCATGGCTTCACGGGAAAGCACAAGCTGAATTTCGTCGGGAAGCATCTTCCAATCGGCGGGCTGCATGGTTTTAGTCCATTCGCTCAGCCGTTTTGGCAAGGTCGGGGCGTGATGAACGCCGTGGACCCTTTGTAACCTGGGAAAGTTAACAAGAAGTAAGCGAAAGGGTAAACGTAGACAGTTTATTTGTGTTTTAGCGGTTTCTGGCGCGGCGCACCGCCGCCGCGCCCAAAATCCCTATCAGGTGAAGGTCAAGGCAACCTTACCAAGAGTATCGAATTCCACCAGCACGTCGCAGGGGCCATCCAGCCAGATCGGCGGCGTCACGGACCCCAGGAACACTACTTGCCCGGCCTTCAGCCCGCCGAATTCGCGGGCGCAGTCAGACCCCGCAAGCCAGGCCAGCGCTTCCATCGGGTGGCCGAGCAGGTCAGCGCCCACCCCTTCCCCGCGCAGGGTGCCGGCCACCGTCATGCGACCGCGAGTCGCGCCAAGATCAAGCGTGCGCCAATTCGGCGTGGGCGCGCCCAGCACACCGGCGGCATGAAACACCTGGTCCGCAATCAGGCTTGGCGTGCCGAGTGCTGCCAAATCGCCATAGCGTTTCTCGACGATCTCAATCGCCGGGAAAACCTCGGCCACCGCGGCGGCAACGCTTTCGCGCGTATGGGCGCCATGGGGCAAATCCTGGCCGAGCCGTAGCCCCACTTCGCATTCCACGCCCGGGTTCAGGAAATCGGCAAAGCGTACGCTTGCGGGGGTAGAACGCAGCCCCTCCTTCGGCACAAAACCACCAGCCGGGCCGGTAAGGCCCAGGATGGTCTGCATCTGCTTGGTGGTGGCGCCGATCTTGAAGCCGGCCGGCGGTACGGCGCCAAGCTTTGTCGCCACTTGATATTGCAGTCTATAGCCTTCGGCCGGCGTCGCGGGGGCGGCAGCCCCCAAAGGCGCCAGCAGCTGCTTGGCGCGGCGTGTGGCGAGAATATGCTCAGCGGTGTCCTGGCTCATGTGAAGCCTCCCGTTTTTTGTTCAGCGCGGCCCCTGGGCGCGGCCTGGTGTCCATACCGCGTCAGGCTTGGCCCAAAGCGATGCGTCGCGCAATTCCCGCGCCAGCCCCGCCGCCATGGCTTCGAAAATCACCTTGCCCTTTTCTGGCGTGGCCGCGCGGGGATCACCACGCACGCCGGTTACTGGCGCGCGTTCGGAAAAGGACCAGAAGCGCGTCACTGCCTGGCCAGAGGCATCAAAATTGCCGGGCGAGACGGAATTGGCAATTTGATCCATCCGCACCTGGCTGGGATCAAGATGCAGCCACAGGCTGGTTTCACCTTCGCAGGCATGATGAATGCCAGGCTGCGCTGTGAGTACCTCGGCAATCTCCTTAGGCGCCACTTTGGTGATGGAGGTGGTCAGCACCGGCACGCCGAATTCATGTGCCATTTCGCGTGATGCCACGGCGAGCGGTTCAATATTCCCGCCATGCGAATTGAACAGCATCAGCCGCGAAAACCCATCCGCCAGCAAGGAACGCATCACGCAGCGCAGCACACCCGCAAAAGTCGCGTAATCCAGGCTGATCGTGCCGCCAAAGGGGAAGTGGTGTTCAGACAAGCCCATCCACATGGGCGGCAGCACCACAGCCGGCAGATCAGCGCATAATTCAGCAGCGCGAATGGCGACCGAATGGCCGATGAAACTATCGGTCCACACCGGCAAATGTGGCCCATGCTGTTCCAGCGCAGCCACGGGCAAAATCACCACGGCATTGCGTTCCGCCAGCGCGCGCAATTCCGGCGCTGTCATGCGTTCCCAGCGAGTTTCGGACATCGGTTCAGCCCCTGCCCATGGCGTAGAATTCGTCATTCGGGCGCAGATTGGTCACATTCGCCAAGCGGTTCGACATGCCAAAAAACGCCGCGATGGCGGCGATGTCCCAGATGGCTTCATCATCGAAGCCCGCTTCGCGGAGCGCTTCGTGATCCGCATCATTCACCTCATTCGCGCGGTCCGTCACTTTCAGCGCGAATTTCAGCATGGCTTTTTGCTTGGCCGAGAGATCGGCCTTCCGCCAATTGGCGGCGATCTGGTCCGCGATCAGCGCATTCTTGGCCCGGATGCGCAGAATGGCGCCATGCGCCACCACGCAATATTGGCATTGATTGCGCGAGGATACCGCGACCACGATCATTTCGCGTTCCGCCTTGGAAATCCCTTCGGATTTATCCATCAGCGTATCGTGATAGGCCATGAAGGCGCGGAATTCCGTCGGGCGATGCGCCAGCATGAGAAAGACATTCGGCACAAAACCTGATTTTTCCTGCACGGTCAGGATGCGGGCGCGGATATCTTCCGGCAGGGTGGCGATATCGGGGATGGGGGTGCGGGCGATGGGGGGCTTGGTCATGTCAGGCCTATCCTTGCAGCCCCTGGGAGGGATGCTTGAAGCTTCGTGCCCAGTCTCGGGCGGTTTCGTGTGGCGGGTCAATCATCCAGAGACCGAAAGTAACTGAGGATGCGCCGCACCAGTCAAGCCCTGAAGGCTCTCACATTGAAGCAGCATAACGCGTCTTTCTTCTGACATACCCCATGCTTGGCTGTTTCCCTGAGGATTTCTACTTGTCGCGCTGGTGTCTTTGGTGATAGCGAGAAACTATACGGAAGTTATCTCTGATGGAACGCCAGCGGGACCTCTTCTGAAAATGACCCAATCAGGTTTTGTCTGCCAATTAACGGATGACGCCCTGCCGATCTTTCATTCCACTACTTGGAAAAAGAGGCAGGACAGTGCGTTGCGAAACGTCCTACTGGTCGGTGGCTGCGGCTATATCGGCTCCTATCTTTTTGAGCGCCTCATCGCCAATGGCTTCACGGTGAGCGTTTGCGACAAGCTTTCCCGCGGCAATCCTTTGGACCTGCCTATCACCTCTCAAGATTACAATGATCTGACGCCGGAAGCGCTTGCTCCCTTCGAAACCATCTTATGGTTTGCCGGCCATTCCAGCGTGGGCCAGTCCATCACTGATCCGCAAGGGGCCATCGCGAATAATTGCCTCAATCTGTTTTCCTTTGCGAAAAAACTGCCAACCACGACAAAACTGATTTATGCCTCAACCGCCAGCCTTTATCCGCTGACCGATACCCTTGCCCCGATTACGGAAGATTCACTGATCAGCATTCCTGCCCAGAACGCCTATGATATCTCGAAATTCGCCTTTGATTATCTCGCTCAACATTTTCTCTCTCGCTTCTACGGCCTGCGCATGGGTACGGTTTCCGGCTATAGCCCTAATCTTCGTCCAGAACTGATCTTCAATGCCATGAACCTATCTGCCGTGAAATCCGGCCGCGTGCACGTCAAGAATGCCGATGCATTTAGGACTATTTTGTTCTTGAGCGATTTGTGGGTTCTGGTGGAGCACTTGATCCGCCATGATGCGCCAAGCGGCTTCTACAATGCAGGCAGCATCACGGCCTCGATCGGTGAATTTGGTCTCCAGATCGCTGATGCCTGGGGGGCCACTGTAATTGACGAAGGCAAGACGCCCACTTATTCCTTCAAGCTTGATTGCAGCAAAATGCAAGGTCTTTGCGGCCTAGTACGAGGCAGCAAAGATCTTTTGAAAGAATGTCGGTCATTCATTCAGGCACAAGGATTGGGAAGAAACTCAGATGAGCCATCAATTACTGACTGAATGTCTGTGTTGCGGCTCTTCGGATTTGCGGCGCGTGATTGATCTTGGCGTTCAACCGCCCGCCAATAGCTACGCATCCAAACCGCATGATGACATACCGCGTTACCCACTCGGTCTTAATAGATGCGGTTCATGCTGGCACGCACAATTAACCTTTTGTGTGGATCGGCGGGTTATCTTTGACCATTATGCCTATGTCAGTGGTACCTCCGGCACGCTTGATCGTTTCTTTTCCTGGTTCAGCGAAAAAATCTCCGAATGCAATCCCGTCGCAGCAAGAATTCTGGAACTCGCCGCGAATGACGGTTCGCTGGTCAAGCATCTGATGGCGCGGCGTTTTGATGTTGTGGGGGTGGACCCGGCGCGCAATATCGTTGACTTGGCAAGGGCACGCGGTCTGCCCATCACATGCGGATATTGGCCTGATGTTCAGAATGAGATTGACGGGAAATTCGATGTCATCATTTGCATGAATGTGGTGGCCCATGTGGATGATCCAAGGAGTTTCGTCTCAGCTTGCCCTGGTCGCCTGAAGCCGGGCGGCGTTCTGATCATTCAGCCTTCACAGGCGAGGATGTTTGAAAATGGCGAATTCGATACGATCTATCATGAACATATTTCCTTCTTCAACATGCGTTCAATGGCGAAGCTCGCAGAGAGTGCTGGGCTCTGCCTTTACGGTGCGGCGCTGGTTGCCGTGCATGGCGATAGCCCTGTCTATTTCCTTGGCCTTCCAGACAGCCCGCCCCCCATAGAAAACCTGGTTGCCGCTTTCAGCGCGGGAGAATTCGGCATTCCCGAAAATCTATCGCAATATGAGGAAAAAATCGGCCTATATGAGGGACAAACCTATATCAATTTTGAACTCAAGGCCAAAGACGTCCTGCATGATCTGGTCAAGACCGTGGAGACATTCCGCGCCCAGGGCCACAAGATCGCTTTCGTCGGCGCGGCAGCAAAGGCCTTTACCGTCGTCAATGCCTGTAACATCCGCCCGGATCATTTCCTTGATGAGGCGCCTATGAAAATTGGAAAATACGCGCCGGGCATCGGTTGCCTCATTGAAAGGCTAGATACGGTAAGATCCTTCACCGAACCGACGCTTTTTGTGATTACTGCCTGGAATTTCCGGAAGGAACTCAAAAGAAAACTGCTTGATTTTGGGGTGCCGGCGGGTTCGGTTTTCTATTCCTATTTCCCGCAACCAGAATTGACCCAGGCAGAAAACTGAATGCGTTCGGTCATCTGCCATTTCTTTAATGAAGCCTATCTACTGCCGTGGTGGCTCAAGCATCACCTTCCCATCTTTGATCATGGGGTGATGATTGACCATGGCTCCACGGATGGGTCTGCGGATATAATCCGCCAATACGCGCCGCATTGGCGGCTTGTTCATACGCGCCTCATGAAATTCAACGTCACTCTCAATGATTTGGAAGTCATGCGATATGAAGAAGGACTTCCGGGCTGGAAGATCGCGCTGAACGTCACGGAATTTCTCGTCAACGCCAGCCCTCTTCAAGACATCGAGAATTACTGCGTGGAAAAAAAATTGATGGGTTCGCCTGTTCGGGTTTCGTCGCAGTGGATCTAAAGCCCGAGCAACTGCCGCGCCAAGAAGAAAGCCTACTGTTGCAGAAACCCTGGGCAATTGACGACAACAAAATCACTGGGGCGCAAAAAAGGCTGGAAGCCGGGCTTACTTCAATTCCGGAGAGAAATCGTTTCTACCACCGGGATCATGTTGGCATGTATCTGCCAGGCCGGCATCGTTCCTTTCATCCGGCGTCAACAAGGCGAAATCCAAATGTACTGATCGTGCATTTTCGATATTCGCCCTGGAATGCCCAATTACTTCAACGCAAACTGCAAATCCTCGACCGTGTGGATCCGAAGGATCTTGCCCGCGGCTGGGGCACCCAACACGCGAGCAAGGCAGATCAGTTGGAACGCGAACGCCAGAATGTCATCCCACTGGCTGAAGATTTGCGCGAACATCCCATAGCCTCACGAAGCGAGGCATTCAAGAGTCCTTGAGGGGGCTTCTCAAACGCAACTCAACGTAGCCCCCCTCAATTATCCATCTTCAACGCGGCAATGAAGGCGCTTTGCGGGATTTCCACCTTGCCGAATTGCCGCATGCGCTTTTTGCCTTCCTTCTGCTTGTCCAGAAGTTTGCGCTTGCGGGATATGTCGCCGCCATAACACTTCGCCGTCACATCCTTGGAAAGCGCGGAGATCGTTTCCCGCGCAATCACGCGCCCGCCAATCGCTGCCTGGATGGGGATTTTGAACAATTGGCGCGGGATCAATTCCTTCAGCTTTTCGCAAATCTGCCGCCCGCGCCGTTCCGCCTGGGCGCGATGCGCCATGAAGGAAAGCGCATCCACGGGTTCGTTATTCACCAGGATGGAAATCTTCACCAGATCGCCTTCCTCATAGCCATCCATCTGGTAATCGAAGGACGCATACCCGCGCGAGACTGACTTCAGGCGATCATAAAAATCGAACACCACTTCATTCAGCGGTATCCGATAGACCAGCATGGCGCGGGCGCCGACATAGGTCAGTTCCACCTGCTGCCCGCGGCGTTCATTACACAGCGCCAAAACAGAACCGAGGTAATCATCGGGCAACATGATCGTCGCCTTGATCCAGGGTTCCTCAATATGATCCAGCACGCTGCCATCGGGCATATCGGCGGGATTATGCAATTCGAACATTTCGCCATTCGTCTGATGGATTTTGTACACAACCGAAGGGGCGGTCGCGATCAAGTCCAGATCGAATTCGCGCGAAAGCCTTTCCTGCACGATTTCCAGATGCAAAAGCCCCAGAAAGCCGCAGCGGAATCCAAAGCCAAGCGCGGCACTGGTTTCCGGTTCATAATGGAAGGACGCGTCATTCAGCCGCAACTTGCCGAGCGATTCACGCAGCTTTTCGAAATCATCAGCATCCACCGGGTAAAGCCCGCACCACACCACGGGGATGGAGGGTTTGAAGCCGGCCAAAGCCTCGGTCGCCGGATTGCGATCATCGGTGATGGTATCGCCAACATTGGTATCGGCCACGGTTTTGATCGCAGCCGTCAGATACCCCATTTCACCCGGGCCGAGGCTTTCCATCGGCTCCAGCTTTGGGTTGAAGACACCCACTTGTTCAATGGTATGGACGGAGCCGGATGACATCATGCGAATGCGCTGGCCCTTGCGCAAATGGCCATCCTTCACGCGCACCAGAATGATCACGCCCAGATAGGCGTCATACCAGCTATCAACCAGCAGCGCCTTGGTGGTGGCAGACGCATCGCCTGTGGGCGGTGGCAAGCGCGTGACAATGGCTTCCAGCACGCCTTCAATATTCAGCCCCGTCTTGGCGCTGATCATCACGGCGTCTGATGCATCAAGGCCAATCACATCTTCAATCTGCTGCTTCACGCGGTCCGGTTCAGCCGCCGGCAGGTCA
>CALRPR020000110.1:0-8227 GCA_943370125.1 Allobosea thiooxidans | reverse complement strand
GCACACGGAAGCCTTGGAGTTCCTGCGCGAACAGAATGTCACTGTGACACCAGGGCCTGCCAATGACGCTCCGCGCGCGGCGGATGCGGTGGGTGAGGTTGCGCATCCTTCAACGCTGTTTTTGCGTTGTTTGAAGTAAAGCAGCGTCGCTAAGCATCACGCCATGCCGGCGCATGGCTGCCGAGTGGCATGGCGGGCAAATCCCAGCGCGTCGGTGTGGCCTGCAAGCGCGCAGCATGGCGTGTGGCGCGCATGGGGCCGAAGCCGCTGTCACTTTCTTCCAGCGCTGCGTCAATTTCCGCAGGCGTCAGGCCGGGCGCGGTGAGGCCCGCATCCGAGCGGCCCAAGCGCTTGATCCATTCCCCTGTGCCAGCAAGTGAGACTCGTACCAGCCAGGAACCGCCTTCCTCTGCGCGCCGCAACAAGGCAGCCATGGCGCCGAAGGCCAGCAGATAGCCCGAAGCATGATCCAAAGCCTGGCAGGGCAAGGGGCGCGGCTTGGCTTCCTGCGCCGCAATCGCTTCAGCGTCATTCATGCCATTGGCATTCTGCACCAGCGAATCAAAACCGCGCCGCGCGGCCCAGGGGCCGAGATGGCCATAGGCGGAAAGCGAGACACAAATGATGCCCGGGTTGAGCGCCGCGAGTGCCTCTGGCGCGAAGCCATGCCCGGCAATGGCACCAGGGCGGTAGCCTTGCAGGAAGATATCGGTGCTTCCAGCCAAATTGCGCAGGCGCGCCTGATCATCCGGGACGCGCAAATCAAGCGCGGCGGTTCTTTTGCCGCGTCCGGTATCCATCACCAATTCATCAAAGCTCGGCAGATGCGGCGCGCTGATATGCAAGACATCAGCGCCATGCGCGGCCAATGTGCGGCCCGCGACCGGCCCGGCGATGACGCGCGTGAGGTCAAGGACGCGCAGGCCGCTGAGTGGACGCGCGGCGGCCGGCGGCAAAGGCATGCGAGGCGCATCGCCGATTTTCTCGATCAGCACTGCCGGCAGGCTGGAAGCTGCCTGGCCCTGGGGTGAGGCTTCCCATTCAATCAGGCTCCGCGTCATGGTCACCACCAGCCCGGCCTCCGCTGCCGCCGCTTCAAACGCCGCCGCGCGCCAGGTGCTGAGTGCCGCAGCGACCACAGCGCGATCATGCGCAACATTGCCCAGCAAGCGCAGCACGCCGTCGCGATGATGCGGGAAATTCGTGTGCAGCCGCACCCAGCGCCCATCGCCACATTGATAGAGCCCCGCAATCGCATCCCAGCGCGCGCCGGCAGGCTGGCCCGCGATGCTGAGCCAATGTTCTGAGCGAAACTCAATCGCGGCATCACGCATTTCCACCGCAACACGCTGCACCGCGCCGCCGCGTCGCTGATGGATCATGGCCGCCGCCAGCCCCGTCGCCGCGATGCTGCTTTGTGCCGCCGCATCCACGCGAAAGCTGGAAGGCTGGATGGGTTCAGTGCCGGTCAGGCTGATGTGCGAAAGCGCGGCGGGATCAAGCGCAACCTGGCGCCAAAGGGCAGCGAGGATATCGGGTGGGGTCGGGTTCATGACGCGAGCTTTCACCGGCAGCGCCACTTGGTCCAGAGGCCAACTTGCCCTCACACAAGCCAAAGCCCTACCCTTGATCTGCTTAAAAAGGGTTTTCGCATGTCACTTTTGGCCGGTATCCGGGTTGTCGAAATTGCGCAGAATTTGGCAGGGCCATTCGCGGGCCAGATCCTTGCCATGCTGGGGGCCGAGGTGATCAAGCTGGAACGCCCCGAAGGCGGCGATGATGCGCGCGGCTGGGGGCCGCCCATGCATGAAGGCACGGCCACCACCTTCATCGCCGTCAATCGCGGCAAGAAATCGCTCAGCCTTGATCTGCGAAATGATGCTGATCGCGCTTTGCTGATGGAATTGCTGGGCGATGCGGATGTGGTTGTGCAAAACATGCGCCCCGGCGCGCTGGAGGATTTGGGGCTGGGCGGCGCTGCGCTGACCGCACGTTTTCCACGCCTGATTTATGCCTCGCTTGGTGCCTTTGGGGCGGTGGGGCCGAAGGCTTTGCATCCGGGCTATGAGCCGATCCTGCAGGGCTATTCCGGCCTCATGATGATGAATGGCGCGGAAGGTGGGCCGCCCACGCGAAGTGGCGTGCAGATTCTTGATCTTGGTACCGGCATGTGGGCGGTGATTGGCATTCTGGCCGCGATTGAGCGTCGCCATACCACGGGCAAGGGCGGGGTGGTTGATACATCGCTGCTGGAAACGGCACTTGGCTGGATGGGGCCGCATTTCGCGGGGTTCACGGTTTCAGGCCGGCCGCCGCCGCGCAATCTTTCGGGCAATCCGAATACGGTGGTGTTCCAATCTTTTGAAACGGCGACGGCGCCGGTGATGGTGGCCGCCGCCAATGATCGGCTGTTTCGCAAATTATGTGACGCCATGGAGCTTTCTGAGCTTGGCAGCGATGAACGCTTTGCCAGCAATCGGCTGCGCGTGGCCAACAAACCTGCGCTGATGGCCGTAATGGAACCAGCCTTTCGCGCGCGCCCGGCCGAGGCATGGCTGCCGCTGCTGGAAGCCGCCGGCATTCCCTGCGGGCCGATCAATACCGTGCGCGAAATCGCCGTGGACGCTCAGGTGGCCGCCCTTGGCATTGTTGCCCCCGTGCCGGGGCTGCCGGTGCGCGCCATTGGCCTGCCCATCAGTTTTGACGGCGAACGCCCACAACCAGCACGCGGCGTGCCGTCGGCGGGGGAAGATAGTGATGATATCCGCGCTGGCTTGCGCTGGGCGCCGCGGTAACGTCCACTAATCCCAAAGCTTCTCAATCTCAGCCGCGCGTTGTTCAATGGCGGCGCGGCGCTTGAGCTTCATGGTGGGCGTCAGCAAGCCATTCTCGATGGTGAAGGGTGCCGTCACCGCATGGCGGCGCATGCGTTCAATTACGGCAAGCCGGGCATTCACCCGTGCTACCGCCGCCGCCACGCTGGCTTCCTGACCCTCGGCGGGGACAATCAGCGCGACAAGGCCGGGCTTGCCCTCACCTGCCACCAAGGCTTGCTGGATTTCGGGTTCCGCCATCAACAGGCTTTCAATCTTGGCGGGGCTAATCATGTCACCGCCCAGCACCTTGATGAAATCGCGCTTGCGGTCGGTGATGTATAAGAACCCATCGCGCATTTCGCCGATATCGCCGGTATGCAGCCAGGGGTTTGGGTCATCGCCTTCCATGCGGAGCGTCGCGGCGGTGGCTTCCGGATTGCCCCAATAGCCGGTCATGACTAGGTCGCCCTGGATCAGGATTTCGCCATCGGGGGCGATGCGGCATTCAACGCCTTCCAGCAGCATGCCGACACTTTCATGCCGATTGGCCCAGGGCAGATTCACACTCACCACCGGCCCGGCCTCCGTCTGCCCATAGCCTTGCAGCACAGGTAGGCCGAGCGCGATGAAAAACGCCGCAAGGTCAGGATCAAGCCGTGCGCCGCCGGAGACCAAAGCGCGCAGCGCGCCGCCGAAACGCGCGCGCACTTTCGCGCGCACCAGCTTTTCCAGAAGCGCATCCTCGATGCCGCCGATCACACCCAAGGAGGCACCCGCCATGCGCTGCTGCCCGCGCAGCAAGGCGCGGTCAAACAGCCAGCGCTTGATGGGCTTTTCCTTCTCCAACGCCGCGAGAAGGCGCGAACGCAGCACTTCGAATAGCCGCGGCACGGCGGTCATGATGGCGGGGCGGATTTCGGCCATTTCCTGCACCAGCCGATCCGCGCCGCGCGAATAGACCACTTCCATGCCGTAAGACGGCAGCAGAAAGCCGCCCACCGTATGTTCATAGCTATGCGATAGCGGCAGGAAGGACAGATAAGGCTTGCCGTCCAATTCCAGCCTTTCCGCCAGCGACAACACGCCATGGCGATTGGCGAGCAGCGCGCGATGCGGCAGCATCACCCCCTTGGGCGCACCACCGGTGCCGGAAGTATAAATCAGGCAGGCCAGGGCTTCTGACGCAATGTGATGGGTTTCGGCTTCCAGCGCCAAGGGATCGGCGGGCACGGCCATCGCATCACCCCAGAAATGGCGCGCAAGCCCCGGCGCTTCGGGCGGGGTTTCGCAGCAGAGCAAGCCATCCAGCCCATGGGCCAGGGCAGCGCCTTCCAGCACGTGGGCCGCGAGTGCTGCGGTTGAGACAATGGCAAAACGCGCCCCCGAATCGCGCAGGATATGGGCGTGGTCGCTCGGCAAATTGGTGACATAGGTCGGCACGGTAATGGCGCCGATCGCCATGATGGCGGTATCGGCGATGGGGAATTCAGGTCGGTTTTCGGAAACCAGCAGCACCCGATCCCCCGGCGCAATGCCCTGGGCGCGCAGAAATGCGGCCAGCGCTGCGACCTGACCCGCGAATTCGGCCCAATTCAGGCTCTGCCACGCCTTGCCGCGCCAGAAGCGAAATAGCGGCTTGGTCGGCCATTCCCGCGCCCGCGCCAGCATCATGGCCGGCAGATTGGGCCATCCTTGATCCGTATAGGGCATTCGCCTCACCTTCTCCCGCTTTGGCGCTTGGCCGCGCGCCGCTTCGGTCTATATGAGAGGGGTGACCAGAAACAACATCCCCTCCCCGCTCCGCGCCCCGCTTGATGGCGGTGCCGCCGCTGCCAACCTCCCTGTTTGGGATCTATCGGACCTGTACAAGGCGCCAGATGACCCGGCCTTGGCCCGCGACCTTGAACGCGCCGAGGCCAATGCCCGCGCCTTCTCGGCCAGGCTTGCCGGCAAGCTGGCCGCCATTTCAGGCAATGAATTGGCGGCGGCAATCACCGAGTATGAGGCGATTGAGGAAATCCTGGGCCGCGTCATGTCCTACGCCCAGCTTGTCTTCAGCGGCGATGCGGAAGACCCGGCGAATGGGCGCTTCTATCAAACCATGCAGGAACGCGCGACCACGATCAGCAGCCATCTGATTTTCTTCACGCTGGAATTGAACCGGCTGGAAGATGCGGTGCTGGATGGCAAATGCGCTGCCTCCCCTGCCCTCGCCCATTTCCGGCCTTGGCTGCGCGACCTTCGCGTATTTCGCCCGCATCAGCTTTCCGATGAGGCGGAAAAGCTGCTGCACGAGAAGGAAGTGACGGGCCGGTCCGCCTGGAACCGGCTGTTTGATGAAACCATCGCGACCATGAAGGTTTCCGTGCCGCTGCCGAGTGGCGCGGAAAGTCTGACCGTGTCTGACGCGCTGAACAGGCTTTCGGATGGGGATCGCGCGGTGCGCGAAGCCGCTGCCAAGGGTGTTTCCGCGGCCTTCGCGGAAAAGGGCCGGCTGTTCACGCTGATCACGAATACCTTAGCGAAAGATAAGGAAATCATCGACAAGTGGCGGCGCTACCCGCGCCCAGCTTCCGCGCGCAACCGCGCCAATATGGTGGAAGATGAGGTGGTGGAAGCGCTGGTTTCCGCTGTGCGCGCCAGCTTCCCGCGCCTGTCCCATCGCTATTACGCCATGAAGGCGAAATGGCTTGGCCTCGAAAAATTGCAGCATTGGGACCGCAATGCGCCGCTACCCGATCAGGATGATAGCCTGATCCCCTGGCCCAAGGCTGTCTCACAAGTGCTGGATTCCTATGGCGCCTTCAGCCCGCGCTTGGCTGAGATTGGCCGGCAATTCTTCAACAAGCCTTGGATTGATGCCGCACTCCGCCCCGGTAAGGCATCGGGCGCCTTCGCACACCCCACCGTGCCTTCGGCACATCCCTATTTGCTGGTGAATTACCACGGCAAGGCGCGGGATGTGATGACGCTCGCGCATGAATTGGGCCATGGCGTGCATCAGGTGCTGGCGGCTGAGCAGGGCTATCTGATGTCCTCAACCCCGCTGACACTGGCTGAAACAGCCTCCGTTTTTGGTGAAATGATGACCTTCCGCGCCGTGTTGGATGCGGAAGTCGATCCGCGAAAGCGCCGCGGCCTTCTCGCGGCCAAGGTTGAGGATATGCTGAACACGGTGGTGCGCCAGATTGCGTTCTACCGGTTTGAGACGCTGCTGCATGATGAACGCGCCAAGGGTGAGCTTTCGTCAGAGCGCATCGGTGAGCTTTGGATGCAGGTGCAAGTCGAAAGCCTGGGTCCGGCTTTTGATTTCTCGCCTGATTACAACGTCTATTGGTCCTATATCCCGCATTTCATCCACACGCCCTTTTATGTCTATGCCTATGCCTTTGGCGATTGCCTGGTGAATGCGCTTTATGGCGTTTATCGCGATGGCGGGGTGAAGGATTTTGAGGCCAAGTATATCGAGATGCTGCGTGCGGGTGGCACCTTGCGGCACAAGGAATTGCTCGCCCCCTTCGGGCTGAATGCCGCTGACCCGGCCTTCTGGACGCGCGGGCTTGATGTTATTGCCGGCTTCATTGATGAGATCGAGCGCGCGGATGGCTGATGATCGCGAAGCCCATTCGATTTTTGGCGAAGTGCGCCGCATGGTGCGCACTTCCGGCGCCGTCACGGGCATGGCAGCGCGCGTTGCCGGCCATAAGCTGTTCGGCCTGAAATCAGACGAAAAGCATGCCGAGGATTTGAAGGCGGTGCTGGGTTCCCTCAAAGGGCCCATGATGAAGATCGCGCAATTTCTCTCCACCGTGCCGGATGCGCTGCCGCCCGAAATCGCCAAGGAATTGGCGACCCTTCAGGCCAATGCGCCGCCCATGGGTTGGCCCTTTGTGCGCCGGCGCATGATGAGTGAATTGGGCCCGGCGTGGGAAAGCAAATTCAAATCCTTCGAGCGTGAGGCTGCGGCTGCGGCGTCCCTCGGCCAGGTGCATCGTGCTGTGCTGCCCGATGGTCAGCGCGTGGCCTGCAAGCTGCAATACCCGGATATGGCGAGCGTGGTGGAGGCTGATCTCAGGCAATTGAAGATCGCCATGAGCCTCTATCGCCGCATGGATAGCGCGCTTGAGAATGAGGAAGCCTATCTTGAGCTTTCCGAACGCTTGCGCGAAGAACTGGATTATCTGCGCGAAGCATCGCAGCAGCGGCTTTATGGCATCATGCTGCGTGATGTGCCGGGGGTGCGCGTGCCCGTGCCGGTGGAAGCGTTTTGCACCAAGCGCTTGCTGACCATGTCCTGGCTGGATGGCCGCGCCATTCAGTCCCGCATTGATGAGGACCCGCCCGAGGAAGAACGCGCTGCCTATGCTCGCGCCTTGTTCCGCGCCTGGTATGTACCGTTTTATCGCTATGGTGTGATTCATGGCGACCCGCATCTCGGCAATTATCAGGTGCGTTCTGACCTTCCGGATAATGGTGGCTTTGGCATTAATCTGCTCGATTTCGGCGTGGTGCGGATTTTCGACCCGCGCTTCGTGGGCGGCGTGATCATGCTGTATGAAGCCGTGCGCGATGGGGATTTTGACAAGGCGGCAGAAGCCTATCGCATCTGGGGCTTCAAGGAATTGAAGCGCGAAACCATGGAAGTGCTGAACCTTTGGGCGCGCTTCCTTTATGAACCGCTGTTGGAAGATCGTGTGCGGCCCATTCAGGAAAGTGATGATCCGCAATACGGGCGGCGCATTGCGGAAGAAGTGCATGCGGGCCTGAAGCGCACGGGGGGTGTGCGCATCCCGCGCGAATTCCCGCTGATGGACCGCGCGGCGATTGGGCTTGGTGCAGTGTTCCTGCGGCTAAACGCGAAGCTCAATTGGCATCAGCTGTTCCAGGAATTGGTCGCTGATTTTGATGTGGCGAAAGTGGCTGAACGGCAACAGGCCGCCTTGACCGAAGCGGGAGTGCCGCCAACAGCAAACCCGGGCTGATTTCACGACCAGGCGAAACTGCTTTAGGCTTCCTGCAAACAATTCCGGGGCACCAGGCCCCGGGGCAGGAGGACACATGATCAGCAGACGCGGTGCCGCGCTTCTCGGCGCGGGCATTCTGGCAAGTCCGGGCATTCTGCGCGCGCAGGATGGCTATCCAAATCGTCCGGTCCGCATCCTGGTGCCCTATGCGGCCGGGGGTGGTCAGGACATTACCGCGCGGCTGATCGCCGAACCTTTGCGCGCGGCGCTAGGGCAACCTGTGGTGGTGGAGAACCGTTCCGGCGCGGCAGGCATTATCGGCGCACAGGCGCTCTGCCAGGCGCCGGCGGATGGCTATACGCTGATGCTGGGCGGCGCGGGCGAGACCGCAATCAACCCGCATATGTACAAGGAACGCCTGCCCTATAATCCAGCGCGCGATATGCG
>CALRPR020000109.1:0-8681 GCA_943370125.1 Allobosea thiooxidans | reverse complement strand
CGCGCAGAAATTCGACAATTTCCTCAAGCTCCGCCTTGGCTTCATCAATGCCGGCGACATCATCAAAGGTCACACGGCCCTGCTTTTCCGTCAGCAGCTTGGCGCGGGATTTGCCAAAACCCATCGCACGCCCACCGCCGCCCTGCATCTGACGCATGAAGAAAATCCACACACCAATCAGCAGCAGCATCGGGAACCAGGAAGCCAGATAATGCAGCAGCGGATTAACCTCGGACTCCTCAGGCCGAGCCACCACGCGCACGCCCTTTTCAGTCAGGCGCGAAATCATGGCCGGGTCTTCCGGCGTATAGGTCGTGAATTGGCGGCCATCGCTGAGCTGGCCGGTCAAGGTGCGGCCCTGAATGGTGACATCGCGCACATGGCCGGCCTGCACCTCATTCAAAAAGTCGGAATAGGCGACTTGAGAGGAGCTAGGGCGGCTGGAGCCGCTCGGTTGGAACAGGTTGAACAACGCCACCAAAAGCAGCGCCACGATCACCCATAAAGCCATGTTTCGGCTGAAATTATTCACCGGGACCCTTCCATCTTCAGGAGCCAGGCAGCGCAATCCACCGCCCCTCCGCTACCATACATAGTGAGGCTTCACGCATCTTGAATGACCCGCGTGAAATCTTCCAGTCGCAAAAGCAGGGTCAGCCCAAAGGCAGGCCTCCGCCACGCGGGGCGAAGGTGATGCGCCAAGCTGTCGCCTCCGCGAATGAAGCATAGAACAGCCCGGGCAGGACCGCCAGCTTTCCCTTTTCATCCCAAAGGGCTGGCAGGGCGCGCAGCGCTGGCAGAGGGATTGAGGCGCCCGCCCGGAAATCAGCGGCAGCCGCGCCCAAGGCGCCACAGGTCCAGCCGGGGCGGCCTGGGCCGGTCACCAGAAAGCGCCCATCCCACAGAAAAGGTGGCTGAAGGGGCTGGGCGGAGGCAATCAGGCCTGGGTCACGCGCGACCAACCAGCGCCCGCCCGCACCGGGCCGCACCCAGGCGCCGGCCAAGCTGCCGCCACCCCTCGCCATCAGCGCCGCCGTGGCGTCATTGGGCACAGGCCAAGACGCGCCACCAATCAGGCCAAGAAGGCGCGCCAGAGCCGCAACCCCCAGCGCATCTGCCCCCAGCGCCTTGGGGTCCACCCAGGCATAGGCTTCCAGGCGGATTTCGGCTGCTGTCGCCAGCCGGGCCAGCAACGCGGCTTCCTGCTGCGTGCGGCGACGCGCGAAAGCCTCCGCTGCTTCGGCGAGCGCGCGAACCCCCTCACCTTCCCCGCCGGGGTCGCTCATGGCTTGGCGCAGCCGAATGCGGGCAAAGCGTGGATTGTCATTGGAAGGGTCACGCACCGGCGAAAGCCCGGCGGCGGCCACCACCGCTTCCAGCCGCGCAGGTGCCACGCCCAGCAAGGGCCGCAGGATCAGGCATTCGGGCTCAGCGCGCAGCGGCGCCATGGCGGCAAGCCCTGCCGCGCCACTGCCGCGCAAGGCCCGGAAAGCCAAGGTTTCCGCCTGATCACCACGATGATGGCCAAGCAATAGCCATGGGCAGCCATGGCGTGCGGCGGCTTGGGTCAGCGTCACCAATCGGGCCGTGCGGGCGCGTTCCTGCAACCTTGCGCCCCCGGGCAAGCCAAGCCGCAGGCATTCCGCTTCAATTCCGGCCTTGGCCAAAAGCGCCATCACATGATCGGCCTCGGCCCCGCTTTCGGGGCGCAGCCCATGATCCGCGACCAGGGCCAAAACACTGCCCCCGCGCGCCGCCACCCAGTCCCGCGTGAGCAAGGCAAGCGCCAAGCTATGCGGCCCGCCGGAAACCGCCACGGCAAGGCGAGGCACCGCGCCAAAAGGCCCAAGCGGCGCCATGGCGGCGGCGAATTCGGCGCGACTGACCGGCGGGGTCAGCGCAGGAGACGGGCTATCCCCATGTGGGGCTTACCGACACTGCGCGCGGCGGCGGCTGTCAGCCGCGCGATCCGCCTGCGGGCCAGACAGGTTGGGAAAGTTGGAGCGCAGATTATCCAAGGTCTCACAAGCCTCGCGCCGGGCACCAAAGCCCTGGAAAGCATTGGCAAGGCCAATCATCGCCTCTGGCGCGCGGGCACCCTGGCGGTTGCGGCTATAGGCTTCGTCATAGGCGAGCGCGGCATTCTGGAAATCCCGCTTGCCCATCAGCGCATCGCCCAGCAGCAAGGACGCATCCTGCGCCCGCGCACCGGGGCGGGCGCGGATCGCTTCCCGCGCGGCGGCCTCGGCGGTCGGGAAGTCGCGCTGCGCTAGCGCTGTGCGGCCATCCGCAATGGCCTTGTCAACGGTTCGGGGGGCGCTGGAGGCTGCCGGACTGGCCGGGGCTGGCTGAGCTTGCGCCGCCGGCCCCGGCTGAGGAGGGCGCGTGGCGGCCGGCCGGCCAGCCCCTTTCTCCAGGGCTTGCAGGCGGAAATCCAAATCACCGCGCAGCTTTTCCATCTCAGCACGCATTTGCCGATCATTATTGTCGGCCACATCAAGGCGCCCGCGAAGACGGCGGTTTTCTTCCTCAAGCTCCTGCACGCGGCCCAGCAATTGCTGCACCAAATCGCCCGAAGCCGCAGGTCCGCGCGAAGGCGCGCTTGGCGCGGCCACGGCGCCGCCTCGGCGAAGGGCATCAAGCTCGCGCCGCAAATCCAGCATCTGGTTTTGCAGCGCGATGCCCTCTCGGCTTTCCACCTGCGCATGCGCGGGGGCGGCAAGCGCCAGCCCAAGACCCAAAACGGCCAAGCGGAAAACGGAGGCTGCGTTCGACATGCTGATCAAGCGGCGCTGCCGAAGCAGCGCCCCTTTCCCTTACTGAACCACCGTGACGGCGCGGCGGTTCTGCGCCCAGGAGCTTTCATCCGAACCCAGCGCCGCCGGCTGATCCTTGCCATAGGAGATGGTGGAAATCCGCGAAGGATTCACGCCACCCGCCGTCAGCAGATCCCGGGTTGCATTGGCGCGGCGCTGACCCAAGGCCAGATTGTATTCGCGCGTGCCGCGTTCATCCGCATGGCCTTCAACCTGCACCCGCACTTCCGGGTAGCGGCCCATCCATTCCGCCTGGCGCTGCAACACCGGGCGCTGATCGGCGCGGACATTGCTGCGATCAAAATCGAAGAAGATGCGGTCGCCAACATTCGCAACCAGATCTTCCTGGCTGCCGGGACGGATATTGCCGGCCCCCATGCCCGCACCGGTGCCGCTGCTGCTGCTGGAATCAGTATTGGAGCAGGCGGCGAGCAGCGCGAGGCTGGCAATACCAAGGAATTTCAAGTTCATGGCTGGTTTCCTTTCAGGAAAATCGTAGCTTTGTGCGGTGCGGTAAAGCCTGAACCCGCTTGGGTCAAGCCAAAACCTAATAAAAGCCTTATGAGAGCAAGGGCGACCATGTCGGGTCCGTCGCGTCCGTTGGCGTCGGCAGTGGCCGTTCATTGAAGCCAGCAATGTCTATGGTGTGGATGCGCGCGGAAAAGCCGCCACCGCGCGAATCTGTGGCGCGGGTTTCCCGGCCAAAGACCAGCATGCGGCCATTGGGTGCGAAGCTCGGCGCTTCCATCTTCCAGCCCTCGGACAAAATACGCTCGCCCGATCCATCAGGGCGCATCACGCCAATCGCAAAGCTGCCACCACCAAAGCGGGTGAAGGCGATCAGATCACCCCGAGGCGACCAGACCGGGGTCGCGTAGCGCCCGCGGCCAAAGGAAATGCGCCGGATGCCGCCGCCATTGGCATCCATGACGTAAAGCTGTTGATCGCCGCCGCGATCGGAATTGAACACAATCTGCGTGCCATCAGGCGAATAGCAGGGGCTGACATCAAGCGCGCTACCGCTGGTAAGCTGCCTTTCGCGGCGGCTCGCCAAATCAACCGCATAGATATTGGCATCGCCGCCGCGCATCGCGGAAAGCACCACGGAACGCCCATCAGGTGCGAAGCGTGGTGACAGCGTCATGCCTTGGAAATTACCAAGCACCTGCTGGCCGCGCGTGTTCAAATCAAACAAGACAACGCGCGGCTGTTCACGGCTTTGATAGGACATGAAGGCAACGCGATCCGCCGCCGGATGGAAGCGCGGCGTGAGGGCGGCTTCGCGCCCATCGGTCAGGAACGCATTATTCTCGCCATCCTGATCCATGATCGCAAGGCGCCGCAGCCTGCGATCACGCGGGCCGGATTCAGCGATATAGACAATGCGCGTGTCGAAATAGCCTTTTTCGCCCAGCAATCTTTCATAGATCACGTCAGAGATCAGATGTGCGATGCGACGCCAATTGCCGGTTGGCGCAGTGAAGGCCGTGCCTTGCAATTGGTTTTCCGGCAGCACATCCCACAGGCGAAATTCCACGCGAAGATTGCCGCCTTGCACATCCGCCCGCCCCGTGGTCAGCGCCTGCGCGCCAATCACGCGCCAATCCTGAAAGCGCGGCCGTTCCGCAGCACCTTCCGGCGTCTGAATGAAGGCTTGGCGTTCCACCGGGCGAAACAGGCCGGAATTGCGCAAATTGGCCTGCACCACGCGCGCAATATCGCGCCCGAAACGCTGACCATCACCAGTGCCCGCGAAATCCGGAATGGCGATCGGGATCGGGTTTGTTCGCGCGCGCGTGATGTCAATCACGGCACCTTGCGCAAAGGCCGTGTCAGGTGCCCCCGCAAGCGCCGAGACCGTCACCGCACCTGCGGCACCAAGCAGAAGGGAGCGTCTAGTTGTCATGCCCATCATCCCGAATTCAGCGCACCAGCCCGCGTGGACTGAAGCGAAAAGTGGAAGCCATCACGGTTTGCATTTTGTCCGCAGGCACTTTCAGAGGATTGCACGCGGGCTTTAATAAAGCACGCCGCGCCGATTCGAATACAGCCCGCACCCGCGGATCGGTCGGCATATTGCCCGCCGGCACCACATTGCGGACATTGCCCTGGCCATCAAGCTGCACGCGCAATTCTACTACGATTGTCTCCAGCCCCAGCATGCCGGCATCCACGTCCCAGCATTCTTCTATCTGCGCCGCGAGGCCGCGAATCTCGCCCTGCGTCAGCGCTGCCGTGCCGGTTGGCGAACCGCCCCCCTGGCGCGGCGCGCCGGAAGGATTGGGCCGCGCTGTCGGCGCGCGATCCTGCTGCTGCTGGGCGCGCAACCGCTCCAGCGTATTCTGCACCGAGGTGCTGTTTTCCTGCGGCCGCGCCACGGGCGGTGTCTGCCCCGTGCCCGCCTGACGCGATGGCTCAGGCGGCGGTGGCACCGGGGGCGGCGGCAAGGGCAAGGGCGGTTCCGGGCGCGGCGGCTGCGCCGCCTGCTGCCGCGGTGGTGTTGGCTGCTGCGTTGGCGTCTGCGGTGTCACGCGTGGCGCGGGCGAAGGCTCCGGGCTTGGCGCAGGTGCCGGCGCAGGCGGCGTGGGTGGCGCTGGGCTTGGTGGCGCAGGCGTTGGTGCAGCCGCAGGCGCTGGCGGCGGGGGTGGCGGCGGCGGCGTTGGCTCGGGCGGCGCATTGCGCGGCGGCTCAGGCGCCGGGGGTTCTGGCGTTGGTGGTGCCGGGTTGGGGGTGGAGGTCTGCGCCGGCACCGGAGAAGGCGTATCGGCGCGCGCCATCTGCGCCGGGCCAGGGGCCACAAGCTCCACCGCGATCCCTTGTTCCTGCGGTTCAGGAATGGAACGCGAAAGCGAGAACAATGCCCCGATAGCCAGCAGCGCGACATGCAGCCCCGCCGAGACCATCAGCCATTTGTTCAGGCGCTTATCGGGCAGGGCCCGGGGCAAGGCTTTCTCCTTCCCCAGCCTTCAGCGGGGCGGCTGAGCAGGGCGATTGGGCGTGGCGGGGGGCGCCGCCGGACGCGCAGGCTGGGTCGCGGGCCTGCCCGCCGGGGGCGTTGCCCCACCCGGGCGCTGCCCGCCTGGCTGTTCAGCCAAAAGCGCCACGCGGGTGAAGCCCGCACCGGCGATGGTGCCCATCACCTCCATCACGCGGCCATAGGAAATGGCCTTGTCGCCCCGCACAAAAATCCGCCGCTCCGGCGCGCCTTGCGGCTGTTCCCGCATGATCGCCTGCAAGCGTGGCACCAACCCATCCAGCGGCACTTCGGTTTCCTGCAAGAAAATCTTGCCTTCCGGATTGACCGTGATGGTGAGTGGCTCCGTTTCTTGATTGAGCGGCTGAGCAGTGGTTTTCGGCAAATCCACCGGCACACCCACCGTCATCAACGGCGCGGCGACCATGAAAATGATCAGCAGCACCAGCATCACATCCACCAGCGGCGTGACGTTGATTTCCGCCATCGGGCGATACCGCGAACGCCCGGAAGCGCGCCCGCCTGAAAGGGATGCCGCCATGGTCTATTCCGCCGCCTGGTTCGGGCTGCGCGGCCCACCATCATTCGCCGCCACTTCCGTCTGGCGCGACAGGATGGCGCCGAATTCAGTGGCAAAGCCTTCCAGCCGCGCGGCAAAGCGCGCCAAATCCGTATTGAGCTTATTATAGGCCAGCACCGCCGGGATCGCCGCCACCAACCCGATCGCGGTAGCAAACAGCGCTTCCGCAATACCAGGCGCCACCACCGCCAAATTCGTATTCTGCATCCCCGCAATGGCCGAGAAGGAATTCATGATCCCCCAGACCGTGCCGAACAAGCCGATAAACGGCCCGACCGAACCGACGGAAGCCAGAAACACCATCCAGCGTTCCAGCCTTTCCATTTCCCGGCCAATCGTGACCCCCATGGCGCGTTCCACGCGTTCCTTGGCGCCACCCAGCACACTGAGGCCACCCGCGCTGCGGCGCCATTCGCGCATCGCCGAACCAAATACGGCCGCCATCGGATGCGTCGGCTGCTCACCTTCGCGCGTGAACAGCTCATCCAGGCTGCCGCCGGACCAGAAGCGATCCTCAAACGCATCCGCTGCCTTATTGGCGCGGCGCATGGCGACGACTTTTTCGAACACCACCGCCCAGACCCAAATACTGGCCAGCAGCAGCCCGATCATCACCGCCTTCACAACCCAATCCGCCTGCAAAAACAGGCCCCATAGGGAAAGGTCATGGGCCGCCTGCCCAAGCGCCTGAGTGGTCACGCTACGATCCACGCCACATCTCCTTCGCCCACAGCGGGACGATTGACGGCAGCCAAGGCCACCCAAAAAAACTACACCCGAGAAAAACGGCCTTTTCCCGGCAGAATCTTGTTCACCCCGGCGCGGATTCAACCACCGCGCGCAAGGCCGAACGCCAGGGCTCCGGCAGGGGTACCGGCTTGGTCCCCTCCTGCCCTACCGAGGCAAGCCGCACTTCCAAGACCGCGAGTGCCTCGGCTTCCGCCTCACGCCGCACCACCTGGGTCAGCCACACCTGCGCGCCCATCACTCGGCGGATATGCGTTTCCACCACCACCGATTCGTCGAGTCGCGCTGGCCGGAAATACTCCACTTCAAGCCGCCGCACCACGAGGAAGACACCATGCCGCGCAATCATCTCCTGATGCGGCAAACCCATGGCGCGCAAGGCTTCCGTCCGCGCGCGTTCCGCCCAATGCAAATAGCGCGCGTGATAGGCAACACCGCCCGCATCCGTATCCTCAAAATAAACGCGGAGCGGCCAAAGATGCGGCGCGCTCACGATTCCTGATCCCCAAGCAAATCCAACAACGGCTGCACCCCGGCCGGCGGGCTGAGCCCCAAATGCCGCCAGCCGCGATCCCCCAGCACCCGCCCGCGCGGCGTGCGCAACACAAGCCCTTCCTGAATCAGGAAAGGCTCCACAACTTCTTCCAGCGTATCCCGGCTTTCCGCCAAGGCCGCCGCCAGCGTTTCAATCCCAACCGGCCCGCCATTATGGTATTCCGCAATGCGCGCCAAATACCGCCGATCCATCGCATCAAGGCCGAGCGCATCAACCTCCAACCGCCGGAGCGCAGCATCGGCCATGGCGCGATCCGCGACCTTTTCTTCCATCAGAGCAAAATCACGCACACGCCGCAGCAGCCGCCCCGCAATACGCGGCGTGCCGCGCGACCGGTTTGCAATCTCCCGCGCGCCATCTTCCGATAAATCAAACCCCAGCTTACGCGCGCCGCGCGTCACGATGCCCAGCAATTCCTCAGGCGTATAAAGCACCAAACGCAAGGGAATGCCGAAGCGATCCCGCAAAGGCGTCGCCAGCAACCCCGCCCTGGTCGTCGCACCAATCAGCGTGAAAGGCGGCAAATCAATCCGCACCGTGCGCGCCGCCGGACCCTCACCAATAATCAAATCAAGCTGGAAATCCTCCATCGCCGGATAAAGCGTTTCCTCGATCGCCGGCTGCAGGCGATGTATCTCATCCACAAACAACACATCGCGCGGCTGCAAATTGGTCAGGATCGCGGCCAAATCACCGGCACGCTGCAAAACTGGGCCCGACGTCGCGCGAAAACCAACGCCCAATTCACGTGCGACAATCTGCGCCAAAGTCGTCTTCCCAAGACCAGGCGGGCCATGAAACAAAACATGATCCATCGCCTCAGCCCGCGCCCGCGCCGCCCCAATAAAAACGCGCAAATTCTCCCGCAACCCACGCTGCCCCGCGAAATCATCCAGCGTCTGCGGCCGCAGCGAAACCTCAGCCCCATCCTCCTCAAGCCGGGCGGGACTGGAAAGGCGATCGGCGTCCGTCATGGGGGTGTGGGTTCCGCGGGGGGCTCTGCCCCCC
>CALRPR020000108.1:0-9019 GCA_943370125.1 Allobosea thiooxidans | reverse complement strand
CTTTTCCTCGGCAGTATAGCGCCGACGGCGCTGAATGCCGGTGATGATTTCAACACGCTCAACAGGCTTCGACATAGGCGTATGCCTAGGCTTACACCTAGGCCCTCACGGTTGCGCCAGGTGTCCGGTCGAATTGGGGGCTGGTCCAGTACCACCCTGAAGAGTATGGAAGTTCCGTGCGCAACTCGGTTTCATCACAAGTGACAGGTGGAGGCAGATAAGCCTTAATCACGGCTTGGTTGACTGAAACGCGCTGCCCCAGTCTCGCCGTCCGAATGGCGCTACTACGAGGGAGATGACATGACAGAAGACATCGGCGCCTTCGTGCCCGGCCCACGCGCCCATATTGAGGGGCGGTCAGGCGGCCCCCTCGCAGGCCTAACCTTTGCTGCCAAGGACCTTTTTGACGTCGCCGGCGTGCCCACTGGCGGCGGCAATCACGACTGGCCGACAGGGCGCCCAGTGCCAACACGGCACGCCTGGGCAGTGCAGGCGCTGCTCGATGGCGGCGCCACGCTTATCGGCAAGACGATCACCGACGAGGTTTCGCTCGGCATCCTGGGCGAGAACGCCTTCGACGGAACGCCGATCAATGTGCGCGCCCCCGGTCGGGTCGCTGGTGGCTCCTCCTCCGGCTCTGCCGCTGCGGTTGCTGCGGGCCTATGCGATACGGCGCTTGGCACCGACACGGGCGGATCGGTGCGCGTGCCGGCTAGCTTCTGCGGCCTTTATGGAATCCGACCGACACATGGAAGGCTCGACCTTACCGGCATGCTGCCGCAGGCGCCGACCTCCGACACAACCGGATGGTTCGCACGTGATGCAGCAACCTTCGCTCGCGTATCGTCCGTGCTGCTGCAGGAGGAGATACCAACCACGCTGCCGACAAGTCTTGTGATCGCGGTCGACACCTTTGGTTTCGCAGACGCGCCCGTGGCCGCGGCGCTGCAGCCCATGGTTTCGCGACTCGCTGCGCTTATTGGTGCGAGCCGCGAAGAGGTGATGGCACCGCAGGGCCTATCGGTTTGGGCACGCGCCCAACGCACGCTACAGCCGGTTGAGGCCTATAACACCTTCAAGGACTGGCTTGACGAGCGTAATCCGCGCTTTGCCTTTTCTGTCGCGCGCGGATTGGTCATGGGCTCGATGGTGCCCGAGAGTGAGCGCGGCTGGGCCAATCTGATGCGCCAGGAAGCAAGGGGCCGCATGGCGTGGCTTCTGCCGCCGGGCACAATCCTTTGCCTGCCGACCACACCATTCCCGGCGCCGCTACGCGGTCAGCGCCTGTCGATGCTCGACCCGCTGCGCGATCGCATCACGTGCCTTTGCGCCCAGGGCGGGCTGGCTGGCCATCCGCAAGTCAACCTGCCGGGTACGACGGTCGATGGGCTACCCGTGGGCCTTTCAATCATCGGCCCGCGCGGCAGCGACGCCACCCTTGTCGCGTTAGCCCGAGCGATGGAGGAGCAAGCATGAACAACGACCGTACCCCCAATATCCCCGAGGTTGTTGAGGAAATCCGCAACCTGTTCGAACGCTACGAGCAGGCGCTGATCGACAAGGATGTCGCGGTGCTGGATGGCACCTTTTGGAACAGCCCACACACGATCCGGCTGGCGAATTACGAACATGGCTATGGGTTTGATCGTATCCACGCACACCGGGTAGCGCGTCCACCGGGACCAGGCAGCAAGGAGAAGCGCCTGCGGCTGGATGTCGTCACCATTGGCCGGGATATCGCTACCGTCACCTTGGTCTATAAGGTGCGCAGGCAGAACATGATCGGCCGCCAGATGCAGACCTGGGTGCGCTTCCCCGATGTTGGCTGGAAGGTCGTGGCCGCACATGTGTCCATGATTGATCGGGAGCCAACGCTTTAGGGTTGGCCGTCTATCCCCCCTGCTGACATCCATTGCAGTAGAGGGCTGGCTACTCCGCTGGAGCGTTAGCACATCAAACACGGGAGAATCTGCGCCCGCAGCTTTCTGAATAACCGCTACTTGTCGGAAAATCAGGCTAAATTGGATCACATACTCCGTTACTCAGCACGCAAAGCGGTCTCAAATGATCTAACAACGGACACTTCCAATCAGGCCAGAACCTACCTCAAACTGGATTAGCCGTAGCGGCCAACGTCAGTTAGATTGACAAAAGCCTTCGCCGAATGCGACTTTTCTTCCAACATTTGCCGGAGTGATCGCTATGTTTCCCAAGATATCGAAGCGCGCCCTTTTCACCGCCAGCGCCGCTGGCCTTGCCGCTGCGGCCCTGCCCGGCGCGCGCCTGGCGGCCGCTCAGCAAACACCGCGCAACGCCTTGGTGATCGCCGCACAGATTGATGATCTTGTCGCACTCGATCCGCATCATTCCTTCGAAGTCACCGGCAGCGATCTGCTGAAAAATGTCTATGACCAGCTTTTCATCATTGATGATTCGAAGCCCAGCGCTGAATTGCTGCCGGGGCTTGCGGAAAGCTTCACGATTTCCGCTGATGGCAAGACCTTCACCTTCCGGATTCGCCAAGGCGTGCGCTTTCATTCCGGCAATCCGCTGACGGCCGAAGACGTGGCGTTTTCGCTGCGTCGGCCGCTGCAGATCAATCGTACGCCGGCCTTCATGTATCGTTCGGTCGGGCTGACCGCGGATAACGTTGAACAAACCGTGCGGCAGACCGGCGATTTTGAAGTGCAGGTCACCTTCAATGAAGCCTATGCGCCAACGCTTATCCAAAACCTGTTCACGGCAACCATTGCGTCAGTGCTGGATAGCAAGCTTGTGCTGCAAAACGCCGGCGAGGATCGCGGCAATACCTGGCTCAATCGCAACTCAGCGGGCTCTGGCGCCTTTCGCCTGACGCGCTATCAGCCCAATGAAAGCTATACGCTTGACCGCAATGATGGCTGGTGGCGCGGCCGGGCAAATATGCAGCGCGTGATCGTGCGCCATGTGCCGGAAGCCGCCACCCAGCGCCTGCTGCTGGAACGCGGGGATGTCGATGTGGCGCGCAACCTGACGCCCACGGACATCGCCGCGCTGCGTGGCCGGCCGGGCATCTCCATCCAGGAATTTCCACGCGGCACCATTCAGTATTTCAGCGCGAATCTGGCGGACCCGATCCTTTCCAATCCGCGTGTGATCGAGGCGCTGAAGCACCTGGTGGATTATGATGCGATTGCGAATAACCTGCTGCCGGGTCAGGTGTTTCCGCATCAATCCTTTATCCCGCGCGCCATCCTGGGTGAGGTAAATGAACGCCCCTGGCGGTTTGACCCGACGCGTGCGCGCGTCTTGCTTGCCGAAGCCGGGCATCCCAATGGCATTCGCCTGACTATGGATACGGCCAATACTTTCCCATCGCTTGATGTTGCACAAGCCTTGCAGGCAAGCTTCGCCCGTGGCGGGGTGACACTTGAAGTGCTGCCGGCAACAGGCGCGCAGGTGCTGGCTAAATTCCGTGCGCGCAACCATCAGCTTTTCATCGGTATTTGGGGGCTGGGCTATCCTGATCCGCACTACAATGCCGATGGCTTCGCGCATAACCCGCCCGGGGCGAATAATCCGGGCAAGCTTACTTGGCGCAACAACTGGAACATCCCGGAACTCACCGCGCGGACTGAAGCGGCGATGCGAGAGCGGGATCAGAATGCGCGCGCGGCAATCTATCGGCAGATCCAGGCGGAATTCATGGGCACCTCCCCCTTCGCGGTCTTCGCGCAGCAGCAGGTGCAAGTCGCCGTGCGCAGCAACCTGACCGGCTACGCTGCAAGCTCGCCCGGGCTTTCGGCAATTCTTTGGCGCGCGACCAAGGGATAAGGTGAAGGCGAGTATTGCCCTGCGCCAAAGCTCAGGCTTCCTGTTTCAGGTTGCGCTGACGCTGCTTGGATTACTGGCGGTCACTTTCTTCATCGGGCGCGTGGTGCCGATTGATCCTGTGCTCGCGGTCGTTGGCGACCAGGCGCCGCGCGATGTCTATGAAGCGGTGAAACGAGAGCTCGGCCTCGACCAACCCCTTTGGTGGCAATTCTGGGTTTATGTACAGAAAATGGCCGCGGGCGATTTCGGCCAATCCCTGGTGACCAATCGGCCGGTGATCGAAGACATCAAGCGCGTCTTTCCAGCCACATTGGAACTTGCCACCTTCGCCACCATCATCGGTGTGGCGCTTGGCGTGCCCATGGGCATTGCTGGCGCCGTTTGGCAGGATCGCTGGCCGGATCAGCTGGTGCGCGTTGTTGGGCTTGTTGGCTATTCCGTGCCGATCTTCTGGCTTGGCATTATCGGGTTACTAGTCTTCTACGGTATTCTTGGCTGGGTGCAGGGTCCAGGAAGGCTTAGTGTTTTCTTCGAAGACATGGTGCCGGTTGTCACCGGCGTAATCCTGATTGATGCCGCCATCGCGCGGGAGTGGGAGGTGTTCTGGAACGCCTTCGGCCATGTTGTGCTGCCTTCGGCCGTGCTGGGCTATTTCTCCATCGCTTATATCGCGCGCATGACGCGCAGCTTCATGCTGGAACAGCTCAATCAGGAATACATCATCACCGCACGCGCCAAGGGCGTGTCAGAAGCACGTATCATCTGGGTGCATGCCTTGCGCAATGTCTCGGTCCCGTTGGTGACCGTGATTGCACTTTCCTATGCGCGGCTGCTGGAAGGGGCGGTGCTAACCGAAACCGTCTTTGCCTGGCCCGGGCTTGGCCGCTACCTGACAACGGCGCTGCTGGCCGCCGATATGAATGCGGTGCTGGGGGCGACAATTGTCGTCGGCCTTGTATTCGTCGGCATTAATCTGTTGTCTGATCTGCTCTATCGTTTGCTGGACCCGCGCGCGAAATGAGCGATCACGCCAAACAAGGGTGGCGTGCCCGGCTGCTTTCCGAAACGCCACGCTCCCGCCGCGAAGCGAAGCTTGGTCAGGCTTATCGCGGCTGGCTGCAATTTCGGCAAAACCGCCTTGCGCTACTTGGGCTTGCGATTGTGGTTGCGCTTATCGTGATTGCGGTGCTGGCGCCCTGGATTGCGCCGCATCACCCGCATGAGCAGAATCTGGCGCAACGGTTACTGCCCCCCGGTACGGGCGCGCATTTGCTGGGCACCGATGAATTCGGGCGCGATATCCTCTCGCGCATCATCTATGGCGCGCGCGTGACCCTTTACATCGTTGTGTTGGTTGCACTGATTGCCGCGCCGATTGGGCTGATTGTCGGCACGGCAGCGGGCTATCTGGGCGGCTGGCTGGATGCCGCGCTGATGCGCATTACCGATGTGTTCCTTTCCTTCCCAAGCCTTATTCTGGCGCTGGCCTTTGTCGCGGCTTTGGGGCCGGGGATTGAAAACGCGGTCATTGCCATCGCGCTGACGTCCTGGCCGCCCTATGCACGCATCGCGCGGGCCGAGACGATGACCATACGCAATAGTGATTTCATTGCGGTGGCGCGCATCCAGGGGGCGGGAACCGGGCGCATCCTGTTCCGGCATGTCATGCCGCTTTGCGTATCCTCGCTCACGGTGCGCGTTACGCTTGATATGGCGGGCATTATCCTGACCGCGGCTGGCCTTGGTTTCTTGGGCCTGGGCGCTCAGCCGCCCATGGCGGAATGGGGCGCCATGGTTTCTTCTGGGCGGCGTTATATTCTGGATCAATGGTGGGTCGCGACCATTCCGGGGCTTGCGATTTTCATCGTGAGCCTTGCCTTCAATCTTTTGGGGGATGGGCTGCGCGATGTACTCGATCCAAGGCAGAAGAAATGAAGCCGCTGCTTGAAGTGGAGGATTTGCGGGTGAGCTTCGCCACCCCAACCGGGCAGTTTGAAGCCGTGCGCGGCGTATCCTTCAGCCTTGGGCGCGAAAGGCTTGGCATTGTGGGCGAATCCGGTTCGGGCAAGTCACTCACAGGCCGCGCCATTATGCGCCTGCTGCCGGCCGCGGCGCGGATGGAAGCGCGCAAGCTGAATTTTGATGGGATTGATCTGCTCAGCGCCTCCGCCCGCCAATTGCGCGGCATTCGCGGTGCGCGCATTTCGCTTGTGCTGCAGGATCCCAAATACTCACTCAATCCGGTCATGACAGTCGGCCAGCAGATTGCCGAAGCGGCACGCATCCATGGCGGGGTTTCCGCGCGTGATGCACGGCGCAAGGCGCTGGAGATGCTGGAAGCGGTGCGCATCCGCGATCCGGAACGCGTCATGCGGCTTTACCCGCATGAGGTTTCCGGCGGCATGGGCCAGCGCATCATGATTGCTATGATGCTGGTGCCGGAACCCGATTTGCTGATTGCCGATGAACCAACCAGCGCGCTTGATGTCACGGTGCAGATGCAGGTTCTGGCCATTCTGGATGATCTTGTGGCCAAGCGCGGCATGGGGCTGATTTTCATCAGCCATGATCTCGATCTGGTCGGCAGTTTTTGTGATCGCGTTCTGGTTATGTATGCCGGCCGCGTTATTGAAGAACGCGCGGCGCGCGATCTTGCCAATGCGACGCATCCCTATACGCAAGGCCTGCTGCGCAGCCTGCCACGCATTACCGATGACTGTGCAGAACTGCCGACCTTGTCGCGCGACCCTGCCTGGCTTGAAGCCTAAGCGATGATCACCGTCCGCGATCTGGTGGTGAGCTTCGGACAGGGCCGCGATGCGGTGCATGCGGTACGCGGCATTTCCTTTGCCGTGGCGGAAGGCGAAAGCTTTGGTCTGGTGGGCGAAAGCGGCAGCGGCAAATCCACCGTGCTGCGTGCCTTGGCCGGGCTCAATCGTAATTGGACTGGCGGGGCGAGCATCAATGGCCTGGATGTCAGCCAGCGTGATGTGCGCCTGCCACGCCTTGTGCAAATGGTGTTTCAGGACCCTTACGCATCGCTCCATCCGCGCCATTCGGTTGATCGCACCCTGTCCGAGCCGCTGGAAATCCACGGCATCGGCGATGTTGCGGCGCGCGTTGAAAAAGCTCTGGCCGATGTTGGGCTAGGGGCGAATTTTCGTTTCCGCTATCCAAATCAGCTTTCCGGCGGGCAACGCCAGCGTGTGGCCATTGCGCGCGCGCTGATGCTGGAACCGAAGGTGCTGCTGTTGGATGAACCGACCAGCGCGCTTGATGTCAGCGTGCAGGCGGAAATCCTGAACCTGCTGCGTGGGCTGCGTGTGGCGCAGCGCCTGACCATCATTTTGGTGAGCCATAATCTGGCAGTGGTTGCGCATATGTGCGACCGGCTGGCCGTCATGAATCGGGGCCTGATCGTGGAGGAGATGGATATCGCGACCCTCCGCCGTGAAGACCCAAAGCAGGCCTATACGCGTCAGCTTTTGCTGGCCTCCAAAGGTTATGACCGGGAAGCCGCGGCGCGGCTGGTGACCTATGATTGACCGGCAGGGGCGCTGAAAGCGCAGCCGCTCGCCGCGGGCCTGGCGGGGAGTGGCGGTGCCCCAAGAACGGAAAATGGCGCCCGGGTGTCCGTCGTCAAATCATTTGGGACCCATTGGAGCGATGACTAACGGAGTATTGGCCCATCTGCTACCCGACTTTGGCTGCGCCGCTGGCGAGTAAAGCGGGGCCACCTCTATGTCTCCCAACCGGCGCGGCCTAAGCTGGCCTCAAATCGAGAGGATACGATGGCTAAAACAACACCCCGCATTGTCCTTGTTACTGGTGCCGCAGGCGGCATTGGAAGCGCCATGGTCGCATCGCTTCTTGCTGCGGGGCACCGAATTGCTGCGCTTGATCATGATGCCAAGGGCCTAAACGCGTTGCTGGCGGCGCATGGTTCCCATCCAAATCTACGGGCAATTGAAGCGGATCTTTCTACTGCTAAGGGTTGTGAAGCGGGTATGGCCGCCGCCATCTCCCATTTTGGCCGCGTAGACGTGGTGGTGAATAACGCGGGCATTGGCGTATCCAGCCTGCGCCCCGATGCGGAAACCAGACTGCCCAGCCTTGAAGAGCTAAGTGCGCCTGTCTGGGATCGCTTTTTTGCGATTAATGTCACGGCCCCAATGCTGTTGACGCGTGCTGCCGTACCAACGATGCGTGAGGCTGGCTGGGGGAGGATCATCAATAACACCACATCCTTCCGCACCATGCTGCGCGTATTGCCCTATGGCGCCACCAAAGCGGCGCTGGAGGCCAGTTCGGCAGTCTGGGCAGCGGAGTTGGCTGGCAGCGGCATAACCGTGAATGTCCTGATCCCAGGCGGTCCCACAGATACGCCTTTCATCGGCGCGGAGTCCGGCTGGGCAAGGGATGCAATGCTGAGGCCAAGCGTCATGGGCCCTCCCTTGGCGTGGCTTGTCTCCGACGCAGCGGGGGATTTCACGGGCCAGCGCATCATAGCGGCACGTTGGGATTACAGCCTAACGGGTGCCGAAGCTGCTGCCAGGGCAAGCCGCGCGATTGGCTGGCCCGAGCTTGGCGCCGACGCAGTTTGGTTGACTACAAAAAATTCATAAGGCCCCAAGCTGTCAGCGGCAATCCTGACCTTTACTTTCTCGTCTCTCCCGGGGATGAACTGGAACGTTCTGGATCCTCGCGGAATAATTTAAGCTTCAGGCTTTACCGGAAGCGGGGACCCACGCATGAGTAATGATCGGATCTACGCCGTAATATCCGCCCTAGCCGAGTACGTACGCAGCCCGTCTCTTCGGCACCTGCGTGATCCGCATAATTTGCAAAAACTGGCTAAGGAAGTCGTTACAGTATTTGATAGAGCAGGCTCAGTTTGGACGAAATGGGATGGCCGTAGAGACGATGTGGCTAAGGCTGCCGCCCAATGCTGGATCCCTATCGAGGACTTGCTTGCCTTCCTCAATACCCTGCCCGGCCCACCCTTGACGCTCACCGACGTCAAACAACGCCTGCGCGCTTTGTGGGAAGAGCCATACTCCGCATACCCCAATGACGAACTGCAAGCGGGCTGTCTGGCCATCTATGAGACCGAGAAGGCAGCTGGAACCGAAATGTCTGCCATCATCGGGGCTTTGCAGGAGCACATTGAACAGGAGGAAGCGAGGCTCAGACGCGAGAGTGACGA
>CALRPR020000107.1:0-9299 GCA_943370125.1 Allobosea thiooxidans | reverse complement strand
CTGGGTGGCGGTGCGGGCAATGATCTATTCTTCGTCACGGACGCTGCCGATGTGGTTATAGAACTCGCCGGCGGAGGCACCGATACCATTATGACCTCGGTCAATATGACAATGCCTGATCAGGTTGAGGTGCTACAGATTGCCAGCGGCATTTCGGGCATCACCATCACCGGTGGTGCGGGTAATGACATGCTGGTCGGCAATGGGCTTGCCAATAACTTCAATGGCGGTGCGGGCGATGATGTGATCCTGGCCGGTAATGTGACGCTTGCGGATATCTACGCATTGTTCGCAACCTAAAACTTGTTTTTTTGGAACGCCTAACCAGTCCTTATACCGGCTCAAACCCTACGGTACGGTGCGTTGTTGCTGCGCTCTTTCACCCTTACCGCGCAGCGTCGCCACGCTACGGCGGTTTGTTTTCTGTGGCACTTTCCCTGGGGTCGCCCCATTGACCAACGGCACCCTATTCCCTTGGAGGCCGGAGTTTCCTCCAGCCCGTGATCACTCACGAACCAGCGGCCGCCGGGCCGGCTGACGCTTAGGGCATCTGGGGGTGGGGATGGTCAAGGGGTAACGCCAAGCCCAACCACGCGCAGCCTTGGCCAGCGATTGAGCCAGCCCTTAGCTGCAAGCCGCGCCAGCGGAATTTCTGGCTTGGTACGAAAAGCCGGCGTTGGGCGAATAATCATCTCCAGCACATCCTTAACGCCAAAGGGCGCCAGGATTTCAACACCCTGTGGCCCAAGACGCGCGGCAATGGCGGTTGCGGTTTCCGGCCAATGGGTCAAGGCATCCGCAACATCGCGATAGGGGCGATGCCCATTCCGTTCATGCATGCGCGCTTGGTTGTGGACGGACCATGGAAGGTCGGGCGCGGCGGCGCACAGCGCGGCCTCAATCCTTGCGTCACGCTCAGCGGTTGCGATGGCCGGATCATGAAACACCACATCCAGATCAGCGGGCGGGTTGGCTTCCGTGTCCTGCCCGGAAAGATGGTCCCACACGGCATTACGCACAAAGCCCGCGCCAATCCAGGCACCCGCAGGGCCATGCGCGGCGAGTACCGCAAGGCAGTGCATCATGCGCGGGTTATGCGCGATGAAATCGGCGATATCGTCACTGTCGCGCATGCGTTTAGGCGAATGCGCTTGCCACCGCCGCCACCCGCGTCCGCGTCGCCTCATCCGCAATCCCATCCGCGCGCCCGGGCAGCCAATGGCGCTGAAATGCCGTCAGCAAAACGGAAAGCGGCAAATCGGTGCGATAGCCAATGGCGCCAAGCAGGGGCAGCAGCGCGGCTTCATCCACCGGCGCCGCATCAGCGCCCGGCCAAAGCCCAACGCCATTCGCAGCCATTCCCTGCCAATCAAACAATTCCCCTGGGTCCTGCTTGCGATCGGGCGCGATATCCGAATGCGCGACCACATTTCGTTGATCAATCGGGTGGCGCGCCATGATCTCAAGGCACAAATCACACACCGCCGCCATTTGCAGGGCAGGGAAGGGGCGATAGCCCCATTCATGGCCGGGGTTCACAATCTCGATCCCGATGCTGTTGGCGTTCAGCGCGCTGCGGCCGCGCCAGTGCGAAATGCCGGCATGCGCGGCGCGACGCGCTTCCGCCACCAGGCGAAACACCGCGCCATCTTCTTCCACCACATAATGCGCGGAAACCTTGGCGGCAGGGTCACATAGCCGCGCAATCGCCTCATTCCCGGAACGCATTCCCGTGTAATGCAAAACGAGCGTATCAATCACCGCGCCATCGGGCCGCGCTTCATGATTGGGGCTGGGCACGTCGCGGATACTAGGCAAGCTACAAGCCCCGCTCGCGCTTGATCCTGTCCCAGGCCGCGTTGATCTGCGCCACTTGTTCCGTCGCGCGCTTCACGAATTCCTGCGGCACACCGCGGGAAGCCAGGCTATCCGGGTGGTTTTCCCGCATCAGCTTGCGCCAGGCTAGGCGCACTTCCTCATCACTCGCCTGCCTTGTCAGGCCCAGCATTGAATAGGGGTCTTCGCCTTGCACCTCCGGCGCCACGGCGCGGCGCGTGCCGCCCTTGGCGCGTTCCCAGGCGGCGGCATCAAGCGCGAAGCGCGCATGAATGCCGCGCAGCATATCGCCCTCGGATTTCGCGACAGGCCCATCGGCGCGCGCAATCTGCACCAAAGCCACCAGCACATCTTCCAGCATGGCCTTGTTGTCGGCGAAGGCCTCGCCCAATTTTTCCGCGAAGGGTTCCCAGCCTTCGGCGGATTCCCGCGCCTGATCGAACAGGCGCCCTACCTCGCCAAGGGCTTCTGCCGGCACGTGGAACAGGTTGCGGAAGGCCGCGATTTCTTCCCGCTTGATCGGCCCATCTACCTTGGCGAGCTTGGCGGAGAGCACGACGACCGAGAAGGAAAACAGGTTTTCCTTGCTGCCGAAAAACGCCATCAGGTCAGGCGTGGCGGCCGAAATGGCGCTGGCCTTGCCCCCAAGCGCCCCGGCATCCGCGGCATGGCCAAGCGCGGCCCCCACCATGGCGCCCAAGGGGCCACCCATGGCGAAGCCCGCCACCCCGCCCAACATCTTACCCCAGAAACCCAAAACGCCTCCTGCGCGCCGAATTCAGCTGGCTTGTTACCACGAAAGCCTTGCCAGCCTGTAGATGTGCCGGATGGCCGGGCGCGGCAAGCTTTGGGCGTTAAAGATCAAGCGCGGTCGCGGTGGCCGAGAACAGGAAGGACGCCATGGCCGCATCCGCCCCGGGCGGGGCAAAGAGCAGCGCGCCGACCGGCATGCCCGTATCGGCGGCGAGGCCAGCGCGCAGTGTCACCACCGGCCCGCCGAGCACGGTGGTTGGGATGACAAAGGAAGGATCGCCCGTGCTGCCGGCCTCCGGCGCCACATCGGGCGCAGCAGGCACAAGGATGAAATCATCCGGCGCAAAGCCCGCCCAGAAGCGTGCCCGAAAACCCGCCAGGTCACGGAGTGCGGCGTGATATTCCTCATCCGGGATGGCGAGGCCCTCGGCAATACCATCGGCGATGGCAGTCGCGATCCGATCGCGCGGCAGCCCCGCATGGGTGCGGCCAAGCTCGGCCAACATCACGCGGCGATGGCGCGCGATCATTTCCTCAAACCCCGCGTCGGCGCTGGCGCGATGCAGCGTGAGCCCAGCGGCGCCAAGCTGTTCTGCAAGTGCGGCGACGCGCGCTGCCGTTGCGGGGTGTTGCAACTTTTCGATCAGCGGGTCATGCAGCAGCACAATGCGCGGCGTGGTAGCAGGGCCGCTGGCAAGCCTCAGATGATCCGCCGCGTAACCTGCGGCCAGATAGGCCGCATCCTGCGCGCTGGCACCAAAGGCGCCGACCGTATCGAAGGAAGGCGCAAGCGGCACCACCCCAACCCCACCAATCGCGAGTGTCGAGGGCTTGAAAGCGCAAACGCCGGTATAGGCCGCCGGACGATTGACGCTGCCTGCGGTTTGCGTGCCGAGCGCAAGCGGCACCATGCCGGCCGCAATGGCAGCACCGGACCCGGCAGAAGAACCGCCCGGCGTGCGCGCCAAATCCCACGGGTTGCGCGTGGGCGGCAGGCTTTGAAAAAACGCATATTCCGTGGTGTGCAACTTGCCCAGCACAATCGCGCCCGCCGCGCGCAGATGCGCGACCACGGTGGCATCCGCGCTGGCGGGCGCGACATCAGCGCGAGAGGGACTATTGGCGCGTGTCGGCAGGCCGCGCACATCAATCACATCCTTGATACCAACGGGGATGCCATGCAGGGGGCCGCGAAGCTTGCCGGCCTTTCGTTCCGCATCCAGCGCGCGCGCTTCGGTAAGCGCGGCATCGGCCAGCACATGAATCCAGGCTTTCACCTGGCCATCAACGGCGGCGATGCGGTCCAGATAGCGGTGGACCAGGGCTTCGGCCGTGATTTCGCCTTTCGCCATGGCAGCGGAAAGATCGCGGATGCGGCCGGGGTTTTGGATCAGGGGGTTGGGCATGGTGCTTTTTCCCAAAACATGAAATGCTCTGAAAGGCTGAACGCTGATGTTGCGCTGTATAGCGCGCATTCATCGCTGGCTGTCACCCAAGCACGAATTCGCGCGCCACACCCCTGCAATCCATCTCGAATTCCAGATCAACCACGGGTGGGCGGCAATATTGCCAGGTAAGCCCATGACGCGCGGCGCCTCGGCGCACGATTTCCTCGGCCAAAAACGGTGCCATGTCATGCACCGTATAGGCCTGTACACCCGTTGTTGCGCGCCAATCGGCGCCAAGTAACCCCATGCGCCGTTCCATTTCCCCCAGCACCCAGCGGGCCTTCGCGCGCATCCCGGCGGGCGAGATATCCCCAAGTGCGACCGTATTGCTACGGTAATCACCCTTGCCTTCCGCTGCTTCACCACTGCCCGCCACGGCGAAGGATGGCGCAGCGCTCGCATCCGGCACGGTGTAGATAAAGGCATGGAAACAAGGCTCGGCGGGTGGGGCGATTTCCGGGCAGACATTGCTGCGGGCAATCGGGTTCAGCCCATCCCGAAACAAGCCCCATTCCGTCAGCACGCCGCCATAAACCCGATTAAACGCCGCGAACCCTTCTTCCGTGAAAGGCGCGGGGGAGCGTAATTCGCAAGCCGCAAAAGCCGCTTTCGGGCGACCAATGGCATCAAGATACGCGGCGATGCGCGCAAAACCCGCCATCAAGGGTATAGGTTCGGCAAAACGCACGCGTTCCAGCCGAAAGCCAGCTTCAGCCGCCACGCCGGCGCTGTATTGATAGACGCCTGGGATGAAGCGATAGCCCGCTTCGAGGATTTTCTGGACCATGCGCGCCCTTCCGACCTTTGGGTTGCGGTTCCGCCATGGTGGTGGCAGTCAGGCTTCCGAACAAGCCCCTTCAAGGACAGCATTAAAATGGCATCGCCCGTCACGCTCGGTATCATCGGCCTTGGCATCATGGGTGAGCGTTTGCTCCGCGCGGCCTTGGACCATGCCGCGGAAAGCGTCACCCCCGTTGCGGTCTGGGACCCCGCACCTGCGGCGGCGACGCGCCTGGCCGGCATCACGGGCGCGCCGCGCATGCTGGCGACCCCGGATGCGGTGATCAGCGCTTGCGATTGCCTTTACATCGCGGCACCGCCGGCCGCGCATATCCCACTGGCCGATGCGGCCATTGCGGCGGGCCGCAGTGTTTTCATCGAAAAACCACTCGCGACATCGCTGACTGACGCGCGCGCCTTTGTCACGCGGGCCGAGGCAGCCGGCGCGCGTGCGGCGGTGAATTTCCCCATGGCGTCATCGCCAGCCGTGGCACAGCTTTCCACTTGGCGCGCGGCGCTGACAGCGCAAAGCCTGGAGATCGAAGTCGCCTTCCCCACCTGGCCGCGCGGCTGGCAACAGGCGGCGGCAAGCTGGCTCGCTAAACGGGCCGAAGGCGGCTTTACGCGTGAGGTTGTCTCCCACTTTCTGTTCCTCACGCGCCGTCAATTGGGGCCGCTGAAACTGCTGGAGGCGCATACAAGCTACCCGCCCGGCGATGGCGCAGAATCCGCGATCACGGCGCGGCTGAGCGCAGGTGGCGTGCCGGTCACGCTCAAGGGCTCGGTCGGCACCACCACCAAGGATGACCATAATACCTGGACGCTGAATGGCGCCATCCGGCTGCGCGATTGGTCTTTCGCGGAACGGCTCGGGGCCGATGGCGCCTGGGCGCAGGCACCCGATGCGCTGCCCAATGAGAAAATGCGCCCCATGGTGCTGCGCGGCCAATTGGCTGAGGTGGCGGCCATGACGCGTGGTGAGGCGCATCGCCTGGCGACATTGCGCGAAGCCTTGGAAGTGCAGGAAATTGTCGAGGCCATTTTGGCCGCGTAAGCCAAGGCGTAGTCAGCCGCCGCCCAGAATTTCCCTGTTATGCGCGCCAAGCCGCGGCGCCGGCCCGGCCATACGCGGCCTTTCGCCATTGAAGGACAGCGGCATGGCGACCAGGGAAAAATCCTCATTCGGTACGGGCTGCACCATGCCGAGCGCCTGGGTTTGTGGTTCCGCCAGCACTTCGGGAATGCTGTTCACCGGCGCGCAGGGCACACCAATCCGCGCCAGGCGTGCCAGCCATTCCGCACGCGGCGTGATGCGCATGAGTGCCGCGATCATCGGCAGCAGCAGCGACTTGTGTTTGAGCCGCGCGCGATTGGTGGAAAACCGCTCATCGCTCGCCCATTCCGCATGGCCAAGTTCAGCCGCGAATTTCGCGAAAAGCCGGTCATTGCCGCAGCAGACCAGCACCGGTCCATCCGCTGCGTCAAACGCCTCATAAGGTGTCAGATTGGGATGGCCGGAAGCATGGCGCTCCGGCAGCTTGCCCATATTCACATAGGCGCTGATTTTCTGCCCGGCCCATAACAAGGCGGTTTCGAACAGCGAGGTATTCACCACGCCGCCCTGGCCCGTGCGGTGGCGCCGTTCCAACATGGAAAGCGCACCGAGCACGGTCCAAAGCCCCGTCCCCTGATCCACGACGGAAGCCCCCATGCGCACCGGTGGGCCATCTGGTTCGCCGGTGATGGAAGACAGCCCACCAAAAGCCTGCAATAGCGGTTCATAGCCAGGCCGCAGCTTTTCCGGCCCGATATGTCCGAAGGCCGACATTTCGCAATAGATCAAATGCGGATGCCGCGCTGTGACTGCTTGCGCGCCAATCCCCAGAGCCTCCGCCGCGCCGGGGCGGAGATTATGCAGCATGATATCTGCGTCATTCAGCAGGCCATGCAGCGCTGCAACGCCTGCGGGCGATTTCAGATCAAGCGTCACGGATTTCTTGCCGCGATTGAATTCATGGAAATTCAGCGCATCACCATGGCGAAAATCGGGGCCCATACGGCGCGCATCATCGCCGCCATCGGGTTTTTCGACTTTGATCACATCGGCGCCGAGGTCTGCGAAAATCGCGCCCGCGAAGGGCCCAGCCAGCACCTGGCCAAGTTCCACCACGCGCACGCCAGACAAGACGCCCGTCATTGCAATTCAATCCCCGATTCGCGCACCAGGCGCTTCCATTTCTCGATCTCGCTTGCCTGGAAGCGCGCCAGATCATCGGGCGAACCAGGGCGCAGCACCATGCCGCTTGCGGTCAGGCGATCGCGCACTGCGGGGCGGGCCATGATGTCATTGACCAGGCCATTGACGCGCGCGACGATCTCAGGCGGCGTGCCGGAAGGCGCATAAATCGCATTCCAGGACAGCATTTCATAACCGGGAAAACCCTGTTCTTCGACTGTCGGCAGATCAGGCATCATGGAAACGCGCTGGCGGCTGGTCACGCCAATCGCGCGCACCCGGCCTTCGCGCGCTTGCGGCATGGAAGTTGTGGCATCCACAAACATCACCTGCGCCACACCGCCAATCACATCCGTGATGCCCAGCGGGTTCGAACGATAGGTGACATTCACCATATCCACCCCCGCCATGGCTTTGAACATCTCCCCGGCGACGCGGGATGAAGCACTGCCGGAGGCAAAATTCAGCTTGCCCGGATTGGCGCGACCATAAGCCACCAGATCCTGCATGGAACGCACCGGCAGATCATTATTCACCACCACCAGCAGCACACCCACGCCAATCAGCGCAACCGGCGTGAAATCCGCCACCGGATCGTAAGGCAGGCGATGAAACAAAGCTGGGTTTGATCCATGCGTGGTATTGGCGGTGGACAGAAACGTATAGCCATCAGGCCGCGCCCGCGCGACGGCTTCTGAGGCGATGAAGCCATTCGCACCGCCGCGATTATCCACCACCACGGGCTGCCCAAGCTCCGCACTCAGCGCATCGGTGAAATTGCGCGTGGTGACATCCGTGCCGCTGCCGGCGGGGAAGGCGACGATGAAGCGGATGGGCCGATCCGGCCAGCGCCCAGCTGGCTGCGCGGCGGCGCCTTGCGCGCCAGCCAGGCCCAAAGCCCCCAAAAGCGCCGCACGGCGCGGCATGATGGTGTGTTTCATGGCGTTTCCCTCGGCTCTGGCGCGGCGTCGCCGGCAGCGCCATAGTCACGCGCAAGCGTCATCGCACTACGCCGCGCTGTCAACGCTGGCGCGGAGCATTTTCAAGCCAAGTGGCTTCACTTGGCGACTCGGAAAATGCGACCAAACAAAGGTATGGTGCGTTTTCGGTGAACGAAGGTGAACCGGCAACGCACCAAGGGGAAACCACCATGTCTGATCTGCCAAAGCATGTCCATTTCCATGAAGAAGGCCCGCGTGAGGGGTTTCAGATCGAACCCGTGATCTATCCGCGGGCTGATCGCGTGGCGCTGGTGGAAGCGCTGGCGGAAACTGGTCTCACGGCCATTCAAGTGGCGTCCTTCGTCTCACCCAAGGCTGTGCCGCAAATGGTGGATTCGGCGGAGTTTTTCGCCGCCATCCGAAAACGCCCCGGCGTGCGTTATGAAGCGCTGTGGCTGAATGAACAGGGTTTCAATCGTGCGCGCGCGGCCAAGGGCGTTGATCTGGTCGGCAAGATCAGCCTTTACACATCCGATGCCTTCGCCAAGCGCAACAATAACTGCACCGCGGCGGAAATGCGCGAACGTGTGGTGCGCTGGCTTGATCTTTACGCCGAAGCCGGTGTCACGGTGGAACGCGCTTTGGTGATGACCGCCTTTGGCTGCAATTATGAAGGCGAGATTCCCCCGGAAAGGCCGGTAGAGGAATTGCTTTGGGCGCATCGGCTTTGTGCGGAACGCGGCATCAATCTGGGTAAGCTTTATTTCGCCGATACCATGGGCTGGGCCAATCCGCAGGCGGTGCGGCGCCTGGTTGGGATGCTGCGCGAAAAGCTGCCAGATGTGGAAGTGGGGCTGCATTTGCATGACACGCGCGGGCTTGGGACCGCGAATGTCCTGGCCGCACTTGAAATGGGTGTTTCGCTGTTTGACAGTTCAGTGGCAGGCCTGGGTGGCTGCCCCTTTGCCGGGCATGGCAATGCGCGGGGTGCTGGCAATATCTGCACGGAAGATATGGTGTTTCTTTGCCATGAGATGGGCATTGAAACCGGCATCGATCTTGACCGGTTGATTGAAGCCGCGCGGCTCGCCGAACGCATCATTGGCCGCCCACTCGCGGGGCGGATCATGCATGCCGGATCGCTCCGGCGATACCGCGCGGCTTAGCTGCGGTTATACGCGCAGCCAGGTCTCGCAGAAGGCGAGCATCGCGGTGCTGATCTTATGGCCCGCCACTTCGCGCGGAATGGGCGCGCCTGGGCGGCGGATGCCATTCACCGTAACGGCGGCACTTTCGCAGCCGATG
>CALRPR020000106.1:0-9977 GCA_943370125.1 Allobosea thiooxidans | reverse complement strand
GGGGGGGCACGCGAGGGGAGGGGGCCGAGTTTTTAATGGGCGCCAAACGCGGTTTGCGTTGATGTGAAACCATTCCGACCTTCTATCGAAATCTTTGCCTGCTCTGATTTCCAAAAATTTAGATGATCTCCTCTGCCCCCCCGTTACTGTGGGCAAATGTAACGCTTTTGGTGGAAGAAGAATCGCGGCCAATCTGCGACGCCTCCAACTTCCCGAGGAGGCGGCGGACCAGATGAACACGGCACCCATTGCTCGGAAGGGTTTTTCCGAAACGCATAAGTTGGAATTTGAAACGCAAAAAAATGAAAGAGAAACGCTTTTGGTAAAGAGAGAATCGCTTTCTCAAGAATGAAAATCGCGAACCAGTGAGGCCGAGGGCTAATGACCTTGGGCCAAGCTTTCTAGGTGGCGGCGGACCCAATACATCCCGAGGATGCCCTCACTGATCATAAATGCGATGGGGCGTTTGCCACAGAAAAGGGGCCCAGAGTTCGTCAGCCCAACCCATTGGTCAGCGAGCACCTGATCAAAAACGCTGTGTAGACTTCCATAAATGCCAACTATCAGGGAGGCCCGCGTCAGCTGGTCCTGCGAGAAACATCCGCGCCAGTTATCATTTTGAATCCTGTTCCAAGTGTACAATGATACCCCGAGCAGGGCCGCTGCCTGCTGACGCGGCACACGCCATTCGCGTAAGATATTGCGGATGGCACGCGCGCACGCCGGGCTGAGGCGCTGGCGATCCGCTGCATCCGCGAAGAGCCCGCCGCTCTCCCGCACGGAAGAAAACATATCACGGTGAGCCAGCATTTCTGGATGGTCAGGCAGCATGGATCCGTAAGGCCAGTCTGTTGCAGGTCAATATGCATCGTCAAAATCAGAAGCGGCCCACCCAGTGGGTGGGCCGCTGATCGCGTTAACCTTGGCGCGGGTTGAAGCCGAACGCCCAGGCGACATCGGCCCCTTGAAGCGATGAAGGCCAGCCTTGCGATCGGCGCAGCCGCGCACGGATTGCGCTCATCCCAAGGTTCTCCTTGCGGACAGCCAAAAGGGACGGACTGGAAAGAACATAGCGGATCAGTTCGCGCACACCTGCTCGCAGCGTTCTCCCATCAGGTACAGGCAGCGCGATAACAATTCTGCGTTCCTGCTCAGAGGTCAGAAGCGAGAGAAGTTGTTCGCGCTGCAGCTGCGACGGATCGCCGAAATTACCGTCTCGAATAAGGTTGAACCTGTAGGTCACGGAGCTCTTGGGAAGGTTCGTCATTCGGGCAAATTCGGCTGCGGATACTGGCGCTTTCGCCTCATCGAAGGGGTGCGGCAGGCTCATTGGCGGCTGCCGCCCCGTCGTCGCACCATAGCGCCGCGGAAAACCCGGGCAGCGGCGATCCGTTGCGATATCCGCGCCAGGATATCCAGCGCGCTTGGCACGATGCAGCCTCGAGCGCAGCGTATCGATGTGGATACCAGTCCGCTGACTTGCAGTCCGCAGCGCGATATGTGACTTGCCAGAAAACCGAAAGGCAGCGGCACGCCTGCGCCTGCCATCAAGTCGCCTTACCAACCCAAGGGCGGCCCGAGGGGACTGTCCGGATTGCAGTCGGGCATAGACCGTCCCCAGCCCTAAGGTGGAGTCCCCATTCGATTGCCGTTGAGAATTGAGCGCCCCTACCGCAGCCATGATACTTTGGAATTTCGCAGGTTCACCGCCGGGGCGACTGATCGTGACGGGCCGTGCGTTGCCTGGCCCCCCCAAGCTTGCACCACCCTTCGCGAGATTAAAGCCGCCCGGGAAGGCAGTGTTCAGCTTGGCAATCCACTGACGTTCGAGGCTCCGGGCCACCTCGGGGTCAGTGCAGGTTTCCAGCAGACTGATCTCGAATTCTTCTGCCGCGACGAGGCCGGATCGTTCCGCCGCCCGGATGGCTTCGGCCAGCCCGCCACGGCGATGGTTATGGTTGGGGCGCCTGGCGAAATAGAGATGAAGGGTCTTTCGAACCTCGATCGGCCGCTGCGTCACCCCAACGTAACTTCGATCATCCGATTTGCGGCGGATCTGGTACACGTACCAGACGATTACCGAATTGATTGATGCCGATTTGGGTGGGTTTCTGGTAGACTCAAAAATAGCCTGAGGCATTGGATTGTAACTCCAAGCTGAGGGTTAGGCCGTCGGGGTGTTGGAAGCACCTCGGCGGCTGCCTTGTATGGAATTGTTTCCACACAGACCTTTATAGGAATAAAACCAGTCAATTGTCAATGGTAAAATGAAAATGATTTCGTTTTGTTCCTCTGGGCTTCGAGCACGGCGAAAAGCCGTACACGTGAAATTTGATTTAGGCTCTGAATTAGCTGATTTATTTCCGCGTGACGACAAGTGCCGCCGCCGTTAGGCTATTGTACTTACTAGGAATCCGATCACAGTTTTGGGGTGCCCACGCATCCGACGGCCCTTCTTGGGGTCTTCTAAGCTGCTTCGAAGTGTACGCCCTTCGGGTTGAGTCCCCCGGACAAAGAATGGCAATCAGGTGTCATTTGATCCAGTTGTTGAACTGGTCTGCGCCCCAACCTCACGCCCAGCGCCCCCGTACTTCACGCCATCAGGTGACTGACATTACCCCGCCAGGCGTCCGGTTGCTGTAACGCTGAGGGCTAAAGGCCCCCCTCCATGAGCACTCGTACCTTGGCAGGGATGCAGTGATCGAAACCATTGGCACGCCAAGTTACTTGTGATTTCGTAAAGATTAACATACCAAGAGCAGACGTTTTTCGCCGGAAAAGCCGCCCGCTAAGGGGCCAAGAAGCGTCTGATCAGGGGTTTTGTTGAAATGCGCTGGGTTGCAGCCTCGGAAAAGGACACGGAAAGCACCACCCTGGAAAAGCGGCTCTGGGACGCTGCTGACCAGTTTCGCGCCAATTCCGGCCTTAAGGCGCAGGAATACTCCGGCCCCATCCTGGGCCTTATCTTCCTCCGCTTCGCTGAGGTTCGCTTCACGGCCCAGCGCGCCAGGCTTGAAAAGGCGGGCGCATCATCCCGCCGCGGCAGCCGCGTGGACGAACCCGCCGCCTATCATGCCGAGGGCGTTCTATTCCTCGCCCCCGAAGCGCGCTTTGACTATCTGCTGACCCTGCCCGAAGCGTCCGACATCGGCGCGCAGGTCAATGCCGCAATGCGGGAGATTGAAAAGCACAACCCGCAACTCGCCGGGGTGCTGCCCAAAACCTACAACCTATTCACCGGCGCGCTGCTGAAGGACCTGCTGAAGAAGGTCTCGGAAATTCCGGCCAGCGTGGATTTCGACGCCTTCGGCCGCATCTATGAATACTTCCTGGGCGAATTCGCCCGCACTGAGGGCCAGAAGGGCGGCGAATTCTACACGCCGAGCAGCATCGTCAAGCTGCTCACGGAAATTCTGGAACCCTTTCATGGCCGCATCCTGGACCCTGCCTGCGGTTCCGGCGGCATGTTTGTGCAATCCGCCCGCTTTGTGGCGGAGCATCAAAAGAACCCAGCGGCCGAGCTTGCCATTTGCGGCGTTGAAAAAACGGATGAAACCGGCCGCCTATGCCGCCTGAACCTGGCGGTACATGGCCTGGAAGGGAACATCCGCCACGGCGGCAATGTGAACAGCTATTATGATGACCCCCACAGCGCCACGGGCCAATTCGATTTTGTTCTGGCCAATCCGCCCTTCAACGTGAATGCGGTGGACAAGGAAAGACTGAAGGACATGGTGGGCGCGGGCCGCCGCTTTCCCTTCGGCCTGCCACGTACCGACAATGCCAATTACCTGTGGATCCAGCTTTTCTACTCCGCACTCAGTGCCAAGGGCCGCGCTGGTTTTGTGATGGCCAATTCCGCATCCGATGCGCGTTCTTCGGAACAGGAATTGCGCCAAAAAATGATCGAAGCGCGGGCGGTGGATGTGATGGTCTCGGTAGGGCCCAATATGTTTTACACTGTGACACTGCCCTGCACGCTGTGGTTCCTGGACCGCGCCAAGGCCAAGACCCCGCGCGCCGATACCGTGCTGTTCATTGATGCGCGCCACATCTACCGCCAGGTGGACCGCGCGCATCGGGATTGGACCCAAGCGCAAATCGGCTTCATCGGCAACCTGGTGCGGCTATACCGCGGCGAAGCGCCAGACCTGACACTTGGCGGCGCGGAGACCGAAGCCAAGCTACGAGAGGTTTTCGGCGCCAAACCCGCCTATGCCGATGTGCCCGGCCTGTGCAAGGCGGCGACACTGGCTGAGATTGAGGCGCAGGGCTGGTCGCTCAACCCCGGCCGTTATGTTGGCGTGGCCCCGGGCGAAGAAGTGAGCGATGAGGATTTCAAGACCCAATTGGGTGCGCTGAATGAGGAGCTGGAAAGCCTGAACGCCCAGGCGCGGGAGCTGGAGCAGACCATTGCCGCGAATGTGGCGGGGATACTGGAGGCTTGAGGATGGCGACCACAACTCTCGGAGAACTTATCAGCCTTCAACGTGGCTACGACTTGACGGAAACACAACGTCGTCCTGGTAATGTTCCAATTGTTGGGTCCGCTGGAATTCATGGGTATCATGACACGGTCAGAGCGAAAGGGCCTGGGGTTGCGCTGGGCCGTAGCGGCGCATCATTTGGAAGAGTCTCGTTCGTAAGGGAAGATTATTGGCCGCACAACACGACAATCTTTGTCACTGACTTCAAGGGAAACGAGCCATTATTTATCCGTTACTTATTGGAGAGTTTAGATTTCTCTTCGCTTAATTCGGGAAGTGCACAGCAATCTCTAAATCGAAATTATGTCTACCTAGTACCTGTAGAAAGGGTGTCTGTTCCCGCTCAGCGGCGCATCGCGGGCATCCTATCCGCTTACGACGAATTGATCGAGAACAGCCAGCGCCGCATCAAAATTCTGGAGTCAATGGCCCGAGCCCTTTACCGCGAATGGTTCGTTCACTTCCGCTTCCCCGGCCACGAATCCACCCCGCGCATCCCATCCCCCCTCGGCGATATTCCGCAGGGGTGGGAGGTAAAGAAGCTCGGTGAAGTCGCTGAACTTAACTATGGAAGAGCGCTCAAGAAAGAGGACCGGCGCGGCGGTGACTATCCAGTTTTCGGTTCAAGCGGCCTTGTCGGCACACATGATACCGCATTAGTCAAAGGCCCTGGCATCATTGTCGGCCGAAAGGGGAATGTCGGTAGCGTGTTTTGGTGCAATGAAGATTTCTTCGTCATAGATACCGCCTATTTCGTCACTTCCTCTCTACCACTGCGGTTTCTTTTCTACGTTCTACCAACGCTGAACTTCATCAATAGCGACGCCGCGGTTCCGGGCTTGAGTCGCAACCAAGCCTACACGTTAGAGATTTTGGTGCCGCCGACCGCATTGCTGGAAAAGTTCTGCGAGTTGGCTGACAAATTTGAGCGACAAGCCGCCACACTTCAACGTCAAATCCAAAACCTCCGCCACACCCGCGACCTTCTTCTGCCGCGGCTGGTTTCAGGGAAAACGTCACCTATGGGAGCAGCGATATGAAGCTGAAGTCAGTCCATTTTACCCACATAAAAGCTTTCAAGACTTTAGATTTTTCGTTTGAAAAAACGGCCGTATTAATCGGCCAAAACGATCATGGAAAGTCGTCAATTCTAAAAGCGATTGACATCATCCTAAATCAAGTGGATGCGAAATCTCTCGAAGACGGCGCTCTTCACCCTGACCTTGCCGAACGCCTCCTACCTATTTTCCCGGTAGATGCGAAAGCCCGCAGGATCACTCTGACCTATGAAAAAGATGACAAAAAAAGTTTGCCGAATAAAATTTACATAACCGTTCGAGCGGACCTGAAATTTACAATCTCTGAGAAGATTGAGAAGAATATGAAGACCTCACCGAATGCGGTCAAAATCCTTAAAGAAATTCAGAAACATAATAGGTTTGTGCTAATTCCGGCACTTCGCGACGGATCATCGGCGCAGTTCAAGGAGTTGTTTTCGAAAATGTTGCGGGAGCATGGACTTCTGAAAATGATCCCGCAAAAGGCTGGAGGAACACCCAAAGAGTATAGAAAATTGAGAGAAATTCGTAATAATATCATGGATACGATAAAGCCATATGTGGATGCTGCGCTTCTGCCCCGAATTGAGGATAACTTCGGCTTTGGGACGCAGCATAGGCTGGGCTTAAAATTCAATGTGGACGTTCAGAATATCGGTGAATGGATTTTAGATAACATCCAACTCGGCTTTCGGTTGACAGAGGAAGATGAAACGACTTTAGCTTTGTCGGAAGCTGGCTCTGGCGTACAAAGTGGAGTACTTCTTGCGCTTCGCCGTTTAGAACAAGGCGCCACCGAAAATCCCGATATCCAGTATATTCTTGCCATAGAAGAGCCAGAAGCTTTTCTACACCCTCAAAAACAAAAGGAACTTTATCAGAACATCGTATCCGCTCAGACAGCGAATTTACGAATCCTTCTCACAACCCATAGTCCTTATATTATTTCAGAGACTCCATTCTCTAAACTCGGGTTAGTAAAGAAAGTTGGTTCATATTCTTCGTTGTATGCGCCAATCTTAGATTCAAAGCGTGATGCGGAGATTCTTGACTCTTACAGTTCTGACGTAAACTCCTCTATTTTCTTCGCGGATCGATTAATTTTTGTAGAAGGTGAATCAGATCAGCGAGTTATCAAACGACTTCTTCAGAAGAAAATGGGGGCCAAAGCCCATCGAATCTCGGTTATTTCCGCCGCCGGAAACAGGAATTTTTCCCCCTATCTGAAAATGATGAAGGCTTGGCAGGCGGCAAGCATTCCATTCCTAATTGTGACCGATTTTGATTCACTAATAGCTGCTGATCAACGACCTATGTTTAAGGGTGCAGCGGACGCGGGCTTCACCCATCAAACACGACAATCCGTATACAATGCAATTGATCTCGCCCAAGACAAATCTGAAGAGGAATTTGAGAGAGCCGCAATTATGGCTGAGGACTATTTCAGGTCCGCAAAATTGAATGTATTTGTCTTTAGATCAGATTTAGAATTTTCGCTGATCACAGAAAACAATAAGAGCCTTGTTGCAAAAATTCTTACAGATGAGAGCAGCTCGGAGAATGACTACGCGCAGTATAGTCTTCATGACTTGAAGAAAAACATTGGGAGCAAAGGCGTCCCCCTGAATCCCTTGTCTAATCCAAAGTTCAAGAAACCTTATATCCACCAGAAAATCGCAGAAACTATTGATCTCAGAAACGCTGATAAGGATATAGGGCGCCTCATGGAGTACATTGATAGCTTGTGATGCCCCACCCCTTCACCGAAGACCAACTCGTCGAACAGCCCGCCATCGGGTTGTTTGCCGCGCTTGGCTGGGAAACGGTGTCGGCACTTGATGAAAGCTTTGGCGCAACGGGCTCGCTCGGCCGCGAAACCAAGGGCGAAGTCGTATTGCCCGGCCGCCTACGCGCCGCGCTGGTCAAGCTCAATCCTGAAACCCCGGCCGAGGCTATTCAGGCCGCCATGGATGAAGTGCTGCGGGACCGATCCGCCATGGCGCTGGAATCCGCCAATCATGAAATCTACCGGCTGCTGAAGGAAGGCATTCCCGTATCAGTGCCAGATCGGGAAAATGGCGGGCAGAAAACCGAACGCCTGCGCGTGGTGGATTGGGCGCAGCCGGAAAACAATGATTTCCTGCTGGTCAGCCAAATCAGCATTGTCGGCAGCCTTTATACCTGTCGGCCGGATCTGGTGGGCTTCGTCAATGGCCTGCCCTGGGTGGTGGTAGAATTGAAAAAGCCCGGTGTCGCCGACCGCGCTGCCTTTGATGAAAACCTTACGCACTACAAGCAGCAAATCCCGCAGCTTTTCTGGTTCAACGCCTTCCTCATTGCCAGCAACGGCACGGAAAGCCGTGTCGGTTCCCTCACTGCGGATTGGGACCGTTTCTTTGAATGGAAGCGCATAGAAAGGGAAGATGAACCCCGCCGCGTTTCGCTTGAAGTGATGCTGCGCGGCACCTGCGCCCGGCACCACCTGCTTGATTTGGTGGAAAACTTCACCCTTTTTTCTGAACACAAGGCAGGCTTGGTCAAGATACTGGGGCAGAATCACCAATTCCTGGGCGTGAACAATGCCATCGCTTCCATGCTGGAAGCCCGCCAACAGGGCCATGGCCGCGGCGGGGTGTTCTGGCAAACCCAGGGCAGCGGCAAAAGCTTCTCCATGGTGTTTTTCGCCCAAAAGGTGCTGAGGAAGCTCGCCGGTAACTGGACCTTCGTGGTGGTGACAGACCGTGTGGAATTGGATGACCAAATCGCCAAAACCTTCAAATCCGTGGGCGCAGTCTCAGATGCTGAAGGCAAGGAATGTCACGCGGCGAGCGGCGCGCAGTTGCGGGAATTGCTGCGCGGCAATCACCGCTATGTCTTCACGCTGATCCATAAGTTCCAAACGGCAGAGGCATTGACTGATCGCGCAGATGTCATTGTGCTGAATGATGAAGCGCACCGCAGCCAATATGATACGTTGGCGGTCAATATGCGCGCGGCCATGCCAAAGGCCACCTTCCTCGCCTTCACGGGCACGCCGCTGATTGCGGGGGAAGAACGCACCAAGGAAGTTTTCGGCGATTATGTCTCGATCTATGATTTTCAGCAGTCAGTGGAAGATGGCGCGACAGTCCCGCTGTTTTACGAAAACCGCACGCCGGAACTGGAACTGGTCAATCCCGACCTGAATGAGGATCTGTACCGCCTGATCGAAGATGCGAGCCTGGATGAGGATCAGGAAGCCAAGCTGGAAAAGGTGCTGGGGCGGCAATATCACCTGATCACGCGTGATGACCGGCTGGATACCGTGGCACAGGATATTGTGCGGCATTTCCTGGGGCGCGGCTTTTTGGGCAAGGCGCTGGTGGTTTCCATTGATAAGGCAACCGCCATCAGAATGTATGACAAGGTGAAGGCGCATTGGGCCGTTGAAACCCAAAAGGCTGAACTGGAATTGGCCGATCTGCGCGCTATGCCTCGTGGAGGCGAAACAACGCCGGATCAGGCGCGCCGGGATGCGCGCATGGCGGAACTCGGCGCCCGGCTTGATGTGCTGAAGACCACCGACATGGCCGTGATTGTTTCCGCTGCGCAGAATGAGGTTGAACAGATGGCGCAGCGCGGCCTGGATATTGTGCCGCACCGCAAGCGCATGAATGACTCGCAGCCCAGCCTGGATGAGAAGTTCAAGGATGTCGCGGACCCGCTGCGCCTGGTCTTTGTCTGCGCCATGTGGCTGACCGGCTTTGATGCGCCAAGCTGTTCGACTGTTTATCTCGATAAGCCGATGCGTAATCACACCCTGATGCAAACCATCGCGCGGGCCAATCGGGTGTTCCCGGGGAAGCATAGCGGGTTGATCGTGGATTACGCGAATGTCTTTGCGTCGCTGGAAAAGGCGCTGGCAATTTACGGCGCAGGTAAGGCGGGGCAGAACCCGGTCAAGGATAAGGCGCAGCTTGTGGCCGCCCTGCGGGACGCGGTGGAAGCGGCGACTCTCTTCTGCAAGACCAAGGTGGTTGATCTTGTGGCGCTTGAAGCGCTGCCCTTGGGGGGCTTTGAACGTTTGGCGGCGGTTGAGGACGCGATCAATGCACTGATCGCGCCTGAGCCAGTGCGGCAGGAATTCCTGGCCAATGAAAAGCTAGTGAGTACGCTTTATCTGGCAGTAAAGCCTGACCCGGCCGTGCTTGAATTTGCTGAGAGGGTGGCGGGTATCCGTACCTTGGCGCTGGCCATCAAGGCGAAGCTCAATCCGAATGCACCGGATATTTCGGCCATTATGGGTCAGATCAGCGGGCTTTTGGATGAATCGATCACCGGCCTATCCATTGATGATGCCGGGCCACCCGCGATTGATCTATCAAAAATCAATTTTGAGGCTTTGGCAGAACGCTTCCAGCAATCCAAACACCAGAATACGGACCTGGAGGCT
>CALRPR020000105.1:0-10048 GCA_943370125.1 Allobosea thiooxidans | reverse complement strand
CCCGAATCGGATCAAGGATTTGCTGGGCCGCACCGCGCGCATGACCTTCCATTTGGTGGATGAAGGCGCCAATCTGGCCGGCAGTCCGCCGCCCGGCGTCATGTTCCTGCCCAGCGAACGCGCCGGCGAACGCGTGGCGGTGCGCCGCAATGTGGCCGTGGATGGCAAGAACCTGACCAATGCCCGCGCCGGGCAGGATTCGCGCACCGGCGAATGGGTGGTGAATTTCACCTTCGATGGCACCGGCACCAGGCGCTTTGCCGATATCACCCGCGCCAATGTCGGGCGCCCCTTCGCCATTGTGCTGGATGAAAAGGTGATCAGCGCGCCCGTGATCCGTGAGCCCATCACCGGCGGCCAGGGGCAGATCAGCGGTTCCTTTACCGTGCGCACCGCCAATGACCTTTCCGTGCTGCTGCGCGCCGGCGCCTTGCCTGCGCCGCTGACCATTGTGGAAGAACGCACCGTCGGGCCGGAATTAGGCGCAGACGCCATTCGCGCGGGGATGATCTCGCTCGCGGTCGGCACGCTTTTCGTTTTTCTTTATATGGGCTTTGCCTATGGCGTTTTGGGCTGGTTCGCCAATATCGCGCTGGCCTTCAACATCATTCTGCTGATGGCGGGGCTTTCGGTGCTGGAAGCAACGCTGACGCTGCCCGGCATCGCCGGGATAGTGCTGACGCTGGGCACCGCGCTTGACGCGAATATCCTAATCAATGAACGCATCCGTGAGGAAGTAAAAAACGGGCGAACGCCGATCAATGCGCTGGAAGCCGGCTATACCAAGGCATCCGGCACCATTCTTGACTCCAACGTGACGAACCTTATTGCCATGGCCTGTTTGTATGGCTTTGGCTCTGGCCCGGTGAAGGGTTTTGCCGTCACGGTTGCCATCGGCACCATTGTGCAGATGTGGACGGCTACCGTGCTGACGCGGCTTTTCGCTTCCTGGTGGTATCGCCGGACGCGGCCCAAGGAATTGCCGGTATTCCAACGCCCTGGGCTTTCGTTGTGGGAACGCCTGCGCCGCCCGCTTTTCCGTATTTTCCCAGATGGCACGCGCATTCCCTTCATGCGTGGCGCCAAGATGGGGCTCATCATCTCGGCGGTGCTTTCAACGCTTTCGGTAGCCATTGCCTTCCACCCAGGGCTTGAGAAAGGCATTGATTTCAAGGGCGGTGTGGAAATGGAAATCCGCACACCTGGCCCTGGTGATATCGGCGTGCTCCGCGGCGCGGTTGGCGGGCTTGGGCTTGGCGATGCGACGCTGCTGCAATTTGGTGATCCCGCCACCTTTGCGCTCCGCCTGCCCGCGCAGGGCGATGAAGGCGGCGTGCAAAGGGCCGTTACTGCGGTGCGTGAGGCTTTCGAAAAAGCCGCGCCTGGTACGCGCATCCTGCGCGTGGAAGCGGTTGGCAATCGGATTTCGAATGAGTTGTTCCTGGGCGGGCTAATGGCGTTGGGCCTGAGTTTCCTCGCCATGCTGTTGTATATCTGGGTGCGGTTTGAATGGCAGTTCGGTATCGCTGCCATCGCCACGCTGATCCTGGATGCAACAAAAACCATCGGCTTCATGGTGCTGTTCGGCATTGAATTTAACCTGACCACGGTCGCCGCGATCCTGACCGTCATTGGCTTTTCAGCGAATGACAAGGTGGTGGTTTTTGACCGCATGCGGGAGAATTTGCGCAAGTTCAAAGCCATGCCGCTGGAACAATTGGTGGATCTTTCCATCAATGAAACCATGAACCGCTCACTCGGCACTTCCATGACCTTACTGTTGTCGGCGCTGCCCTTGGCGCTGTTCGGCGGTGATACGCTTTCAGGCTTTGCCTGGGTGATGGTTGTCGGCATTGTGATTTCCGCCGGGTCTTCGGTGTTTATCGCGGCACCGATTGTGTTGTTCACCGGGCGCAACCGGCTCCGCATGCCGGATGCCGCCCCACCAGGCAAAGCTGAGGGCGCGGCGGCACGCTAGAACCTGCCCGGGCAGAGCAGGTTTCCTCTGGCCGGAATGCTGTTACAATTCTGACAACAGGTTTGCCGTCGGCAGGGGATAAGGGCGCGTGGCGCAGCGCGGGAAAAGCGGGCTTGGGGAAGAAGGGCATGGCCGCAAGCTTGCCCCTCAGCCGCGCGCGACGAACCTGCCCGATCAGGAACAAGAATTGCGCGCGGCCCTTTCCGGGCGCCTGCTGCTTCTCCGCTACCAGCCCATCATCCGCTTGCGCAATGGTCATACCGCCGCCCTGGAAGGGCTGGTGCGCTGGCCGCGGCAGGAAGCCCTGCTGCAAGCGGGCGCATTTGTGCCCTTGGCGGAAAAGCTTGGCCTTGCACTTGATTTGACCCATGCGGTGCTGGAACGCGTCGCGCATGATTGGCAAAGAACGCCCTCCCCCAAGGGTGGGCTTGCGGTGAATATGCCACTCAGTGTCCTCATGCTGCCGGAAATGCCGGCTCGCCTTGCCGCGACATTGCGCCAGCACGGCAAAAGGCGCGGCCCGCTTTTGCTGGAACTCACGGAAACCGAGGCAATCCGCGACCCATCGCGCCTGCGCCGGGTGATGTTGCGCTTAAAGCGCCTTGGCATTCCGGTGCTGCTTGATGATGTGACGCTCGGCGATCACCGCTGGCGGCTCGCGGGCCTGCCCTTTGCCGGGGTCAAGCTCGACCGCAGCCTGATCGAGGCTTTGCCTGACCAGATGCGCGCGCGGCATTTCCTACGCCGCATCCTCGACGATTCGCACGCCAAGGGCCGCTATGTGATTGCCGAGGGCGTTTCAAACCCGCTGCTCCGCCGCACCACCCGGGGCCTCGGCGTGGATTTCGCCCAAGGCTTCTTGCTCGGCCAGCCGGAACCGCCACAGCAGAACCGCGGCGGCCAGACGCGCCTCAGCCCTGCCAGGCGCGGCGGTAGAGCGCCATAATCGCCTCGGCATCCGGCACTGCCGGGTTATTGGCCGGGCTGCCAGAACCCAAGGCCTGCGCCGCCATGGTGGGCAGCAAGCCATCCCATTTCGCCGCATCAATGCCGTAAGCCGCAGGTGTGGGCACCGCCAATTCGCGGTTGAGCGCGGAAAGCTCCTCAAGCAGTTTCGCCCCCGCGCTTTGGTCGCCCTCATCCCGTCCCGCCACGCCAATGGCCCGCGCCGCTTCGGCATAGCGGGGCAGCGCGGCATTGAGTGAATAGGCGGTCACAGCCGGCAACAGCATGGCGTTGGAAAGCCCATGCGGCACGTGGAAATGCGCCCCGATCGGGCGAGACATGCCATGCACCAGCGCGACCGAGCTATTGCTGAAGGCAAGCCCGGCAAGTGTGGCGCCCTTCATCATCGCTTCGCGCGCCGCGGCATTCTTGGGGTCGTGATAGACAGTGCGCAGATTGGGCCCGATCAGGCGCATGGCGCGCAAAGCATATTCATCCGATTCCGGATTGGCGCGACGAGACACGAGTGCTTCCAGCGCATGGGTCAGGCTATCAATGCCGGTATCCGCGGTGGTGCGCGGCGGCACGCTGAAGGTCAGTTCGTAATCCACAATCGCGGCCAAGGGCAGCGCGCCGAGCCCCGCGATCAGCATCTTCTCATCGGTTTCGGTATCGGTGATCACGGTGAAGCGCGTGGCCTCACTGCCTGTGCCGGCGGTGGTCGGGATGCAGATCACGGGAAGCGCGGCCTTATTGGCTTGGGCCGGCACCTTGAAGTCGCGCATTTTGGCCCCGGCGGGAGCCGCGGCCAGGATGGTCATGGCCTTGGCGGTATCCATCGGGCTGCCACCGCCAAAGCCAATCAGGCAATCATAATCGCTGTCCTGCATGGCAGCGACACCGGTGGCGATCACGGTATCAGTCGGGTCCGGCACGGTATCGCTAAAGACGCCATAGCTGATGCCGCCCGCCTTCAGCGGCGCCAGCAGCTTTTCGACCGTGCCGGAAGACACCATCCAAGGATCGGTCACCACCAGCGGGCGTGACAGGCCGAATTGACCCAGCACCGCCGCCGCTTGGCCGATAGACCCCCCGCCCATCACAAGCAGGCGGGGTGAGACGAAGGAGGTAATCACTTCACGCCCCCTTCGCGGATCATATTGATGATGCCGGAGAAATCTTTATCGCCGCCACCGCGTTCCAGATATTGCCGGAACAGGGCCAAGGCATGCGCCCCGATGGGGGAAGCCGTGCCAGTTTGCTCCACCGCTTCCTGCGCCAGGCCCAAATCCTTCGCCATCAGCGCCGCAGCGAAGCCCGGCTTGTAATCCCGATTGGCGGGGCTGGCGGGGACCGGCCCCGGCACCGGGCAATAGCTGGAAAGCGCCCAGGAATTGCTGGTGGATTTGGAGCAGACATCAAACAGCGCCTGATGCGAAAGACCTAATTTTTCTGCAAGAACAAAGGCTTCCGAGGTGACGATCATGCTCGCCGCCAGCATCATATTGTTGCAAAGCTTGACGCCCTGCCCCGCGCCGGCCGCGCCGCAATGGATGATGTTGCGCCCCATCTGCTTCAGGATCGGCTCGGCGCGCGCGAAATGCTCTGGCGTGCCGCCCACCATGAAGGTGAGCGTGCCGGCCTCGGCCCCCATCGTCCCGCCCGAGACCGGTGCATCCACAAAGGCGCGGCCCGATTTTTCGGCGACATCGCGCGCGGTGGCGACATCAATGGTCGAGCAATCAATCAGCAGCGCATCAGGCGCCGTTGCTGCCGCCATGGCGCCCGCGCCAAGCCAAGCATCGCGCACATGCTGGCCCGCCGGCAGCATGGTGATGACATATTCCGCCCCGCGTGCCGCTTCCGCCGCATTGGCCGCCGCCTTGGCGCCATTGGGGGTGACCGAGGCAATGGTGGCGGGCACCAGGTCAAAAACTGTGACCTCATGCCCAGCCTTCAGCAGGTTGCGCACCATATGCGCGCCCATATTGCCAAGACCAACAAAGCCGATGCGCGCCATGGCTCGCTTCCTTTCCTGCAAATTCAACGGGTTTGGGGTTTGAGTGAAAGCCGCTTGGCGCTTTCACCGGAACGGCGGGCGGCAAGCCGCGCCAGGATATCTTGGGGCCAGGGCGCCACGCGCCGCTTGGTCAGGTCAATGCTGAGGTAAAGTACCTCGTTTTCTGCGACCTGCCAGCCTTCCTTGGCATGGAACATCAAATGCCGGCAGAGCAGACGCTTACCGTTAAAATCCAAAACCAGGCTTTCGCAGGCGAGTGGCGCGCCTTCGCGCACTTCGCGGATATAGGCCTGCCAGGATTCAGCCGCGAAAGTACCCATGCCGCGCGCGCGATAGTCGGGACCAAAACCAAGGTCGAGCCACTGCACATCGCAGGCCATATCAAAGACAACAAGGTAATAGGCCAGATTCATATGGCCGTAGTGATCCACCCATGCGGGCTTTACCTCGGTCAGGGTCGGGCGTTCGGTCATGCGCGGTGAAGATGGGGGCGGTTGCCCGCCCCCGTCCCAATCAATGGATGTCTTCGGATTTCGCCAAGGCTTCGCGCAGCTTCGCGATATTGAAGCCAGGGGCGCGGGCCATATCCAGGATCACCGCTTCCTTGCGCGCGCCAAGATCAATGGCGGCGGGGATTTTGGTCACCACATCATGCGGGATGACCACCGCGCCGTGATGGTCGGCATGGATCACATCATCATGGGACACCTGCATGCCATGGATCGTGACTTCGCATTTCAGCGCGACGATATGCACGTATGAGTGGGAGGGGTTCACCACCCCGGCAATGCCCTGAAAGCCTGGCGCGAACATCTCAAGGTCGCGCACCGAACCATTGGTCACCACGCCAAGCGCGCCCAAGCCCTTATGCACGGCGCTATTCACTTCGCCCCAAAAGGCGCCAACGCCGGGGGTGTCATCCAGATCCTGCAAGCAGACAATGGTCGGCAGCGAGGCATCGGCGACATATTCATACCAGCCGATGCGCATGGCCTTATCGGCTTCCTTGCTGCGGCCCGAGGGGAAAGCCGCGCGCTGCGTGCCGGTGCGCGCCAGGCCGCAAATCGGCGGCAGTTTGCGGTCCACGGCGACCATGGGGCGCACGGTGAAGCCGTAATTGCGCCGATGCGGTGCGACGACTTCCAGCGCATTGCAGATGGTGGGCGTATCCCAGGCGCGCAGCGCTTCAAGATCGGCAGCGGTAAAGGGGTATTTGCTCATGTGTCTGTTTCCTCCAGGGACGCAGCATCGGGCGGACGGGGCTTCTGGTCAAACCCCTTAAACTGGTGCGGACGAACAAGCGGACAGCGGGGAGCATAATTCTTCGGATGAATCTGAAAAATATCTGTGATATAGGGACACTTATGAGGCCAAGCACTCCGGACATAAAGGCGGACATGAACTCACCCGCAGATCGCGGTGAAGGCATCAGCCTGATGGAACCCATGGTGATTTCCGATACCTCTCGGCACCGGGCCGAACTCGCTGACTTGGCACTGGAATTGGCGTCAGAATCCTCGGCCTTCAAGAGCAGCCTGCCAAATGGCGTACTTGCGGCCCTCGCCGATCTGGTGCGCTCCATGAACTGTTACTACAGCAATCTAATTGAGGGGCATGACACCCATCCCACCGACATCGAACGTGCACTTAAGAATGATTTCAGTACGGATGCTCGGAAGCGGGACCTGCAGCTTGAAGCGAAAGCCCATATCACCGTCCAGAGATGGATTGACGAAGGCGGTTTGACCGGGCGCGCAACCACGGCGGAAAACCTGAAGGAAATCCATCGTAGGTTCTGCGAATTGTTGCCCTCGGATATGCTCTGGGTCTCTGATCCCGACACGGGCGAGAAGCATCCTCTGAGGCCCGGAGCGTTTCGCCAAAGGGATGTCCGCGTGGGGGCGCATGTGGCCATTAGCCCCGGTGCCATCCCGCGATTTCTAGCGCGCTTCGAAAATGCCTACGCCAAACCGGGCAAGGTGGATGCCATCCTGTCTGCCGCATCGGCGCATCACCGGTTGCTCTGGATCCATCCCTTTCTGGACGGCAATGGCCGCGTCGCGCGGTTGATGACCCATGCCATGTTGTTGGAAGCGCTCGACACGGGGGCGATATGGTCGGTGGCGCGCGGTTTTGCGCGCGCCGAGACGCGCTACAAGGCGTGCCTCGCAGCCTGCGATCTAGGCCGACGCAATGACCTGGACGGGCGCGGGGCGCTGAGCGAGGAGGAACTTGCCGCATTCACCCGTTTCTTCCTGGAAATCTGCCTCGATCAGGTGCGTTTCATGCGCCAATTGGTGGAGCCGAACAGATTGCGTACGCGCATTCTGCTCTGGGTGGAGGAGGAGATCAGGACAGGCACGCTACCACCGAAGGCGGGTAGCATTCTAGAGGCCGTCTTGTATCGAGGCGAACTTCCCCGTGCGGATGCACCCATGATTGTCGGTGCGACCGATCGTCACGCCAGGCGCATCACCTCCGCTTTGCTCAAGGCTGGGGTTCTTTCCGCAGAGAATGACCGGGCAGCGTTGCGCTTGGCCTTCCCGGCGCGCCTAGCGTCACGTTGGATGCCAGGCTTGTTCCCCGAGGATACGCGCTAGTGGTGCGCGGGGGCATTGTTTGGTGGGGTAAGGTCAGCATGAATCGCGCCACTAGAACAGCGTCTTCTTAATCCGCCTGCACATTCCCCTGGCGCACAACATCAAACCAACGCTTGCGTTCGCTTGCGACCAGGGCGGCGTAATCGGCGGGCGGGCCGCCGCGTGGGGTGGTGCCTCGGGCAGCCAATTGCTGGCGCACCGCCGGGTCATTCAGTGCGGCCTGCGCCACTTCCGCCATGCGCGCCACTACGGCGTCCGATGCCGATTTATGCGCGTGCAGGCCGAACCAGGCCTCAGCCTCAAACCCCACCAGATTGAACTCAGCGCCCAATTCCGAGACCGCCGGCACATTGGGCAGATCGGGCAGGCGTTCGCGGGACGTCACGGCCAGCGCCACCACATTGCCATTCTGGATTTGCGGCAGCGCCGTTGGCAGATTATCTATCAGGCTATCCACCTCCCCCCCGATCACGGCCGTCATGGCCGGACCGGCGCCGCGATAGGGCACATGCTGCACCCGCACCCCGGCAAGCTGATTGATCAATTCCCCGGTCAAATGGGTGGAGGTGCCATTGCCGGCGGAAGCGAAATTGCGCTCTCCGGGCTTTGCCTTGGCATCGCGCAAAAAGGCGCGGAGATCACCGCCCGGCACGCGGCGCGGATTGGCGACCCAGACATTCGGCACCGTCACCACCAGCGTCACGGCGCGGAAATCCGCTTCCGGATCATAGGCAAGGTTGCGATAAAGCGCCGGGCCAATGGCGTGGGAAGCAATCTGGCTTAGGAACAGCGCATGATCATCCGCTTCGCGGGCAAAGCGCCCGGCGGCGAGCGTGCTGCCGGCGCCGGGCTGGTTTTCCACCACCACATTGCGCCCGAACCTTTCGCGCATGGCGGCGGCCACAAGACGCGCCACAACATCCGTGGTGCCCCCTGGCGGGAAAGGGCAAACCAGCCGCAGATCCTTATTCGGCCAGGCGGCTTGGGCGCGGAGTGCTGGGGCAGCGAGCAGCCCGGCAGCGGCAGCGGCAGCGATGGTGGTACGGCGTGTGACGCGGTTCATATGGTGTAGCCTCCTTCCCGGTTTCCCCGACGCTTTGCCTGAATTGCTGCCCCTGGCAAGATGCGCCGGATGGAGCACCCCGCATGACCCAAAAACCCGACAACCTTCCGACCCATGATGTCGCCGGCCGCTTCGCCGCGCCGATAGACCAAAGCGCGCATGAACCCGCGCATTGGGAGAAGGAGGCGGACGCCATCCGCCTGCTGCTGGCCGATAAGAAGCGCCAGATCTTCACCACCGATGAAAGCCGGCGCGTGCAGGAAGCGCTGGATGCTGATACCTATTGGAAGTTGCCCTATTATGAGCGCTGGATTCACGGTTTTTCCAGTTTGCTCAAGGAAAAGGGCGTGCTTCAGGAAGCGGATTTGCTCACCGAGGAAGCGCGGCTGCGCGCCGCTGGCGAAGACAAGGTGGAAGACGCGCCCGGCGGGCATCACCACCACCATGATCATGACCATGATCACGACCATGATCATGATGACCATCCCTATCAGGAAGATGATGATGCGGGGGTTGCCGTGCTCTCCCCCCTGCAATTGCGCGGGCGGGCGGTGCGGAACCTGCTGATCGTGCGCGGTATTCTGACGGCGGCTGAAATCCGCACCCAGATCGAAGCCATGGATAGCCGGGGCGAACATCTCGGCGCGCGGGTTGTGGTGCGCGCCTGGACCGATCCTGGCTTTGCCGCACGCCTTGCCGCCGATGCCGGCGCGGCGGTGGAAGAATTGGGGCTGTCACGCGGGGAGACTGTGCTGACGGCGCTGTTCAATACGCCTGGTGTGCATAACCTTGTCGTCTGCACGCTGTGTTCTTGTTATCCGCGTAGCGTCCTGGGCCGCCCGCCCGCCTGGTACAAAAGCCGCGCCTATCGCGCACGCGCAGTGCGGGACCCGCGCGGCGTGCTGGCCGAATTCGGCACGCATTTGCCGGAGGGCACCAGCATTCGCGTGCATGATAGCAATGCGGAGCTGCGCTATCTGGTCGTGCCGCGCCGCCCTGCGGGCACTGAGGGCTGGGATGCGGCGAAGCTGGAGCAGCTTGTCACGCGCGATGCGATGATTGGGGTGACGGAAGCGCGGCTGCCCTGATTACGGGCTAAGCCTTCCAGCCATTGCGGTCTGATGCCCGCTAGAATCAATAAGGGGAGTTAAGGCTGACTTGATTGGCTCATCGGTTCGCCCTCAACTACAGGGCTGAACTGAATCGAAACGCACTTGTTTCACGCGCAAGTCCTGCGCGTTCGGTATGTCTATCGAAAAGCGGATCACCCCCTGCCGACAGGGACCTGTGGGCTGGGAGAAGCGGAACATGTATCCACGCAAGTCACGCAAACTCGTACGAAACGGGCGCACACATTCAATAGTGCCGGGCATAGGAATAAATCTTGGGCAATTGGCATTAGTAAATTGCTGGAAACGCGTGAGTTTTGCCATCGCGTCCCC
>CALRPR020000104.1:0-10281 GCA_943370125.1 Allobosea thiooxidans | reverse complement strand
GCAAATCCTGCAACCGGAAAACCCTGTCTATTGCCTGCGCCCCGCGGCTGTCACCGAAGCGGCGCGCGATTTTGAGGCAGCCTTTCCGGGTGACGTCCTTTATGCCGTGAAATGCAATGCGGAGCCCACGATCCTGCGCGCCATCGCGGCCGGCGGCATCACGCATTTTGACTGCGCTTCCGATGCCGAAGTTCGCCTGCTGCGCAGCATGTTCCCCAAGGCGTCGCTGCATTTCATGCACCCGGTGAAATCCCGTTCCGCGATCCGTGCCGCCTGGCATGATTTCGGCGTGCGCGATTTCGTGCTCGACACCGCTGATGAGCTTTGGAAAATCCTGGCCGAAACCGGGGAAGGCGCGCGCGGGCTTGTGGTGCGGCTGGCCCTGCCCAAGGGCAGCGCGGCCTATGATCTTTCCGGCAAATTCGGCGCGGAACCCGCTGTGGCCGCGGAATTGCTGCGCGCCGCCCGCCCACATGCCGCGCGTCTTGGCATTTCCTTCCACGTAGGGTCGCAATGCCTGGACCCGGCGGCCTGGACGCGCGCCATGAAAATGGCGGCGGAAGTGATCAACATGGCCGGTGTCGCGGTGGATATTGTTGATGTGGGCGGGGGCTTTCCGGTGCTGTATCCCGGCAGCCAACCGCCCCCGCTGGCTGCCTTCATGGCGGCCATTCGTGAAGGCGCGACAGCCCTGCCTGCCGGCACCAAGCTTTGGGCGGAACCAGGCCGCGCTTTGGTGGCAAGCGGTGCGTCGGTAGTTGTCCAGGTGCAGCAGCGCCGGGGCAATGCGCTTTACGTGAATGATGGTGTCTATGGCGCGCTTTCCGATGCGGGGGCGCCGGGCTTTCGCTTTCCGCACCGCCTGATCCGCGCGGGAGGCAGCAGGCCAGGTGCTGCGCCACAGGAATTTGTGCTGTTTGGCCCCACTTGCGATTCGGCAGATGTCATGAAAGGTCCATGGACTTTGCCAGGTGATATCGGCGAAGGGGATTGGATCGAAATCGGGCAGCTTGGGGCTTATGGCACGGCATTGCGCACGGCCTTCAATGGCTTCGACCGCGCCTTGGTGACCGAGGTTGCTGACGCGCCACTGCTCGTCAGCCCGCAAAACGTGACAAACGCGCCCCGCGCGGCGTGACTTGGAAGGAAAACTAGCATGAAACATACTGCTTTCACTGGCCGCCTGCTGATCCTTGGCTTTGGGTCCATCGGCCAAGGGGTGCTTCCCCTGATCCTGCGCCATATTGATATGCCAAAGGACCGGATTGAGATCCTGACCTCCGACGCGCGCGGTGAGGCGATAGCCGCGCAGCACGGCATTCGTCACACCATCCTGCCCCTCACGCGGGAGAATTACGCGGCGGAACTCAGCGCGCGCCTCACACGCGGCGATTTCCTGCTCAATCTTTCGGTGGATATCTCATCAGTTGCGCTGGTGAAGCTTTGCCGCGAGATCGGCGCGCTTTATCTGGACACCTGCGTGGAACCCTGGGCTGGTGGCTACACGGATACGTCGCTTTCCCCCTCGCTCCGGTCCAATTACGCGCTGCGGGAAAGCGCGCTTGCGCTTAAGGATGGGGCGGGGCCAACGGCGGTCATGACCCATGGCGCCAATCCGGGCCTTGTTTCGCATTTCGTGAAGCAGGCGCTGTTGAATGTCGCGCATGATACGGGCCATGCCGTGGCCATGCCAAAATCCCGCGCGGAATGGTCAACGCTGGCACACGCGCTTGGCGTGAAGGTGATTCATATCGCCGAACGCGATACCCAGGTTGCCGCGAACGTGGCCAAGCGCCGCGGCGAATTCGTCAATACCTGGTCCATTGATGGCTTCACCGGTGAAGGCTGCCAGCCGGCGGAACTTGGCTGGGGTAGCCATGAAAAGGCGCTGCCCGCGGATGGGTTGCGTCATGATTTCGGCAGTGACGCGGCGATATACTTGATGCGCCCCGGTGCAGCGACGCGCGTGCGCAGTTGGACCCCGCTGGAAGGTCCGATGCATGCCTTTCTTATCACCCATAATGAGAGCATTTCGATCGCGGATTACTATACGCGCCGCGATGCTTCAGGCGCCGTGATCTATCGCCCGACAGCGCATTACGCCTATCATCCCTGCGATGATGCGGTGCTTTCGCTGCATGAATTAGCTGGCCAGAACTGGAATATTCAGGAAAGCAAGCGCCTGATGATGGATGAAATCAGCTCCGGCATGGATGAGCTTGGCGTCTTGCTGATGGGCCACAAGAAGGGCGCCTATTGGTATGGTTCTCGGCTAACCATTGAGGATGCACGCGCGCTTGCCCCCCATAATAACGCGACCTCGCTACAGGTTTGCGCGGCGGTGCTGGCCGGCGTGGTGTTCGGCATGGAAAACCCCTCACTAGGCGTGATGGAGGCCGATGAGTTGGACCACGCGCGCATGCTGGAAATCTGCCTGCCTTATCTGGGCGAAATGGCGGGGGTTTATTCTGACTGGAACCCACTTCAGGATCGCGCCACACTTTTCCCGGAAGAACTGGACCGGGACGATCCCTGGCAATTCGGCAATTTCCGCGTGACTTGATCAGGCTTCAGTGTTTTTTGCTCAGCGTGGTCCGTTTTTGCGGGTCACGCTGTCATGCGACTCCGCCGAGCCGGCAATGACCCTAAGCCACGCCCGCAAGCCGTTTTAGTCGCTCGCTTTCTGCTGGATCAAGGGGCGCTCCGAACTGCTATAGAGGGCTGAAAGGCATAGGAGTCGTGCATGGCCTTCGTGATCGCCATCGCCCAGCGTAAGGGCGGCGCCGGCAAATCCACTGTGGCAGCCAATCTGGCCACCGCGCTCGCGGAATCAGGCCATCGCGTCGGGTTGCTGGACATTGACCCGCAGCGCAGCCTGGCGCGTTGGGACCAGCAGCGCGGCGCGAGCAAAAAGGCCCATACGCTGCATTTTGAGGCGCCGACTGGCTGGCGCCTGTCCGCGACGCTGGAAAGGCTGAAGCGGGAACAGGATTTCGTGCTGCTGGACACGGCGCCCCATGATGACACGGATGCCAAGCTTGCCATTCGCGGCGCTGATCTGGTGCTGGTGCCCTTGCAACCCTCGGCGGCTGATCTTTGGTCCATGGATGCGACACTTGATCTGGCAAAGCAGGAAAGGCGCCCCTTCCGGCTGCTGCTGAACCGCGCCCCGGCTTCGGGCAAGCTGCGGGACGACATTGAAGGCCAAATCCGCGACCGTAACCTGCCCATGCTGGATGCGGTGCTCGGCAATCGCACTGCTTATGCCCAGGCTTTCATGGCCGGGCTTGGCGTGGTGGAAGCCGCGCCCCGCGGCCCCGCTGCGGCGGAAGTGCGTGCATTGGCGGTTGCCTTGGAAGCGATCCGTAAAAAGGGTTCGAAATGATGAGTGATCTATTGCTGGCCTTGCATTTACTTGGCGCGGTGCTTTGGGTGGGCGGCATGGCCTTCGCGCTGCTGGTGCTGCGCCCCGCCGCACATGAGGTGCTGCAAGCGCCGGAGCGTCTTGCGTTAGCGCAAGCCGCCTTTAGGCGTTTCTTTCTGATTGTATGGCATGCCATGCCCATCGTGCTGCTGACCGGCTGGGCCTTGTTCTTCTTCTGGCATGGCGGCTGGTCTGGCGCGCGATGGAGCCTGCATCTGATGCATTTATTGGGACTGATTATGGCTTTGGTCTTTTTTGCGGTATTCTTTGGCCCTTGGGGCGCCATGCGCCGGGCAATGGCAGCGGGCGACAAGCCCAATGCGGCGCGCGCGCTGGAGAGTATCAGAAAGCTGGTATTGATGAATTTGATCTTGGGTTTGATTGTGGTGGCATTCTCCGGCGTTGGGCGCATCGCGGGATGAGCATTGCGCTGAAGGGCGGCATCCAAATTGTGGAGGATGCCGCGCCGGAATTCGAAGCCGTCGCCGCCATTCAGCGCGGCCTGCATAACTTCAATCAGGAAACCGGCGGGTCTTATGACCGGGAGCCAGTGACGCTGCTGGTGCAGGATGCCGATGGCAAGACCTTGGGTGGGTTGTTGGGCCTGACCTTCTGGGGCTGGCTGTTCATTGATTGGCTCTATCTGGAACGCGGCATGCGCCGGCGCGGTATTGGTGAGGAATTGCTGCAACGCGCTGAGGCGATTGGCCGCGAACGCGGCTGCACCAATGCCTATACGGATACCTTCAGCTTCCAGGCGCCGGGCTTCTGGAAGCGCAATGGCTATGTGGAATTCGGCAAGCTGGAAGGCATGCCCGCCGGCCATGCGCGGGTTTGGATGCGGAAGAAGCTGTAGCTTTATTCCACCCTGATCCCCGCCTTGGCCACCACATCGGCCCACATGGCAATCTCGCGCTTCAGCACCGCATCGAACGCGGCAGGGCTTTGCCCGCCGGGTTCCGTGCCCAATTCCAGGATGCGCTGCGTCAGATCGGGCGCCGCGATCGCCGCCGCAAACGCCTCATGCAATTGCGCTTGAATAGCCGCAGGGGTGCGCGCGGGCAGGAAGGCCGCGACCCAGGTATCGGCTTCGAACCCCGGCACAGTTTCAGCGACACTCGGCACGTCCGGAAAAGCGCGGTTGCGCGTGGGAGAAGTGACCGCGATGGGCCTGATCTGCCCTGCCCGCGCCAGCCCCGCTGAGGCGGTGAGTGAATCAAAGCCAAGCTGCACATTGCCCGCGGCCAAATCCTGCAAGGCCGGGCCAGAACCGCGATAGGGGATGTACTGAATATCCACCCCGGTGGTCAGGCGAAACAGCTCCGCCCCCAAATGCGGCCCGCCGCCCGGTGAGCCCGCCGTGTAATTCAGCTTGCCCGGATTGGCCCGCGCATAGGCCAGCAATTCGGCAATGCTGCGGATGGGCAGGCTGGGCGTGGCCGTCACCAGCATGGGCGTGCGCCCTATCATGGTGATGGGCAGGAAGGCGCTTGGAATATCGAAAGGCGCCTTGTCCTTATGCGTCGTTGGCAGGATGGAATGGGCCGAGGCATTGATCAGCACCGTATAACCATCGGGTGCGGCGCGGGCGACCTCACCCATGCCGATAATGCCTGAAGCGCCGGCGCGGTTTTCCACCACAATCTGCCAGCCCTTTTGTTCGGCAATCTTGCGCGCCACCAAGCGGCCCAGAATGTCACTCGGCCCGCCAGGCGGGAAGGCAATCACGAAGCGGATGGGCGCGGCTGGCCAGGCGCCCTGCGCCTTGACGATGGCGGGCGCCAAAAGCCCGGCGGCAAGCACCATTCGACGAGATAAAAGCGGCATGACCGATGACCCCTTCGCGCAAAGGATCAGCGTGACCCAGTTTCCCGGATCACGCCATAGCCTTGCTTTGGGGGTGGTTCGGCTTACGCCTTCAGTGTCGCCAAAGCGTCATTCAAGGTCTTGCTTGGGCGCATCGCGGCCGAGGTTTTCGCATCATCGGGCCGGTAATACCCGCCCAATTCCTGCGCCTTGCCCTGGGCTTCGATCAATTCGCCGTAAATCTTCTTCTCATTGGCAGAGAGCAGATCCGCAAGCGGCTTGAAGCGCGCGGCAAGGCCCGAGCTATTGTCGCGCGCCGCCAAAGCCTGCGCCCAGTAAAGGGCAAGATAAAAATGGCTGCCGCGATTATCAATCTCGCCCACCTTGCGCGCGGGTGAGCGGTTAAACTCCAGGATCCTGCCATTGGCTTCATCGAGCGTCTCAGCAAGCACCTTCACGTCTTCGCTATTCGTGGTCTGCGCCAAATGCTCAAGCGAAGCGCCAAGAGCCAGGAATTCGCCAAGCGAATCCCAGCGCAGATAACCTTCGTCCTGGAATTGCTCGACATGCTTCGGCGCCGAACCGCCCGCGCCGGTTTCAAACAAGCCGCCACCATTCAACAAGGGCACAATGGAGAGCATCTTGGCCGAGGTGCCGAGTTCCATGATGGGGAAAAGATCAGTCAAATAATCGCGCAGCACATTGCCGGTGACCGAAATGGTATCGAGCCCCTTGCGGATACGGTCGAGCGAGAATTGCATCGCTTTAACCGTTCCCAGGATGCGGATATCAAGCCCGGAAGTGTCGTGATCCTTCAGGTATTTCTCAACCTTCTTGATCAGCTCAGCATCATGGGCGCGCTTGGCATCCAGCCAGAAGACCGCCGGCGTATTGGTCAGCCGCGCGCGGCGCACGGCAAGCTTCACCCAATCCTGAATGGGCGCATCCTTCACCTGGCACATGCGGAAGATATCGCCGGTCTCCACCGGACGAGACAGCAACACCGAGCCATCATCGGCGACTACGCGCACTTCGCCATCGGAAGCCAGTTCGAAGGTCTTGTCGTGGGAGCCATATTCTTCCGCCTGCTGCGCCATCAGCCCGACATTGGGAACGGTGCCCATGGTCTTTGGATCGAAGGCGCCATTGGCCTTGCAATCTTCAATCACCGTCTGGAACAGCCGCGCATAGCAACGGTCCGGGATCACTGCCAGGGTATCATGCAGCTTGCCATCCGGGCCCCACATCTTGCCCGATTCACGGATCATGGCCGGCACGGAGGCATCAATGATAGTATCGCTGGAGACATGCAGATTGGTGATGCCGCGGTCGGAATTCACCATGGCGAGCGCGGGGCGCGCCTTATAGGTGGCGTCAATATCGGCCAGGATCGCGGCCTTTTCGGCCTCGGGCAGGGTTTCGATCTTGGCCAGCATATCGCCAACGCCGTTATTCGGGTTGACGCCAAGCCGCGTGAGCGTCGCGCCATGCTTCTGGAAGACATCAGCGAAAAACACCGAAACCGTATGGCCGAACAGGATGGGATCGGAGATCTTCATCATGGTGGCCTTGAGGTGCACCGAAAACAGCACCCCTTCGCGCTTCGCGGCATCAATCTGTTCCGCGAGGAAGGCACGCAAAGCCTTACGGCTCATGACCGAGGCATCAATAATTTCGTCCGCGATCAAAGGTGTCTTGGCCTTGAGCACCGTGACGCCGCCATCCATCGCCACCAATTCAATGCGCGCATTGGTCGGCGCCGTGATGGTGGTGGCCACTTCCGAGCCATAGAAATCCCCGCCCGGCATATAGGCGACATGGGATTTGGAATCCTTCGACCAGGCGCCCATCTTATGCGGGTTGTTGCGGGCGTATTGCTTCACGGCACCCGCCGCGCGGCGGTCTGAATTGCCTTCGCGCAGCACGGGGTTCACGGCGCTGCCCAGCACCTTGCCGTAACGGGCGCGGATTTCGCGCTCGGCATCATTGCTGGGGTTGTCCGGGTAATCCGGCACCTTATAGCCCTTGCCCTGCAATTCCTTGATCGCAGCCTTAAGCTGCGGCACCGAGGCCGAGATGTTGGGCAGCTTGATGATATTGGCTTCCGGCTTCAGCGCGAGCTTGCCGAGTTCGGCCAATTCATCATTCACCCTTTGCTCAGGCGTCAGGTTTTCGGGGAAATTCGCAAGGATTCGGCCAGTGAGCGAAATATCCTTGAGGCTCATCTTCACGCCGGCAACGCCCACGAAGGATTCCACGATGGGCAGCAGGGAAAATGTGGCCAGCGCTGGCGCCTCATCTACCTTGGTCCAGATGATTTCGAGTTCTGACATGCTTGCACCTTCCATAGCCTGGGCCGTTGGGGCCGCCTTGAATGTTTTGAGAATTACGCCCGTCTTGTCGCACCAGGGGGGGCGAAGGGCAAGTGGGTAGGGCCACGGTTGCGCACGGGGGCGTTCGTCATGAAATTTTAATTTTTGCTGTAATTCAAAGACTTATGCCGCCGGGATCAGCGGTCACCGTACCCCTTGGGATGCGCTTCCCGCCAGGCCCAGGTGGTACGCACAATCTCATCAATATCGCCAAAACGCGGTGTCCAGCCGGTTTCCTGCCGCAATCGCTCACTCGCTGCCACCAACACGGCAGGATCACCCGCGCGGCGGGGGCCGATGCTGTGGGGGACGGCGCGGCCACTCACGCGTTCAATGGCGCCAAGCACCTGCTTCACCGAATGGCCTTCGCCATTGCCGATATTGTAGCGGCAAGAGCCATGGCTTTCGAGCCGCGCGAGCACGCGCAAATGCGCATCCGCAAGGTCAGTCACATGCACATAATCGCGAATGCAGGTGCCATCGGGCGTTGGGTAATCATCGCCAAACACGGTCAGCGCCTGACGGCGGCCAAGCGCTGCGTCAATCGCGAGAGGTACCAGATGGGTCTCCGGGTTGTGGTCCTCCCCCGCGCGCCCGGCAGGGTCCGATCCGGCCGCGTTGAAATAGCGCAGCGCCGCATAGCGCAGGCCATGGATGCGTTCCGCCCAGGCAAGCGCGGTCTCCACCATCAGCTTGCTCTCGCCATAGGGGTTGCCGGGGGCGACAGGGCAATCCTCATCAATCGGCACGCGTTCCGGCTTGCCGAAAAGGGCCGCGGTGGAAGACAGCACAAAGCGCAGGCAACCGGCTTCGACCGCCGCTTCGATCAGCCGCACGCTATTGCCGAGGTTTTCTGCCAGGTAATGCATGGGCGATTTCATGCTTTCGCCTACCAGGGAAAGGGCGGCGAAATGCAGCACCGCATCAAAGCGCCAATTGCCGAAAACCCGCGCGAGTTCCGCGCGATCCGCCAATGGTGCCTGCACCAAAGTCGCGCCAACCGGCACGGCAGCGCGGTGGCCTTGGCTGAGGTCATCCAACACCACAACCTCATCACCGCGATCAAGCAGTGCCAGCACCGCATGGCTGCCGACGAAACCCGCACCGCCTGTCACCAGATAACGCGCCATGTCTTATTCCTGCCTTACAGCTTCACGGCCGGGGCGATGCCTCTGCCAACCTATCGCTGCGCGGGGCATCGAGCGCGCGGAGATAGGCCGCATCAAGGCCGTAAACATCCCGGCGCATGACTACGTTGCCGGCTTCAACCATCACCGTGTCATAATGAAGGCGCACAGGGATCGCCCGCGCCAGCGAAACACCCTGGGTCGCGCCACTTTCCAACACACGGTCAAAGCGTTCCCGGTTCCAGGCCGGCATGCCGTTGAAGGCTTCGGCCAGCAAATCCATCGGTCCTTCAAGCCTAATGCAGCCCGATGAAAAGGCGCGGTCTGGGCGGCGGAACAAATGCCGATCCGGCGTGTCATGCATGAAAATATCATCGCGGTTCGGCATGACGAATTTGATGCGCCCGAGTGCATTCACCTCACCGGGGTCCTGGCGGATGATGAAGGGGAAGCGGTCCTTGGAATAGGCGCTGAAATCCACCGTGGTCGCGTCAACTTCCGTGAGTTCGCCATCAATGCGCTGATAAAGCCGATAGCCCATGGCCTGCATGCGCCCGGGGTCGCGGCGGAAGCGCGGCAGCAAATCCTCCCGCGCATTGCGATCCGGCACGCCCCAGGGTGGGTTGAATTGCACCGCGACCAGGCGGACATCGAGCATGGGGGTTTGCCGATCCACCCGCCCCACCACCACGGCCATATCCTGCACCACGCGCCCGGCATCAGTCAGGCGCAGGCGGAAATGGGGGATATTCACGTCAATCCGCCGGTCGGGCGGGGCGGCCAGGCCGCGGCGCTTATCAAGTGCGACGCGAAGCTGCCCGATTTTGGCTTCGACCGGGGTGTTTAAAGCGGCCCAGGTGATGCGACCGATGCGACCATCGGCTTCCAGCCCTTCTTCAGCCTGAAAGCGCCGGACAGCCGCTTGCAGCCGCGCATCATAAACCGCGCTTTCCGCCACCGCGCCGCGCAACACTTCCGGGTCAAGCACCGCAAGCCGCGCGCGAAGCTGCGCAACCCGCGCCGCATCCCGGGCGCCAGGTTCCAATGTGCTCGCAAGGTTGCCTTCAACCAGCGGCCAGCCGCCACGCGCGGCGATTGCCCTGAAGCGCGCAAGTTCTGCCTTGATTGGCGCCGTATCAGGATGCAGCGCCGCCGCCTGATCCAACACGCTTGCCGGATCGGCACTGGCGAAAAGCCTTTCCCTCCAAGCTTGGAAATTCGCCCGCGCTGCATCGCGCTTGATATCCACCCGCCCCGGCAAGGAAGCGACGCGCCCAAGCACCAGATCGCGCAGCGCCGCTTCCGCGCGCGCCATCAATGCCTCGCGATCCGGCATGTCATATTGGCGCGGATCAAGACCGTCTTCGCCCAGGGCTTCCAGCCTTGCCGCCAAAGCGTCCAACGCCGTGCGAGATGCGGCGCTGGCGCGGCGCGACATGCCAGCGGCAAGCCCGGCCAAACCCAGCCCAAGCATGGCCCTGCGGCCCACGAATCGCTTTGAATCACTCATGCGAATTTGTTAGCGCTTCAAATGGCTTAAGCGCAATTTCCA
>CALRPR020000103.1:0-11043 GCA_943370125.1 Allobosea thiooxidans | reverse complement strand
TGTTCCATTATTGCAATCGTACATTCGCTGAAATTCATGTAGTCAATTTCTTCTCCGTCTGGAGCTTCAGAACAACGGCCTATCCTTTCCGGGGTAGGGGCAGCGGCGGAACTACCCCATTTGTCCGTTGCCAAAAAAAACATTTTCTTAAAGAGAACGTCATCCTCTTCCGATATAGTCGCGCAGGCTGGCAGCATCAGCGCAAACGGCAACAGAAAACTGCCGCGACACCCGCGTTTCAGCCACCGACCAAAGCTGTGTTGGGCGCGCTTCCAAAAGCCAGACGAACAGCTGGGATACGCCGTTCGCCTTTGATTTCGGCTAGCCACCTCACGGCCAGAACCCAACGCGCGCAAAGCTCCCAGCGGCGCTGCTTTCATCACGGATTCTGCACCAGTCAGCATATCCTAACCCTCCCATCCGGGCTGCGCTTGCGGGCGATAAACACGGCCAAGATTTCCTGCCCAAGATCGCATTCGAAAATGGTAACAGGGCAATAGCGTATAGCGCCAGTCGCTATATCCCAAGCCTTTCAGCATAACGCCCCCGCCAATCCGCCCCGCTGATACAGCGCTTGAGTGAAGCCGCATCCGCGGCTTCACCCCGCAGCGCCGCCATCGCGCGCCACATCAGCGCCAGATTGCAGGAAATCACCGGCGCGCCCTCCACTTCCGGCTGCGCCAGAATGGCGCCGAGGGAGGGCATGCCGGTGCCCAGCAGAATAATCGCCTCTGCCCCCGCGCCCCGCATGGCGGCAAGCGCCGCGCTGGCGTCGCCCTCGGCCAGGGCATAGATCGGGTGAAAGGCCGCGCCCGGTGTGGCGATGGAGATAACGCGCGCCACCTCAAACCCCCGCGCTTTCCAATAGGCGGCCGAGGCTTCGGTCAGATCAGGTGGATAGGGTGAAACCAGCCCGATGCGTTTGGCCCCAAGCGCGGCAAAGGCTTCACATACGGCACGGCCGGCGGTGATGAAGGGCGCGCGGGCGGAAAGCCGCGCCACGGCGGCATCCTCGGCTTCCGGCCCCATCAGATAGGATGAGCCTGTGCAAGCAAAGGCGATGGCACCCAGCGGCGCATTGGCGAATTGCGTACAAGTCGCATCCAGCCCCGCGACATAATCCCGCAGCCGATCATTCAGGCTGGGGCGCGCACTCACCAGCCGCGCGGTCAGCATCGCCGTCCCTGGCGGCAGCAACAGCGAAAACTCCGGCTCCACCGTGGTATTGGCCTGAGGGGTCAGCACCCCAAGCAGGCCCTTCCTCGCATAGGCAAGTGACATGGCATCCTCCCGCGCCATGAAGACATGGCGGCGCCTTCTGGTCTATGGAACGCCGGAATTTCCAGGGGATCACGACATGAAAACCATCAAGCGCCGCGCCGTCCTGGCTGCCATTCTTGCCACCCCTGCCCTGGCGGCGGGCGCGCAAACCGCGCGGCCCATCCGTTTCATTGTCCCCTTCCCGCCCGGCGGCACGGCGGATCTGCTGGCCCGGCTTGTAGCGCGGGAGATGGAAAGCCGCCTTGGCGCGCCGGTGGTCGTGGAAAACCGCGCTGGCGCGGGCGGCGTGGTTGGCAGTGATTCGGTTGCGAAAAGTGCTCCCGATGGCACAACCATATTGCTTTCCAACATCGCCTCTCAGGGCATTGCGCCGGCCATCCTGCCTTCCATGCCCTATGATGTGATGCGCGATTTCACCCATATTGGTCTGCTCGCCGCGGTGCCGAGTGCGATTGCGGTTTCCGCCACTGGCCCCTGGCAGAGCCTGCCCGCGCTGATCGCCGCCGCGCGTGAAAAACCCGGCAGCATCCGCTTCGGGTCCAATGGCAATGGCACGTCTTCCCACGCCAAGCTTGAAATCCTGAAGCGGCTGGCGGGGGTGGACATCACCCATGTGCCCTATCGCGGCGCAGCCCCGGCAGCGACTGATGTGATTGCAGGCAATATTGATGGGCTGATCGCCGCCATCCCCGATGTTGGGCGCAATGAGCGCTTGCGCTTGCTTGCCATGACCACATCTGAACGCCTGCCGCGCTGGCCCGATGTGCCCTCGGTCGCGGAGCTTGGGCTTGGGCAGCTTGTCGCGGCGAATTGGTTCGGCATCAGCGGCCCAGCCGGCATCCCGGCCCCGGTCGCGGATCGGCTGAATGCCGCGCTGGTGGAAAGCCTGGCAACACCCGCCCTCAGTGAACGCTTGGTAGAACTGGGCGCTGCCCCGAACCGGCTGGACCGCCCTGGCTTCACAGCGCTGGTCGCCGCCGATATGGCGCGCTGGGCGCAGATTGTGCGGGAAGCCGGGATCAAGGCCGACTAACGCGTTTGGCATGGTGATTGCCTTACTTCGAGCCATAAGCGGTTCCATCGCTGGGAACTGGGTAATTTTGCCCAATTTTTAGGCAGTGAGTGCCGACTTAATAGCAAGGAGCTTTCGCATGAACCGTCGTCGTCTTCTTGGCCTGACCGGAGGCGCCATTGCTGGCGCGCTGGCGAGCCCGGGCATTCTCTCCGCGCAAAGCGGCGCTTGGCCGACCCGCGGGTCCATCCGCCTGATCGCGCAATTCCCGCCGGGTGGCCTGGTGGATACCGTAAGCCGCCTGATGGCCCCTGCCCTTTCCCAGGCGCTGGGCCAAACCGTGGTGGTGGAAAACCGCGCTGGCGCGGGTGGCGTGATCGGCACGGATTTTGTCGCGAAGCAGCCGGCAGATGGCTATACGCTGCTGGTTTCCCACGCTTCGGTGCATGTCTTCTCGGCGGCCACCATGCCAACGCTGCCCTTCAACCCGGTCACGGATTTCACCCATATCGGGCTTTTGGTGGAAGCGCCGAATGTGCTGCTGGTGAAGTCTGAATCACGCTTCAAGACGCTGGCGGATTATCTGGGCGCGGCGAAGACGCAGCCGGTCCGCTTCGGGTCTTCGGGCATTGGTTCGGCGCCGCATTTGCTGGGTGCCATGCTGTCGGGCGAAGCCAAGGTGACCAATCTGGATCACGTGCCCTATCGCGGCAGCGCGCCCGCCATGCAGGATCTGATGGCCAATCAGATTGAAAGCCTGATTGACCCCATCACCACCAATGTGCAGCTGATGAAGGATGGCGTGTTGCGCGCGCTGGCCGTTTCATCGCCGCAGCGCCTGCCCGCCTTCCCCAATGTGCCGACCTTCGCTGAGCTTGGCTTCCCGAAGCTGACGTCAGCGCAATGGCTTGGGCTTTCCGCGCCAAAGGGTCTGCCTCAGCCAATCACGGAACGGCTTGCCGGCTTGGTCAACCCCATCCTGGCACGGCCGGAATTGATGGCGCGGTTTGAAGATTTGCAGACTCTGCCGCGCCGGCCTTCGCCACTGAATGGCGATTTTGTGAAGCTCATGCAGGAGCAAATCACGGAATGGACCGCGGTTGCCAAGCAATTCGATATTGTTGTGACCTGATGTAAAGCACCCCGCCCGCGCAACATCGCGGGCGGGGCTATAGCCCTATTTCATGCCCGCCTGGGTCTTGCACCAGCGCGCCACTTCCTCATGCGTGGCGAACCACACATCGCCAAAACCTTTCATGTGCTGCACCAGCCGATCAAGCAGCGCGATGCGGCTGCGATGCCCGATCACATGCGGGTGCATGGTCAGCAGGAACAAGCCGCCTTCGCGATAGGCGCCTTCGAATTCGGCGGTGAACACCTCCTCCACGCTTGAAGGGGGCGTATAGGGGCGAAGTCCCGAAAAACGCAGCATGTTGAAATAAACCGCATCATCGCGAATCCATTCCGGCGGCAATTCCACAATGCCGGTGGGCGTGCCCTGATCGAGCAATTCATAGGCGTCATCATCAGCCATTAGTGATGAATCATAGAGCAAGCCCAATTCGCGGATGATGGAAAGTGTGTCCACCGAAAAATCCCAAGATGCCGTGCGGATACCGACCGGGCGACGGCCTGTCAGTTTTTCCAGCGTATCAGCAGCGCGGAAGGTCAGGTCTCGCTCCACGCCTGGCGGCAATTGCGTATTGGCTTCGTGAATCCAGGAATGGATGCCGATTTCATGGCCCTCATCCGCGACACCGCGCACCTCATCCGGGTGCAAAAGGGCTGAGACGGCCGGGTAGAAGAAGCTCGCCTTGATATCGTGGCGCGCGAGCAAGGCGCGGATGCGCGGTACGCCCTGGCGGGCGCCATATTGCCCCTGGCTGATGCGCATGGGGCTTTCATCGGCATCGCGCAGCGGAATGGTTTCGTGATCCGCATCGAAGGAAAGCGAGACACAACAGCGCGCCCCATTGGGCCAGGAAGCGGGCGCCAAGGAACGCCCGGCGCGGGCGCGGCCCACAATTTCGCGCCATTGCGCTTCGGGCCATTCCCAGGGTTTGGCGGCTTTGTCGTTCATCGGGGGTTCTCCTGCCTGCAATCAAACGGCATGCTGCACCCTTAGCAAGCATATCGGAACCCCCATGAGCGACACCGATCCCGCCCTGATGTCCGCTGAAACCCTGCTGGGGCTTTATGCGCGCCGGCGCCTTTCGCCGGTGGAGGCGCTGAAGGCGGTGATGGAGCGCGTTGCCCGCTACAATCCTTGGGTGAACGCCTTTGCCGCGATGAACCCGCGCGCCTTGCAAGCGGCGGGCGAAGCGGAGGCGCGCTGGCAGGCAGGCAGGCCGATGGGCATGCTGGATGGTGTGCCTTCCACGGTGAAGGATTTGCTGAACCTATCGGGTTTCCCGACCAGGCGCGGCAGCCGCTCCACGGATACGACACCCGCGACTGAAGACGCCCCCGCCGTGGTCGGGCTGAAGCAGGCGGGCGCGGTGATCATCGGCAAGACCACCACCACGGAATTTGGCTGGAAATCGCCCGGCGATTGCCCCTTGCATGGCATTACGCGCAATCCCTGGAACCCCAAGCGCACGCCGGGCGGGTCTTCTTCCGGCGCCGGGGCGGCGGGGGCGGCGTGTTTTGGGCCTCTACATATCGGGACAGATGCCGGCGGGTCCATTCGCATCCCGGCAGCGTTTTGTGGGCTGGTCGGCATGAAGCCTTCCTTCGGGCGTATTCCGCAATGGCCGCTGGGCGCCTTTGGCCATGTTGCGGTGGCCGGCCCCATGACGCGCACGGTGCGCGACGCCGCGCTGATGTTCGGCGCCATGGCGCGGCATGATCTGCGGGACCCCTATGCCCTGCCGGATGATCCGCGCGATTGGCTCACTGGCATTGAAGACGGTGTCGCGGGCATGCGTGTGGCTTTGGTGCGGCGCATGGGCTTTGCGCCGCCCTTGGATGCGGAAGGGGAAGAAGTGCTGGCCGCCGCCGCGCGGCTTTTGGAAGACCAAGGCGCGATTGTGGAGGAAGCCGATCCCGGCCTGCCCGACACGCGCGCTATTTTTGGGCGGGTTTGGGGTGTGGCGCTGTCGCGCATCATCGCCGCCACACCGGAAGACAAACGTGATCTGCTCGATGCCGGCATTGCCGAGGTTGCGGCGCGTGAGGGCGAAATGCTCGCCGTGGATTATTTGGCCGCCGAGGCGATGCGCCTGGAAGCGGCCCATGCCATGGCGCGGTTTCATCAGCGCTACGATCTGGTGCTGACCGCCTGCACGCCAACCGCCGCCTTCGCCGCCGATCAGCCGACCATTCGCCCGGCAGAGGCGCTGTGGCGCGATTGGGCGCCCTGGACCTTCGCCTTCAACCTGACGCGCCAACCGGCGATTTCCGTGCCGGTGGCTTTGGATGCTGAGGGCATGCCGCGCGCGGTGCAAATGGTAGCGGCGCTCTACCGCGATGATCTGGCGCTGCGCGGGGCGCGGGCATTGGAACGCGCGGCGAGCCTGCCCCTGGCGAATCCTGCGGAAAGCGCTAACTGAAGCGCTGAATGACAGTGAGGATGAACTGATGCGTTTGGTCACTTTTTCGGATGCTTCGGGCACGCGCATTGGCGCGCTGGATGCGGCAGGTGCCGTGCGTGATATCGCCGCCGCCGCGCCTTCTCTGCCGCGCGACATGCTGGGGCTGATCGCGGCGGGGCCGGCGGCGCTTGCGGCGGCGCGCGACGCGCTGGGCAAGGCGCCGGTGGTGGCGGGTGCAAAAATCCTCGCCCCCATTCCGCGCCCACCGAAGAATGTGTTCTGCGTCGGCAAGAACTACCATGAACACGCCAAGGAATTCGCCGGATCGGGCTTTGATGGCGGGGCCAAGGATGTCGTGCCGCCCTTCCCTGTTGTATTCTCCAAACCCCATACCGCCATCATCGCAATCGGTGAGCCGATCCTGAGCCATTTGGACCCAACAGGCGGGCTTGATTACGAGGGCGAATTGGCGATTGTGATTGGCACGGGCGGGCGCGGCATCAGCAAGGCCACCGCACTTGCCCATGTGTTTGGCTATACCATTGTGAATGACGTGACCGCGCGGCATTTGCAGAAGCGCCATAGCCAATGGGTTTTGGGCAAGGGCTTGGATAGTTTCTGCCCCATGGGTCCCGCCATTCTGACCGCCGATGAAGCGCCCGATCCGACAAAACTTCGCCTGATCACGCATGTGAATGGCGAAAAGCGCCAGGATGCGCTGGTCGCGGATTTGATTTTTGATGTACCGACATTGATCGAGGCGATCAGCGCCGCCATCACGCTGGAACCCGGCGATGTGATTGCGACAGGCACGCCGGTTGGCGTTGGCATTGGCTTTACCCCGCCGAAATTCCTGCAAAAGGGCGATGTGGTGCGGATTGAAATCAGCGGGATCGGTATGCTGGAAAATCCCGTCGCCTGAACGAACAACAAAAAATGGGAGGATAAAACATGCAAAGACGCAATCTTTTAACCGGCGCCGCAGCCCTGCCCTTCGCCATGCCCGCGCTGGCGCAGGACAATTTCCCATCCCGCGCGGTTTCCATGGTGGTCGCCTTCCCACCTGGTGGGCAAGCCGATGTGGTGGGCCGCCCCGCCGCTGCCACGCTGGAGAGGATTTGGCGCGTGCCAGTGCCGATCACCAATCGCGGCGGCGCGGCAGGCGAAATCGGCAATGGTTTTGTCGCCCGCAGCACGCCCGATGGCTATACGCTGCTGATGGGTCTTTCTTCCATGACCTTCCTGCCGGAAGCAGCGCGCATCAATGGCCGCACGCCGGCCTATACGCCCGATATGCTGACGCCGATTGCGTTATTCTCCGCCGATCCCACCGTGCTTGTGGTGCCGGCATCAAGCCCCATTCGCACGATCGAGGAATTCATCACTGAGGCGAAAGCCAAGCCTGGGCAGATCGCCTATTCCTCGGCGGGCAATTACTCTGCCTTGCATGTGCCGATGGCGATGCTGTCTCAGGCGGCAGGCTTGCAGATGCTGCATGTGCCCTTCCAAGGCGGCGGGCCGGCTTTGACGGCGATTTTGAGCGGGCAGGTGCAAGCGCTTTCCTCAGGCCCCGGGCCTGTCGCGCAGCATGTGCGCGATGGGCGGCTGCGCGCGCTGGCCACTTGGGGCCGCCAGCGCCTCAAGGGTTTTGAGGATGTGCCGACGCTGGTGGAAAAGGGTTTTGCGGATGTGGAGTTCTACATCTGGGTCGGGCTTTTCGCCCCCGCCGGCACGCCGCCCGCGATCATTGACCGCATTCGTGACGCATCACGCGCCGTGGCGCAGGATGCGGATTTCCAGCGCATCATGGCGGCATCAGGCAATACGCTGGATTACCGCGATGGTGATGCCTTCAAGCGGTTTTATGATGAAGATGCGGGCAGGTTGCTGCGCGTGATCCGTGCGTTGGGCAAGATTGAATAGCGGCCTTGCCGCAGCACGCACTCTGACGCAGGCTTTCGTCTGATTCCAATGAAGTTGAGGATAGCATGACTACCGAAGCCCAAATCACCGCCTGGCTTGCCACACAGCAGGACGCCATGCTCGCTGAGCTCAAGGAAATGGTGAATACCGATGGTGGTTCCTATGACAAGGCGGGCGTGGATCGTACCGGCACCCAGGTGAAGCGCTTTCTTGAGGGCCAGGGCATCGCGGTGGAAGTCGTGCCGCGCGAAAAACATGGCGATTGCTTGCGCGGCGTTGTGCCAGGTGCGCATGAAATCGCATCCGGCAATCAGCAAAAGAATATCGTGCTGATGGGGCATCGCGACACGGTTTTCCCGAAGGGCGAACCAGAACGCCGGCCTTTCACCATTCAGGGCAATATCGCCTATGGGCCAGGTGTGGCCGATATGAAGGCCGGCATTGTGATGAATATGTTTGTACTCGCCGCCTTTCATAAATTTGGTGGTGCGCCCGGGCCGCTGGTTGGGCTGTTCACCGGCGATGAGGAAATCGGCAGCCCCGAAGGCCGACCGGTGATTGAGAATGAGGCGCGCAGCGCGCGGGTGGTCTTCAATAGCGAACCGGGGCGGCCTTCTGGCAATGTGGTGACCGGGCGCAAGGGTGGCGTGTTTTCTGTTGTGGATATTGAAGGCAAGGCCGCGCATTCCGGCGGTAATTTCGAAGCCGGCATCAGCGCGATTGGCGAGGCAGCGCATAAGATCGTCGCCATTCATGCGCTGACGGATTTGAAGCGCGGCATTACGCTGAATGTTGGCTTGGTAAGTGGTGGGCAGAGCGTGAATACGGTCGCCCCCGCCTGCCAATTCCAGATTGATCTGCGTTACGTTGAATTGGCAGATCGCGATGAGGTTGTCGGCAAGTTGCATGACATTGTCGCGAAATCCTTCGTGCCCGGCACCAAGGCGAAGCTGGTCATCAAGGGCGAATTCCTGCCGCTGAATGCAACACCGGCAAGCGAGCGTGTCTTCGCGCTATATCAGGGTGCCGCAGCCGATAGCGGCTTGAAGGTGGGCGGCGAATTTTCCGGTGGCTGCGCCGATAGCGGTTTCACGGCGGCGATTGGCGCGCCCACGATTTGCGCTGTCGGCCCCGTGGGCGGCAAGGCGCATAGCCCGGAAGAATATCTGGAAATTGACAGCATGATCCCGCGCGCCCAGGCCATGGCGCGCGCCATCATGCGGCTTGAAAAGGCGGGGCTGTAACAGCCCCTGCCCTCACCCCACGCGCCAGGGGCGCACCTGCCAAAGCTGCTTCAGCCGATCATCCACGGATTGCGCGAAGGCGCGGTATTCAGCACCGACAAGGGTATTGAGCGGCATGAAATTGCGTGCCGCTTCACGCTTGAAATTCTCATCGGCCAAAGCAGTGCGGAAGGCGGCTTCAAGTCGTGCCACAATGGCGGGCGGCATATTGGGCGGGCCGACAATGCCGCGGCTGGCGCCATGCACCAGGTCAAAGCCCAATTCGCGGAACGTCGGCACATCGGCCGCTTCCGGCTGACGCGCTGCGGCGGCTTGCGCCAGCATGCGCACCTTGCCTTCACGCGCCAATTGCAGCGCGTCATTCACATTGATCGCCGCGACATCCATATTGCCGCCCAGCAATTGCGGAATAAGCGGCGCCGCGCCGGCAAAGGGCACCTGGATCATCGGCTTCAGCCCTGCCAGGGCTTCAAAATGCAGCACGAAAAGATGGTCATCGCTGCCGATGCCGGTGGTGGCATAGGTGATTTGTTCTGGCCGCGCCTTCGCCGTCGCCACCAAATCCTGCAAGGACTTTAGCGGGCTATCGGCGCGCACGTAAAAGCAATTGGCGTCTTCGACGATGTTGCAGATGAAGGTGAAATCCATGGCGCGGTAACGCACCTGGCGTTCCAGCGGAATGGCGTTATGCGCGGGGATGGTGGTGGCGCCGATGGTGTAGCCATCGGGCGCGGCATTGAAGATGGCTTCCAGTCCGATCTGCCCGGCAGCCCCGGTTCGGTTGATCGTCACCGGGCGCAGGCCTGGGATCTGCGCCGCCACCAGCGGCATGACCAAGCGTGTCATGATATCCACGCCGCCACCGGCGGGGAAAGGCACAATCACTTCTATGGGCTTGTCACCCGGCCAGGCGGTTTGCGCCTGAGCAATGGCGGGGGTGGCGAGCAGGCTTGCGGATGCCAAAAGGCTGCGGCGATTGATCATGTGAAGCTCCTCCGTCTCATTTCTTGGCCGATTTGCGGCTTGCTAGACTTGCGCTTCGGGCGCTGCGTTGCAAGCCTAATCACCCCATGCCAAGCAAGGCGCCCCAGGGGGATCGGGATGATGGACGCAGCAACACGGGCGGAATTCCAGGTGGAAGGCCATTGGGCCATGGCGCGGCGGCATCGCATTCGCTGGATCCAATGCGACATCTACGCCCATATCAATCACGCCGCCTACTTCACGATGTTTGAAGATCTGCGGATTGATTGGTGGCTTGCCTCGGGCGGGCGGTTTGGGGCGGATGCGGAAGGGCCGGTGGTGGGTTCAATCGAAGCCAAATACCTCCGCCCCGGCCATTTCAATGAGGATGTGCTGCTGACCGTGCGCGCGGTGAGCTTCCGGCGGAGTTCCTTCATCCATGAATACGGGCTGTGGCGCGATGGGCTGTTATGTTCGGGGCGCGCCGTTTGCGTGATTGTGAATAACGCGACCGGTGCCAAGGCACCGATTTCAGATGCGCTGCGGGCATTGATGCTGACCCGCGATCAGGCGATTGCTGAGGGTTGAAAACAGGAAGGACACGCCATGACCCATCAATTCTGCGACGTGCGCGACGAAGGGCGCTTGCGCATTGTCACGCTCAATCGGCCCGAAGTGATGAATGCACTGCATGCCGATGCGCATGAGGAATTGGAGAAGGTTTGGGATGAGTTTGCACAAAACCCTGATCTTTGGGTCGGCATTGTCACCGGCGCCGGGGATCGCGCCTTTTCCGCCGGCAATGATCTGAAAATCCAGGCCGCAGGCAAGCGCCGGCCCATGCCGCCTTCCGGCTTTGCCGGCCTGACCAACCGCTTTGATCTGGAAAAGCCCGTCATCGCTGCGGTGAATGGCATTGCCATGGGCGGCGGTTTTGAAATCGCCCTCGCCTGCGATTTGATTATCGCCGCCGAGAATGCGCTTTTTGCCCTGCCCGAACCGCGTGTTGGGCTTGTGGCGGGTGCTGGCGGCTTGCATCGCCTGCCGCGCATGATTGGCCAGAAGCAGGCGCTTGGCATGATCCTGA
>CALRPR020000102.1:0-11203 GCA_943370125.1 Allobosea thiooxidans | reverse complement strand
ATTCACTATGCGTGGCCTGCCATTCGGGGGTGGCGCAACCACACAACAGCAAGGCCAAAGCGCAGACGGTAAGGCCGTTCTTCACCATCAATAGGCTCCCGAAGCAGAGGAAAAATTAGGCACCTGCCCCCGTCATATCACTAGGTAGTTTCCTGCCATTAAACGCGGCCCCACGCAGCTGTTGGGCTTAGGGCAGGATTTGATCTGTTGACATCATCGGGCGCGCTTTGGCTTCTGGAAAGATGGCTTCCAAAGTAGCTGATATGCGTGTGAGGAACCACCAAGTGGTCCCGCACATGCATGCTGTCCAGCGCGCCCCGTCACCAGCGCTGTCAGGGCGCCGTGAAGCCCGCCTTCTTGTGGCTGCCATCGCAGTAAGGCGCCTTGGCAGTTTGGCCGCAACGGCAGAAGGAAGCCTGCGGGGTTCGGTCAATTTCCTCGCCAGCGGCATTCTGCACAATCATGGGGCCAGAGGCGCGGACAGAACCATTGGGCTGAGGGTCCAGATTAACGGGACCAGTCACGCCAGAAATATCGCGGCCTTCGCGCTTGGCCGGCGCGCCGGTCAGCGGAATCCCAGCAGCCTTGTGGCTGCCATCGCACCAGGGGCCGTTCTTGGTCGCACCGCAGCGGCAAAGCCAGGCCTCGCCACCCTCAATGGGTTCGCCCTTCAGGGTAATCTCGCCCTTCAAATGCAGCGGGCCGCCGTCGCGCGTGGTGATGATGGTCGCGGTCATGATGCGTTTCTCCGTTTCATGGATCGTCGGGAATGTGGTGCCTTACGCGGCCCCTGACCAGCCCGCCCCGGGATCAATCGGGAAAACTGGGCGCGGCAGGCGCTTCCAGGGGAAATTGACCAGAACCGGGCTGGTGAGGCCGGGCACATCCACTTCAAGAATGCGCTCATCGGGGAAGAATTCATCAAAGCCGGCGCGGAAATGCCCGCGCGACTTCACCACAACAACCCGCGCGGCAGCGATATCCACGCCGAACATCTCCATCATGCGCGGTTCATGGCATTGGCGGCGGAGGCTTGCCACCACCACGCGGATGCCGCTGCCTTCCAATTCCAGCAGCGCCGCCGGGCCAAGATCAAAGGCACGCCCGGCCATGGTGCCGCGCCGGCCAATACCCTTGCCATCGGATAGTTGCACGATTCGGGCGGGGGCAGAAAAGGGTGCGGAAAATTCGGAGGGATTGCGGTTGAAGGTGGCGGTGAAGCGCGCGCCCTCCCCCAATCTATGCGCTTCCGCGGCCAAGTCAGGATCAACGAAATTGGCCAGCACCACGCCCGCGACACCCGCCTCATGCAGGGCGCGCAACACATAGGCAGTATTGCCGCGCCCGCCGCCGCCCGGATTATCGGCCACATCGGCAATCAGCACGGGGTCAGCACCCTCACCTGCCGCTTTGGCGCGCGCCGTCACATCTGCCAGCGATGAAAGCTTCGCCACATAGCGCTGCCGATCCGCCCAGGTGGCGCGGGCAATTTCCTGTGCCGCTGCGTCAGCCAGCACCTGGTCCCCGCCGCGCGCCGTGACAATCACGGTCATGCCGCATTTGGGCAAATCGGAGAAAACAAACCCGCCGCAGATGGACGCATTGGCAATGCGCGGATCACGCACCATCAGCGCCTCACATTCCGCCATGCGATCCGCATAGGGGCCGCGCGCCGTCAGCAAACTGACCGATGGCGGTGTGATGGGCAGGCGCACGAAACCGCGCGCGAATCGCACGCCACCCAAGGCTTCGCGCAGCAGGTCAGCGGCATCGGCGGCGCGTTCGCGCATATCCACATGCGGGTTGGTGCGATAGCCGATGAAGGCATCCACCGCGCCAATGAACTTTTCGCTGATATTGCAATGAAGGTCATGGGTGCACAGGATCGGCACCACAGGTCCCACAATGGCGCGCAGCATCGCCGCCATGGTGCCATCACTATCCTCATCGCCGGTCGCGCTGCTCGCGCCATGATTGGCAATATAGACACCATCCAAGGGCAAAGCCGCCGCCAAACCGGCGCGCATTTCATCAAACGCATCATTGAGCAGGCTTTGATCAATGGGGCCGCCAGGCGGTGCGGCCATTACCAAAATCGGAACCGGCACCCAGGGCCCAGTTTCATCCATGCGCTTGTAGAAACCAGGAATCTCGGAGGGCAAATGGCTGACCGGCTGACGCGCGAGCCGCGATATCGCTTCCCCCCTTTCCAGGCATTGACGAGCGAAATCTTCCTTCACTGTGATCGGTGCGAAGGCATTTGCTTCCAAATGCAGCCCCAGAATGGCAATGCGTGGTGTGCGCGGCGTTTGATGGCCCATTTCCGTAACAACCCCCGGGATAGACGTGTCGTGTGACTTGTATAAACTCCGATACCAGAAACGATAATTGAGGGGCATTTAGCTGGGGACGCAATCCACCTCCGTTGAGGCTGGAGGGAAAGCCGTGCCGCATTTCGCGGTGGGGCTGGATGCACCCGATCTGCGTCCTTGGCTCGACGGCAATTGCGGCATTCCGGGCGTTTGGTCCTTTGCCGCCGCGGCACCTGGCCCGCATCTGGCGCTGGTGGCGCTGACCCATGGCAATGAAATCGCGGGCGCCATTGTACTGGCCGAGCTGCTTACCGCCGGCATCCAGCCGGAACGCGGGCGGCTTAGTCTGATCTTTGCCAATACCGATGCCTTCCTGGCCTTTGATCCAGAAAACCCGACCGCCACGCGCTATCTGGAAGAAGATCTGAACCGGCTTTGGGGCGAGGATCGGCTGCAAAGCCCGCGCGATTCGCGCGAAATGCGCCGGGTCCGCACCTTGCTGCCGGTGATTGAAAGCGTGGATGTGCTCGTGGATTTGCATTCCATGCTCTGGCCATCCGATCCGCTGACTTTGGCGGCTGATACGCCGCAGGCGATCCGGCTTGGGCAATCGCTCGGCACGCCGCGCCTCACAGTGGCTGATCCCGGACATATGGCCGGGCGACGTCTGGTGGATCATGCGCGCTTCACGAAGCCGGGCAGCGCCGCCACAGCCGTGCTCGTGGAAGCGGGCCAGCATTGGGAAGCAGCAACCGTTGGCGCCATGACGCAAAGCGCGCACCGCGCGCTTGGGCTTTGCGGCATTCTGGGCCCTGCCCCGGCGCCTTGGCCGGAGCCCCCGCTGCTTGCGCGCGTGACGGAAACTGTGACGGCCACATCGCATAATTTCATGTTCCTGCGGGAATTTCGCGGCGGCGAGGTTATCCCCGAAGCGGGTACGGTGATTGCGCAGGATGGCGCGCGGGAAATTCGCACGCCGCATGATAATTGCCTGCTGGTCATGCCAACCCCGATCGCACCGCGCGGGCATACCGCAGTGCGGCTGGCGCGCTTTCAGACCCCCTGACCCGGGCGCGGGGCTTGCGCGAAAGCCCGGGCCGCGCTTGCCTGACCGCCTTGCTCAATATGGGGAAACCAGATGGCTGCCTTGAACCTGATCACCTTTGCCGATGCGGCCGGAAGCCGCGCGGGCGTGCTGCTTTCGGGCGGGCGCGTGCTTGACCTGGCCGTCGCGATGCCGCCGGCGCGCGACATGCTGGCCGTGATTGATGGCGGCGCGCCGATGCTGGCTGCGATTCGCGCCCTTGCCGCCAATCCGCCCGCCAATGCGCTGCTGGCGCTGGCGAATGTGGCGCTGCAAGCCCCAATCCCGAAGCCGCGCCGCAACGTGTTCTGCGTCGGGCGCAATTACATGGATCACGTCGCGGAAGGCGATCGCACGCGCGGCATTACGCAAAGCGAAGTGCCGAAATACCCGCAATTCTTCACCAAGGCCGCCGATTGCGTGATTGCCCCCGGTGCCAATGTGCCAACGCATGAGGGTGTGACCAAATGGCTCGACTACGAAGTTGAGCTGGTGGCGATTATCGGCACGGCCGGGCGTGACATCCCGAAAGAAAAGGCGCTGGAGCATGTCTATGGCTGGACCATTGGCAATGACGTGACCGGGCGCGATTTGCAGCGCCGCCATGGGCAATGGTTCAAGGGCAAGTCGCTGGATCGTTCCTGCCCGCTCGGCCCCGTGATTGTGCCGGCGAGTGATTTGAACGCCGCTGATCTGGCCATCAGCCTGAAGCTGAATGGCGAACAGCGCCAGTCCAGCCGCACCAGCAAAATGATTTTCGATGTGACGGAAATCATCCATCAGCTTTCATCCGGCTTCACCCTACTGCCCGGCGATGTGATCATGACCGGCACGCCCGAAGGTGTTGGCTATGCCATGGAGCCGCCCCAGACCATGAAGGCGGGCGATGTGATGGAACTAACGATTGAGGGCATCGGCACGCTGACCAATACCATCAGCGACTAAGCCACCGATGGAGATCTGCCTCAGCTTCGATAATGGACCGGAGCCTGAGGCAACCCCCGGGGTGTTGGAGGTGCTCGCGCGCCGACGCATCCCGGCGATGTTTTTGTGATTGGCGAAAAGCTGCGTGACCCCAAGGCGCGCGCGCTTGTGCAGCAGGCGCGCGATGCGGGGCATGTGATCGGCAATCATACGCTGACGCATGGCGCACCGCTGGGGCGCTGAATGAAATCTCGGAAACCGATGCGCTGATCGGCGATCTTGCCGCGCCCGAGCGGTATTTCCGCCCCAATGGCGGCGGCGGTGCCTTGGGCGCGCATCTGTTGAACGGCACGGCGGCGCGGCATTTGATGGCACAACGGGCGACGATGGTGCTGTGGAATGCCGTGCCGGGCGATTTCCGTGACGCCGAAGGCTGGCCCGCCACGGCGCATGCGATGCTTCGCGCAGCACCTGAACTGGTGATGCTGGTGCTGCATGATCTGCCCAATGGCGCCATGCGGCATCTCGATCGTTTTCTGGGGGAAGTGCTGGATCAGGGTTGGCGCTTTCGTGCCGATCCGCCGCCCGGCTGCGTGGCGCTACGCCAAGGCATCCCCGGGCAAGATTTCGCGCGCTATATTTCGGGTAACTAAACGGGGCGCGCCGGCACGCCGGCCACGCGCGCACCTGGGGCGATATTCTCCGCGACCGCGGCGCCAGCGCCAATCACCGCGCCCGCGCCAATCACCACGCCGGGCCTGACCACCGCACCCGCGCCGATCAGCGCGCCCGCCCCAACCCGTACGCCCCCAGCCAACACCGCGCCGGGGCCGATATGCGCGGCTTCTTCCACCACGCAATCATGTTCCACAATCGCCCCGGTATTGATGAGGGCGAGCGCGCCAATCTCCGCCTCCGGCCCGATCACGGCGCGGGCGAGGACGGCCGCGCCCTGCCCTACCCTTGCGCCATGGCCGATCAGGGCAGCGGGGTGCGTCAGGCTTGGCAGGCTAAAGCCAATGGCACGGAGCCGCCCCGCTGCGGCCAGGCGCTGCGCATTATCCCCAACCGCCGCATGGGCAAGTGTAATCCCCTGCCCGGCCAGCGCGACAAGCAGGCTTTCGTCACCCAGTACCGGCAGGCCTAGCACTTGGCTCGCCTTGGGCGCCGCATCCACGAAGCCCACGACCTCGTAACCTCCATCCGCCAGCAGCAAATCGGCAATCGCCTTGCCATGCCCACCTGCCCCCAGCAGCAGGATGCGCGGGCGGGTCACGGCGCTGCGCCAGGCCTGGGAAGCGCCGCAGCGCGGGGCGGCAGGGCAAGGCCACCGGGCGCGGCATTGGGCTGTTGGGCACGCTGGCCGGAAGCGTCCCGCGCCGGCATGCCCCCGGCGTTTTCGATCACGCGCTGCACCCCGCCGGCTGCCTCGGCCGCCGCAGCGAAAGCGATATCGCCCCAGAAGCGGTCCAAAAGCCCCGCCGGGATTTCATTCATTTGCAGCACGCGGCCCAAATCCTGCCCATCCCGGCGGGAGACGATCCAAAGGATTTCCACCCTTTGCATGCCCCGCCCCGTTGATACGACATTGACGCGGCCATCCGCGGCAAAACCCGCGCCATCCGCCACATCCTGTGCCAGGATGCCATAATCACCCAAGGCTTCGCGCATGCGCGCCGTCAGGCTATCATTGCCATCGCCAGGGGCACCCCGCACCGGCAGTAGATAAACCCTTGGCGGGCCGGCGGCGGTGAGTGCTGAGGGCGCCGAGGATTTGCGCGCGGCTTCGGCCCGCAGCAGCAAATCCGCCGCGCGACGCGCCGCATCATTGGCGACATCGGCTAGCAGCGCGGCATTTGGGCGCGACCAATCTCGGGCGGGGATGGCGCTGCCCTCAGCCGCGCCCTGCGGCGCGCCATCGGGGTCGAACAGGGCGTAGCGGGGCACCACGCGGTTGCCTTCCAGGCGCATATCAACCTTCAGGCGCCAATCGAGCGGCAGCGGATCTTCCGCGACGGCCGGCACTTCCCGTTTCAACAAGGCCTGGGCAATGGCGCGGGCCAAAGCCTCCGATTCGGTGCCGGTGAGCATCGCCGCGTCAGGGGTTGGTACCGCCACGCGATAGGGGGGCGGGACCACCAGCCGGCCCGCCATGCCGCCCGGATTGCCGCGAAAGGGTTGCGGCAGGTCGCCACAGGCCGCGAGGGCCAGTAGCGCCAAAACTGCAAGGAAGCGCCGCTTCATAGCAAGACGCAGGTGGCAAGCAGCGTCAGGAAGCCGAGGACCAGGAACATCATGAGATAGGGCATGATCCTTTCATGCCATGGGCGGGACAGCGCGGGAAGATCAGGGCCGATTTCCCCGGGGCGGTTTATGTTCTAATCAGGCTGTAGTCTCCCTTTCCGCATTGGCCTTCGCTTGACATGAACACTGCCCCCGCAGCGGCTGAAAAAGCCGCACCGCGTTACGATTTCAACCGTGCCGAGCCGCGCTGGCAGCAGGCCTGGCAGGATCGCGCCTGTTTTGTGGTGCCCGATGTGCCGCCGGCGGACGCGCGCAAATACTACGTGCTGGAGATGTTCCCCTACCCCAGCGGCAAGATCCATATGGGCCATGTGCGCAATTACACGCTGGGCGATGTGGTGGCGCGCTATAAGCGGGCGCGCGGGCATTTGGTGATGCACCCCATGGGCTGGGACGCCTTTGGCTTGCCTGCAGAAAACGCGGCGCGCGAGCGCGGCATCCACCCTGCCAAATGGACCTATGACAATATCGCCAATATGCGCGCGGAATTGCAGCGCATGGGCTTGTCGCTGGATTGGGCGCGGGAATTTGCGACTTGCGATGTGGAATATTACGGGCGTCAGCAGAAGTTATTGCTGGATTTCTGGCGTGCTGGGTTGGTGGAGCGCAAGGAATCCTGGGTGAATTGGGACCCGGTGGATGGCACGGTGCTTGCCAATGAACAGGTGATTGATGGGCGTGGCTGGCGGTCTGGCGCGCTGGTGGAAAAGAAACAGCTCAGCCAATGGTTCCTGAGCATCACGAAGTTTGCGCCTGATTTGCTGGAAGCGCTGGGCGGGCTGGATCGCTGGCCGGAACGCGTAAAGCTGATGCAATCCAACTGGATCGGGCGGAGTGAAGGGGCGAGGGTTCGGTTCAAGCTGGCGGAAGCGGCGACTGATATTTCTGAAGTTGAGGTGTTCACCACACGCCCAGATACGCTGTTTGGCATGTCCTTCCTGGCGGTTGCCGCAGAGCATCCCTTGGCAGCTGCCGCCGGGGCGCGCGATGCCAAGGCGGCTGAGTTCATCGCCGAATGTCGCCGCATGGGCACATCGGAAGCCGCGATTGAGCAGGCGGAAAAGCGCGGTTTCGATACGGGCTTTAAGGTCAAGCACCCCTTCAATGGGCAAGAATACCCAGTTTGGATCGCGAATTTCGTGCTGATGGAATATGGCACGGGTGCCATTTTCGGCTGCCCCGCGCATGACCAACGCGACCTTGATTTCGCGCGCAAATATGGGCTTTCCGTGACCCCCGTTGTGCTGCCGCCGGGCGCGGATGCCGCCAGTTTCTCGGTTGGTGATGTCGCGCATACCGAAGATGGTGTCGCCTATAACTCAGGCTTCCTAGATGGGCTGGGTGTCGCGGCAGCCAAGCGCCGCGTGATTGATGAATTGGAAAAGCTCAGCGCCGGCCAAGGCATTGTGAATTGGCGCCTGCGCGATTGGGGCGTTTCACGCCAGCGCTATTGGGGCTGCCCCATCCCCTTCATCCATTGCGATGATTGCGGTGTGGTGCCGGTGCCGGATGATCAATTGCCGGTGCGCCTGCCCGATGATGTGGATTTTGCGAAGCCCGGCAACCCCTTGGATAATCACCCAAGTTGGAAGCATGTGGCCTGCCCGAAATGCAGCAAGCCCGCGCGGCGGGAGACGGATACCTGCGACACTTTCGTGGACTCATCCTGGTATTACGCGCGCTTCTGCTCGCCTCGCTCGGCGCAGCCGGTGATCAAGGGTGCGGTGGATGGTTGGTTGCCGGTTGATCAATATATCGGCGGCATTGAACACGCGATTTTGCATTTGCTTTATTCGCGCTTCTTCTCCCGCGCCATGAAGGAAACCGGCCATCTTTCCGTGGATGAACCCTTCGCCGGGCTTTTCACGCAGGGCATGGTCCAGCATGAAAGCTACAAGGGCGCTGATGGCCGCTGGCTCTACCCGGAAGAAGTTGACTTCGCCATCGGCGCCGATGGCACGCGCAGCGCGACCCTGAAGGGCGGCACCGAAGCCGTGACGATTGGCCGGGTTGAGGCCATGTCCAAATCCAAGCGCAATACGGTGGACCCGGGTGCCATCATCGCCAAATACGGCGCCGATACGGCGCGCTGGTTCATCCTTTCCGACAATCCACCCGAACGCGATATGGAATGGACGGAAGCAGGTGTGGCCGGCGCTTATCGCTTCACGCAGCGCGTGTTTCGCATTGTGGAAGCGGCTCTGCCCAGCCTACCACCTGCCGGCAACGGGCCGGAAGAAACCGGCAAGGCCTTGCGGCGCGCCACACATCGCGCAATTGCCACCGTGACCGAGGCTTTGGAGACCTTTGCCTTCAATGTCGCGGTCGCGCGGCTTTATGAATTCGCCAATGCCATTGAAGCGGCGAAGGATGCGCCAGGTGGGGCGCGGCGCGAAGCGCTTGAGATGCTGGCACGACTTTCCGCGCCAATGATGCCCCATTTGGCGGAAGAAGTTTGGTCCTTGCTGCGGCCCAATGATACATCGCTGGTTGCGGAACTGCCTTGGCCGGAGCCCGTTGCCGCGCTGCTGGTCGCGGAAAGTGTTACACTGGCCGTGCAGGTGTTGGGCAAGCTTCGCGCCACCATCGAAGTGCCGGTGGGGGCGAGTGAGGAAACAATCTTCGCCACCGCCGAGGCTGAAGAAAATGTACAGCGTGCCGTAGGCGGTAAACCGATCAAGAAGCGCATTTATGTGCCCGGAAGGGTGGTCAATTTTGTCATCTAGACGCGCCCTTATCGCCCTTGGCCTGCCACTGCTGGTGACAGGCTGCGGCTTTCGGGCAATGCATGCCCGGGGCGGAACGCAAGAAGATGCGCAAGTCACAGCATCGCTTGCTGCCGTGAAGATTGGCCTGATCACCGAACGCCAAGGGCAGTTGCTACGCCGCCGATTGGAACAGGGCCTTGCCCCCAATGGGCGCGGTGCGGTGACCGCGAAATATGATCTGCGGGTCGGGATCGGCTACAGCGTACAGATCCAGGGCTATAGCCCCGCTGGTGCCGCCAGCCGCGTGCGCTTTAATGCCACCGCGAATTGGTTCCTTTTTGAAGTTGGCCCACCGCTCCGCGAAATTGCGCGCGGGTCCGAACGCGCCTTTGACGCCTATGACATTCCGAACACTCAATTCTTCGCCGCCGATACGACGCGGGAGACGATGGAGCGCCAATTGATCGACGAATTGGCGCAACACATACTGGAAAGGCTCGCCATGCATTTCCGGGGCGCAGCGCAAGGCGCGGCGCCGGCCTGACGATGGCCAAAATTGATGCACGGCGCATTGCTGGCTTTCTGGCCGATCCTCCGGCAACCGTGCGGGTTGTGCTGATTTATGGCGATGATCTGGGGCTGGTGCGCGAAAGGGCGGACCAGTTGATACGCGCCGTAGTAGGCGATGATCCTTTTGGCCTGGTGGATGTGCCGCGCGAAGCTGCCAGCCGCGATGCCGGGCTGCTGGCCGGCGAGGCCGCGCAATCCGCCTTGACCGGTGGGCGGCGCCTAGTGCGGGTGCGCGATGCCACGGACGGATTGGCGAATGCCGCCAAGGCTGCGCTGGCCGGCCCTGGCCCTGGGCTGGTGCTGCTGGAAGCGGGTGCGCTTGCCGGGAATAAGGGTCTCCGCCCCGCGCTGGAACGCGCCAATGACGCGGCGGCGGTGATTGCCTGCTACCCCGAAACCGGCGCGGAGCTGGAAGCGAGCCTTGGGCGCATGCTGAAGGAACGCGGTGTTGCGGCGGATAGCGGCGCGCTTTCCTGGATGGCCGCCCGGCTTGGCGAAAACCGCCTGCAAATCCGCCAGGAAGTGGAGAAATTGGCGCTTTACGTTGGCCCCGCCAAGCGCGTCACGGAAGAAGACGCGATTGCCTGCATCGCTGAGGGTTCAACGCTTGATCTTGACCAGGCGCTGCTCGCGGCCACAGCGGGCGATGCGGCGCTGGCGGACCGCGCGCTGGATCAAGCCTTTGCCGAGGGGGCGGCGGCGGTGCAGGTGGTGCGCGCCGCGTTGCGGCATGTGCAGCGCCTGCATCTGGCGGCGCTGGCCGTGGCGAAGGGCTCATCACCCGGCGACGCGCTGTCCTCGCTTCGCCCACCGGTCTTTTTCAAAAGCCGCCCCGCTTTCGAAAGGGCACTCAGGCTTTGGCCTGCCCCCGCCCTGGCGGCAGCCGCTGATACGCTGTTGGAAGCGGAACGCCAAACCAAGACAACCGGCATGCCGGATGAGGCGATTGCGCGCGCCGCGGTGATGGCGCTGGCGCGGGAAGCGGTGTTACGGCGGCGTTAGGCCAGGGGAAGCGATTGCTCTGCCCCGAGGGATACGAGCTAACCCGCATTATTCACGATCCCCTGCGCCTGGTTGATTGTCTGCCTCCATTTTCTGCTGAGGCAAATTGCTGACGCGGCTTCACTCCCGGACTGCCTTTCCGGTTTTGTGGTGCGTATCGCGGGGTTTGTCGGTTGAGGTTTCTGTGGTTTGCGCTGGGGCATCCGCCCCTTATGTCAACAGGTCAGGCGCGGCAGGCGCTCAAGCGCCATGCGCAGCACAGACCGATCGGGACAAGCGCTTGGCATATGCAGCAGGAT
>CALRPR020000101.1:0-11658 GCA_943370125.1 Allobosea thiooxidans | reverse complement strand
CGTGTGGAACCGCCGGAAGGGACAGCGATACCCTGGTGGTGAGGGGCGGCGCTAGAGCGTGTTGCGTTCACATGGGTTCACGCAACCCGCTCTACATCTTTGTTTTTCGAGCATCTTCACACGTTCAGATGATTCCATCTGAACGTGATCTGCTCTGACCCCCCCGTCACCTGCCACGCCGTTCGAAATTACCCGTCGCGGCGCGCCTGGGCGCGCTTGTTCTGGGCGGAAACGCTACCAATCCGCCCGCCTTGCACATGGCTTCTGCTTTTCGCGTTCCCCTTGCTTTGCATGCCGTTGCTGGCGCCAAAGCCGGATGCCGGATGCTGTGCGCGTTGCGCCTGGCGGCGGGCGAGCGCTGCCTTCAGCGCTTCGCGGTGTTCGGCGCGGCGGCGATCATGCGTCAATTCATCGAAGCGGTTATTCACGCGCTTCAGCGCCGCGGCATAGACCTGCTTGCGGCGTGTCGCCTTGCCGGCTTCGGCATTCGCCGCCGCCCGGGCATCGCCCTTGCCACGCTTGGCGCGGTGGCCCTCACGGATCAGGTCCCGAAGTTTTGCGTGTTCCGCGCGCAGCCGGGTGGCCAGCGCGCGGAGTTCCTCCGGCGGCAGCGCAGCGATGGCCGGCTGGTGGGTCGGTGCAATCATGGCGAAGGCGTCGTGGCCGAGTAATTCGCGTTCTTCGCGCTGTGAGGTTGCCATGGCGTTTGATCCTTTTTCTTGCTGTAAAACTCTTTGCTAGCGGGCTGTCCAATCCTGTGGATGGTGGAAATGTCCCGAAGCTGTGCGCAGCGTGCCGGGCATGGCCTTACCGGTAAAGCCCCGCCGCCCGCGCTGCCTGGGTTGCCAGCGCCACCATCAGCGCGAAATGCGGCATGGGCACGCCCAAAGCCTGGCCAAGCTGCAACGGCGCGGTGAAAAGTGCGTCAATTTCCATCGGCCTGCCCAATTCCAGATCCTGCAGAATGGAGGGTTTGTGTGCGGTTTCCCCAAAGCGGCGCATCCGCACCTCGCCGGGCACTTTCAAATCATGCCCAAGCGCGCGGGCAAGGGCTGTGCCTTCATCGGAAATCCTGACGCCCGCTTCGAAAATCGCCGGATCAGCCAGCGTTGCCTTCATATCCTGGCGTGAGAGCAGGCAAAGCGGCCCCACCACCATATTGCCGAGCAGCTTGCCCCAGATGCGATGGCGGATATTCGCAACCGCCTCAGTCGGCATGCCGCCTGCACTCAACAGCGCCGCCAGCGCCTGGGCGCGAGGGAAAACCACGCCACTCGGCTCGCCTAGAAAGAGCTTCAGGTCAGCGTGTTCCGAGGTAACGATGCCAGGTGCCACCACCGCGCTCGCGGCATAGATCACGCCGCCAATGGCGCGCTCCACGCCCACGGCACGGCGTAGCGCGTCATCGGGGTCCAGTACCGCCAGACGCTTGCCTTCCAAGGCGCCGCCAATGCCGTCGAAATACCACCAGGGAATACCATTCATGATGAAGGCAACGGGCGTATCGGGCCCAAGCAAAGGCGCGATCCCCGCCGCCACAGCAGGTAACGCGGGCGCCTTTACCGTGACCAGCACGGCATCCACCGGGCCGATCTCCTTGGCGTTTTCCGCGGCCTGCACGAGGAAGGTCTGATCTCCTTCAGCCGTACGCAGCGTAATGCCCCGGGCCCGCATCGCGGCCAGATGGGCACCACGTGCAATCACACTCACCTCGGCGCCCGCCGCCGCAAGGCGCGCCGCCAGATGCGCGCCAATGGCACCCGCGCCATAGACGCAAATGCGCTTCACGGCGCGTGGTCGCGCAGCTGCGCGCAGATGGAAGCACCGGCGGCGACAAGCTGTTCCACAATGCGCGCGCCATGCGCCGCATTGGCCCCACGCGGATCGGGCGCGGCGACGCCGCCAGGCGCCACTTCCTCCACCCACATCGGCACGGCGAATTCCACGCCATGGGCGCGAATGGCGCCGAAGCCAGTTGGCGGTACGCCAAGATAAGGCCCCGTCGCATCACGTGGCCGTGCTGCTTCGGGGCGGCAGAGTTCCGGCTGCAGCGCCATGGTGACGGAAGCAACAGGGTCTCCGCCATGGCCAAAGGTGATGGGCTGCCCGCCCAATTCGCCATGCAGCTTGCCCGCTTCACGCCACAGATGCAGCGCTGGAATGATCACGCCATGCCGATGGCGCATGCTGCGCGCGGCGGCATCGGCCGGCGCGATGGTCCCGGCATGGCCGTTCACGATCATGATGCGCCGCGCGCCGATTTTGATGAAGGCTTCAGCCATTTCCTCGATCACTGCGGTCAGTGTCGCGACCGAAAGCGTAATGCCACCCGCGACGCCGGCGAAGAAATCCTCGCCACCAAAGGGAATGGCCGGCGCCACCAGCGCATCCGCGCCCTTAGCGTAAGCGGCGGCGGCAATGCGGCTGGCGATATCTTCCGCGACCAGATAATCGCCCATCGGCAAGGCCGGGCCATGGGTTTCAAGGCTGCCCATCGGCAGAATCGCCACGGCGCCTGCGGCGAAGCGCGAAGCGACTTCCGGTGCGGTCAGTTCCGCGATGCGATGCACACTCATGCCAGCAAATCCAGCGCGGCACGGGATAGGGCCTGGACGCCAAGGCCTATGCTGCGCTCATCAGGTTGGTAGAAGGCATTATGCAGCCGGTCATCGCGCCCTGGCTGGCCGGAGCCGATGCGCAATTGGAAGGAAGGCGCCACGGCCGCGAATTCCGCGAAATCCTCAGCGCCCATGGAGGCTTCCCCTTCGCTGATCACATCGCCCATTTGGCGGCGTACCGCGGCAATCACCGGGTCCAGCACGCGATCATCATTCACCAGCGGCGGCACCTTACGGACATAATTCATTTCCGTCTTCACGCGCATGGAAATGCCAATGCCTTGAGCCAGGCGGCGCAAGGCTGCTTCGGCGATATCGCGCGATTCATGATGCAGCGTGCGCACGGTGCCCTTCAGATGCACGCGTTCGGGGATGATGTTGTAGGTCGTGCCCCCCACGAATTGCCCGATGGTCACCACCGCCGGATGGATCGGCTTGATTTCCCGGCTGACCACGGTTTGCGCTTCCTGCACAAAAGCCGCCGCCGCCACGATGGGGTCAATCGCCGCGTAAGGATGCGCGGCATGGCCGGATTTGCCCTGGATGATCAGGTCAAACCGGTCTGATGCCGCGAGGCAAGCACCGCGCACATAGCCAAAACTCCCCACCGGCATATCCGGGTGGTTGTGAAAGCCAATCGCCATATCAATGCCATCCGCCGCGCCATCGGCGATCATGGCGGCGGCGCCTTCCAGCACTTCTTCCGCCGGCTGGAAGATAAGGCGCACGGTTCCGGCAAGCTGCGGCGCCAAATCCTTGAGCACCGCCGCCACGCCCAACAGGGTGGAGGTATGGATATCATGCCCGCAAGCATGCATTTGCCCGGCGATTTCACTCGCGAAGGGCAGCGCTGTTTCCTCATGGATCGGCAGCGCATCCATATCGGCGCGGATGGCAAGTGTGGGGCCAGGACGCCCGCCCTTGATTTCAGCGACCACGCCCGTGCGGCCCACGCCCGTGCGCGGCGTCAGGCCAAGGCGCGTCAATTCCGCTGCCACAATCCCGGCGGTGCGGGTTTCCTGAAAGGCCAATTCCGGGTGCGTATGGATATCGCGCCGGATTTCAATCAGTCGCGGGGCCACCGCTTCGGTCGCTTCGCGGATGCGGGTTTCGGGGTCATTCGGCAGGCGGTCACCATGTGGCATGGGGCGGTTCCCTTTGTGGGCTTGAGTTTCCCCCGGATGATCGGCCCTGGCGTCGCCCGAGGCAAGGCTTGCGCGACCCTCGCTTGCCGAGGCTTCGCTGCCATGCAATAGAAAAGCCATAAAAATGGGGGCCAACGGATGAGGAGCGTTGCACGCCGCAGCGTTGTATTGGGTATTGGCGCGTCGCCGCTTTTGGCGATGGGCGCGCATGCGCAAGGGGCTTGGCCGTCCCAATCCATCCGCCTGGTGGTGCCTTTCGCGCCCGGCGGCACAACGGATTTGGTCGCGCGCCTGATTGCCGCGGGTCTGCAAGAAAAGCTTGGCGTTTCCATTGTGGTGGAAAACCGCGCCGGTGCCGGCGCCACGCTTGGCAGTGAAACCGTCGCCCGCGCCGCGCCTGATGGCTATACCCTGGTCATGTCCAATATCGCGAGCCATGCGATCAGCCCAGCGGTTTATGGCAGCAAGGTGCGCTATGACCCGGTAAAGGATTTCGCCCATATCGCGCTGGTGGTCAGCAACCCGACGGTTTGGGTCGCCAATCCGCGCGCCGGCATTCGCACCATGGCCGATGTGGCGGCGCGCGCGAAAAGCGCCGGCGGCTTGCAGGTCGCGACCTCGGGCGCTGGGTCGTCCAACCATCTTTTGGTCGTGCAAATGAGCCGCCAGATCGGCACGGAAATCACCCATGTGCCCTTCCGCGGCGCGGGACCGGCAATGCAGGCGGTGATCGCGGGGCAGGTGCCCATGATGTCAGACAGCCTGCCTTCAGCGGCATCGCATATCAAACAAGGATCGGTGATTGCGGTCGGCATGTGCTCGGCTGAGCGGCACCCTTCCTTCCCGGATGTGCCGACCTTCCGGGAGCAGGGCTTTCCGCTGGAATCCGATTCCTGGTTCGGGCTTTCCGCGCCGGCGGGCACGCCTGCGCCGATCATTGAAAGGCTGAACCGGGACGTGCTGGCGCTGCTGCAAACCGCCGAGATCAGGAACCGCTTTGCGGAGCTTGGCGGGACGCCTGGGACTTACACGGCGGCAGATTACAACAGCTTCATCATAAGGGAGGTGGCCAAATGGGCGCCCTTGGTGCAGGCTGCCGGCGCGACGGCGGATTGATTGGAGCATTTTCTAGCCAAGTGGAATCACTTGGCCACTCGGAAAATGCGACCAAACAGGAGTTTAGAGCGTTTCCACCCGTGAACCAACGCGAACGGGAAACGCTCTAAGTCGCAATAGGGCCGAAAGGCTTGGGGGCAAGGCTGACCCGAAGGGTCAAGACAGGGTGGAAGACGGGAATGAAACTTAATACGAAAGATTTGCTGTCGGCGGGGCTGTTCATCAGCTTGGCTGCCATCGGCCTTTGGCTCAATCAGGACCATAATCTTGGCACGGCGCGCCGCATGGGCCCCGGCTATATGCCCATGCTGGTCTTCTGGCTGCAGATTATCCTGGGCGGCATCGTGCTGTTCTTTGGCCTATTCAATGGCCCTGATCCGCTCGCCAAATGGACCCCCGGCGAAATCGGCTTCCTGATCGCAGGCGCCGTGGCCGGCGTGGCAGCCGGCATGATCGCCGCGCGCATCCCGGGCTTCCCTTCCGCTGGCTGGAATGCACTTGGCATTGGCATGTTCGTTGGATGTCTTGTGGCCGCGGTGCCGCCCGGATGGCGCGCTCTTTTCCTGCCGAGTGCCGCCTTCACGCTATTCGGCCTTGCGCTTGAACCGCTGGGCATCATTGTCGCCATCATCATCACGGTGATCTGCGCCGCGCTGGCGGATCAGGAACATTTGGACCGTCCGCTTGGGGTTGTCGGGCTTTGCGCCTTCCTTTGCGCACTCTGCTGGGCAATTTTCATCTACTACCTTGATATCCGCGTGCCGCTCTGGCCGCAGATCTGATCGGGAAGGCAGAACACCATGGATCTCATTGCCAATCTCGCGCATGGCTTCGGCGTTGCGTTCACGTTCAACAACCTGCTTTTCTGCCTGATCGGTTGCATCATCGGCACCGCGATTGGCGTGCTGCCGGGCATTGGTCCGGTGGCAACAATTTCGCTGCTGCTGCCAATCACCTTCGGCCAGCCAGCTACCACGGCCATCATCATGCTGGCGGGTATTTATTACGGCGCCCAATATGGTGGTTCCACCACGGCCATTCTGCTGAATTTGCCCGGTGAGGTCAGTTCGGTCGTCACAACGCTTGAAGGCTATAAGATGGCCCGAAGGGGTCGCGCCGGCGCGGCGTTGACCGTGGCCGCGGTAGCCTCCTTCTTTGCGGGCTGCGTTTCCACCGTGCTGGTGGCGGCTTCCGGGCCGCTGCTCACTTCGGTCGCGCTGTCCTTCGGGCCGGCGGATTACTTCTCCCTCATGCTGCTCGGCCTGATCATCTCGGCAGTGTTGGCGCAGGGGTCGGTGGTGAAGTCCATTGGCATGGTGGTGTTCGGCGTGGCGCTCGGCCTGGTGGGTACGGATGTGCAAACCGGCCAGCAGCGCTTCACCTTCGGCATTCCTGAGCTTTCCGATGGGATCGGCTTTGTGTCCATTGCCATGGGGATGTTCGGCATTGCCGAAATCATCCTGAACTTGGAAAAGCCCGAAGCACGCAGCGTCATGACCGGCAAGGTCGGCAGCCTGATGATGACGCGGGAAGAAGTGAAGCGTGCGATCCCTGCGGTACTGCGTGGCACTACGGTGGGTAGCTTGCTGGGCATTCTGCCGGGTGGCGGCGCGGCGCTGGCTTCCTTCGGTTCTTATATGATGGAACGCAAAGTCTCCAAGGGCCGGCATGAATTCGGCACCGGCGCCATTGAAGGTGTTGCGGGCCCCGAAGCGGCCAATAACGCCGCTTCGCAAACCTCCTTCATCCCGCTGCTGACGCTTGGCATTCCGGCCAATGCAGTGATGGCGCTGATGGTGGGCGCGCTGATCATTCAGGGCATCCAGCCGGGTCCGCGCATGGTGGAAGCGCAGCCTGACCTGTTCTGGGGGCTGATCGCGTCCATGTGGGTTGGCAACCTCATGCTGTTGGTCATCAACCTGCCGATGATCGGGGTTTGGGTGAAGCTGCTGGCGGTGCCGTATCGCCACATGTATCCCGCGATCCTGATCTTTTGCGCGATTGGGGTCTATTCGCTGTCGAACAATGTGTTCGATGTGTATCAGACCGTGTTCTTCGGCCTGTTCGGCTACCTTTGTTCCAAGCTGCGGCTTGAGCCGGCGCCGATGCTGATCGGCTTCGTGCTGGGGCCGATGATGGAAGAACATCTGCGCCGCGCCATGCTGCTTTCGCGCGGTGACGTGATGGTGTTTGTCCAGCGCCCAATCAGCGCAACCATGCTGGCGATTGGCGCCATCGCCCTGATCGCAATGGTGATGCCCAATATCCGCAAGGGTAAGGACAAGGCGTTGCAGGAATAGGGGCGGCGCCAGCCACCCAATCAGGCCGGCCCTATGCAAGTGGGGCCGGCTTTTTCTTTGGGCGTTTCCCTTTCTGCGTTTCTGCGTTAACCCCCAACTGCGCTTTTGATGTTTGAGGACTTGTATCATGCCCCCGCTTTCCGCCCGTCTTTCCCCGGCCTTGCAGGTTGTGACCGCTGCCGTGCAGAAGGCGGGCCGCCGGTTGCTGCGTGACTTTGGTGAAGTGGAGCAGCTTCAAGTCAGCGTGAAGGGGCCATCCGATTTCGTCTCCACCGCCGATCTCCGCGCTGAACAAACGCTCAAGGAGGAATTGTCCAAGGCCCGCCCCGGCTTTGCCTTTCTGATGGAAGAATCGGGCGCCTCAGGCGCGGATGATTGGGAATGGCGCTGGGTGGTGGACCCCTTGGATGGCACCACCAATTTCCTGCATGGCATCCCCCATTGGGCGATCAGTGTCGGCGTGGAAAAGCGCATCTCTGCCGACAAGACCGAACTGGTGGCGGGCGTCATCTATAACCCCGCTTCGGATGAGATGTTCTGGGCCGAAAAGGGTGTGGGCGCCTTCCTGAACGACAAGCGCCTGCGCGTTTCTGGCCGGAAGGACATGCGGGAGGCACTGTTCGCCACCGGCATCCCCTTTGGCGGCGTGGCACGCAAGGCGGAATTCAGCGCCACATTGCACAAGCTGATGCCGCAGGTGGCCGGCGTCAGGCGCTTTGGCGCGGCGGCGCTTGACCTCGCTTGGGTGGCGGCGGGGCGCTATGATGGGTTTTGGGAATTGGGGCTGAAGCCCTGGGATATCGCTGCCGGGTTGGTGTTGGTGCGCGAAGCCGGCGGTTTCGTGAGTGACCCGGATGGCAATGACCCCTATCCTTCCGGCATGGTGGTTTGCGGCAACCCGACACTTCAACCGAAGTTGCGTGAGGTGGTGGCCGAGGGCATCACCGCCGTAAAGGCGCATCAGGCGGCGGGATGACCAAGGGAAGGGCTCACCTATCCAGGCGGGCTGCCTTGGCGGCTGGGTGCGGCTTGCTGGGCTTGGCAGCGCAGGCGGAATCGACCGACCAGGCGCGACCGCCAGACCCCGCCCCTGCACCGCCACCACCCGTGCAATTGACCCCGCTTCGCCCGCAAACGCCGCAAGCCGTGGCGGGGCCTTTGCCGGGCCTGCAAACGCTGCCCCAGGGGGGCTTTCGCCTGCGCATGACAGGCACTGAGCTGACCGCCGCGCAGACCACCGCCGTGCAGGCGCTTGGCCGCGACCTGGCCGCCCTGCCCCAAGGCAGGATTACGGTGGAAGCCCAGGTGGCCGGCCCGTCGGATGATGTTTCGGCCGCAAGGCGGCTAAGTCTGGCGCGCGCCCAGGCGGTGAAGTCAGCGCTTGTCGCGGGCGGGCTGACGCCGACACGCATTGACCTGCGCCCGCTTGGCCGTCTGTCCGCCCCGCAAGATGCGGTGGACATCCTGCCCCCCGGCGTGGCAAGCCCGAATGCGGAGGCACGGCGATCATGACCCAGCCAACGATCTATCTCTGGCGTATGGTGATTTTCCTGGCAGCGGTTGGTGGCATTGCCGCCATGCTGGCGCCGGATTTGATCCATGCCTTTCAGGCCAATCCGCTGCTGAATGGCGTGATCCTGGCCGTGCTGCTGTTTGGCATTGGCATGTGCTTCGACCAGGTGCTCTCGCTCAGGCGCGAAGTGGCCTGGGTGGAAGGCTTCCGCGCCCCCAAGGATGGGCTTTCCGCCCGTCAGCCGCGCTTGCTGGCGCCGATGGTTTCCATGCTGTCAGGACGGCGGAATGACCGGGTTTCGCTCTCAGCCTCCGCGATGCGGAGCGTGTTGGACGGGCTGCAATCGCGGCTGGATGAACGGCGCGAACTTTCGCGCTACGTCACCGGCTTGCTGATTTTCCTGGGCCTGCTTGGTACTTTCTGGGGGCTGCTGCTGACCATTGCGTCCATTGCGGATGTGATCGGGGGCATGTCGGTCGGCTCCGGCGATTTGAATGTGCTGTTTGAGCAATTGAAGACCGGGCTTGCGAAGCCCTTGCAGGGGATGGGCACGGCGTTTTCTGCCTCCATGCTTGGCTTGGCTGGCGCGCTGGTGGTTGGGTTTTTGGACCTGACGGCGGGGCAGGCGCAGAACCGGTTCTTTAATGATCTGGAAGAATGGCTGGCCGGGCTGACGCGGCTTTCTTCCGGCATTCTGGGCCAGGAGGGTGAGGGCAGCGTGCCCGCCTATGTCCAGGCATTGCTTGAGCAGACCGCGGAAAATCTCGAAACCCTGCAATCCACCATCGCGCGTGGTGAGGATGGGCGTGCCGCCACATCCCAGGCGCTAATGACGCTGACCGAACGCATGACCGTGCTGACCGAACAGATGCGCGCCAATAACACGCTGATGCGCCGTATTGCCGATGCTCAAGACGGGCTGGCGCCGGCCATGACGAGGCTCGCGGAAAGCCAGGCGGATCGGACCGAGACAGAAGCGATGCGCGGGCATTTGCGCAATTTGGAAATCTATATGGCGCGTCTCGTTGAAGAAACTGGGCAGGGCCGCGCGCAAGCCACCAATGACATCCGCAATGAGATCAAGATCCTGACCCGCACCATTGCCGCCATCGCGGAGGAACAGCCGCGGTGATGTATAGAGAGCACTAAGCGAATATGGCGGGGTCTTCCGAAAGGCGGCGCGGGCGCGGCGGTAATCTGGATGTCTGGCCAGGCTATGTGGATGCGCTGTCCACCCTGCTGATGGTCATCATTTTCGTGTTGCTGGTGTTTGTGCTGGCGCAGGGGTTTCTTTCCGTGGCGCTCAGTTCACGCGAAAAGGCGATGGATCAGCTCAATCTCCGTGTTGCTGAATTGGCAGAATTGCTGTCGCTGGAAGCCGCACAAGGGGAACAATTGCGCCAGCAGCTTGGCCGGCTGGGTGATGATTTGCGCGGCACGGCCGCGGCGCGTGACGCTGCCATGCAATCCCTGGCGTTGCTTCGCGAAGAACGCGATAGGCTGGCCGGCGAACGCGATGGGCTGCGCGGGGAACGCGATAGGCTGGGCGCGCGGCTTTCGGATTTGGAATTAGCAGCGCGCAGTGCCGCGGACCGCGCCGGCGCCATGGAACGGCAAATGGCCGAAGCGCTGGGGCGCGCTGAACGCACAGGCGGCGATGCCGCGCGGCTGCAACGGGATTTGCGCGGCAGCCAGACAGAATTGGCCGCCGCGCAAGCGGCGCTGGAGGCGATGCGGCGCGAAGCACAGACTTTGGATCGGCAAGTACGGGTGGAACGTGAAACCGTCACGCAACGGCTTTCCGAAATGGCACGGCTTTCCGAACAGATCAGGGCACTGACGGCGCTACGCGATGAATTGGAACGCCGCGCCGCGCAGGAACAACGCGGGCGCGAACGGGCAGAAGCAGAAGTGGGCGAACGCGCGCGCTTGGCAGAAAGCGCTGCCGCGCAAGTGGCACTACTGACGCGCCAGACAGAAGCGCTGCGCGCGGAATTGGCCAGGCTGTCACGCGCGCTTGATCTGGCGGAAGCGGAAGGGCGGGATCGCAATGCGCAAATGGCGCTGCTCGGCCAGCGCCTGAATGCGGCACTCGCGGCACGGGTTGAGGAATTGCAGCGCTATCGCAGTGATTTCTTTGGCAGGCTCCGCGATGTTTTGGGCGAAAGGCCCGAAGTGCGCATTGTAGGGGACCGCTTTGTCTTCCAGGGTGAGGTGCTTTTCGCCCCGGGCAGTGCTGAATTGTCGGACGCTGGTCTCAGGCAATTGCGCGATTTGGCAGGGGTGCTTTCCGAGGTGACGCCGCTGATCCCCGCTGATGTTGCCTGGGTGATGCGCGTGGATGGCCACGCAGATCGTACGCCTATTCGCAGCGCACGCTTTGCCAGCAATTGGGAATTGGCCGCAGCACGCGCCATTGCGGTCGCGCAAATCCTGATCGCGGAGGGCCTGCCCGCCAATCGTGTGGCGGCCACCAGCTTTGGCGATGCGCAGCCGATTGATCCGGGCGATTCACCCCAAGCCTTGGCGCGCAATCGGCGCATTGAATTGCGGCTGACGGATCGGTAACGGTCTGGCGCTCGCCTTCAGTAAAGATTGGCCTTCATCCGTGCCGGTGCCGCCAAGTCATAGGCTACCGCATCAACCGCGCCCTTCTTATGGGCGGAGATCAACTGCCCCAGGCTTGGTGCCTCGGCCGGGCGCGCCTGCCCGCCCCATAAGGCCGATCGCATCAGCGATTTCGGGCATTGGATGAAAATTTCACGGATTTTGATGATCAGTACCGTGGCCGGTTCCTTGCCCTGCGCCACCGACTGCGCGCGTAATTCGGGATCGGTTGAGATCGTGGCCGTGCCATGCAGGCGGAGCGTTTCATTCACGCCGGGGATCAGGAACAGCAGCGACACCCGGTTGTCTTCCAGAATATCGCGCAGCCCATCAAGCCGGTTATTGCCCTTGCGATCAGG